>NZ_BAAGXT010000010.1:0-171084 GCF_054779695.1 Nocardiopsis coralliicola | reverse complement strand
GGGGCCGCGCACCCGGCGCACCCGGGCGGCGGGCCGCGCGGCCGAGCAGGCCGCAGAGCGCGCAGCGGGGGAGTGGGGTGCGGGGTGGCGCGGGGACGACGGCGTCTTCCGCGCGCCGAGCGCCGGGCCGCTGCCCGCCGTGCTGGGCCGCATCAGCGTCGAGGGGGAGTGGCCCAGCTCTGCCCTGGCCGGTGCTCCGCCGCTCCGCGGGCGGCGCCGCACCGTACTCCGCCGCGCCTGGCCGCTCGGGGTGGCCGCTCTGCTGCTGGTGGGGGCGGTCGTCGCCGGCGTGCGGGCCTGGCCCGACACCGCAGACACCGCCGCGGCCGGCACCGGGCAGCAGGCGGGCGCGGCCGAGGAGGCGCGCGACGCCAAGGCGCAGGCGTACTCGGCCGCGCAGCTGCGCGCGAAGGAGGAGGCCCGGCGCGAGGCACAGGACCTCCGCTCGGCAGCGGTGGAGCGCGCCGAGGCGTCGGCGTCGGGCACCGTCGCCGGGGAGAAGCGGCCCGAGAAGGTGACCGTCCGGATGACCGCGGAGCGCCGCACGTGGGTGAGCGTCACCGGGCACAACGGCGAGACCGTCTACACCGGCGCCATGAAGAAGGGCGAGTCCCGCGAGTGGAGTGACGAGAAGGAGCTCCACTTCCACGTCGGAAACACCGCGGGCGTCCGGATGGAGGTCAACGGCGTCGACCAGGGCAGCCTCGGCACCCGCGGCGCGGTCAAGCGCTTCACCGTCTCGACCGAGGACGCCGAAGGCTGATTGCGCTGACCGCGCCGCCTGCCGCCGGGAACGGCCGGGAGGAGAGCATCCCGCGGGCGCACCGCCGTCCTGCGGTGCGCCGCAGCGGAGCCGGGCGCGGCAGCTGCGCGGCGCGCGGCCGCACCGCGGCAGGTTCGGGCGGTGGAGCGTGCCCACGGAAGCGGGGTGTGCGCCGGGCGGTGGCCAGGGCGGCGGGGAGAACATCTAGGCTGGTGGCCAAGCCGGTCACTCCGGGTGGACGATTCCCCTAATCTTGGAAGCCATGACATCGCGCCGTACTGTCTCACTCGTCACCCTCGGGTGCGCACGCAACGAGGTCGACTCGGAAGAACTCGCCGGTCGGCTGGCGTCCGGGGGATGGGACCTCGTCGACGGCGACGCCGGCGGCGAGGCCGACGTCGTGGTGGTCAACACCTGCGGCTTCATCCAGGCCGCCAAGCAGGACTCGATCGACGCGCTGCTCGGCGCCGCGGACCGCGGCGCCAAGGTCGTTGCCGCCGGCTGCATGGCTGAGCGGTACGGCAGCGAACTCGCCGACGCCCTGCCCGAGGCCCAGGTCATCGGGTTCGACGACTACTCCGGTATCGCCGACCGCCTCGACGACGTCCTCGCCGGCAAGGCCCTGGTGCCGCATGCGCCGCGCGACCGCCGCACCCTGCTGCCGATCTCCCCGGTCGAGCGGCACGGCGCCGACACCCACGTCCCCGGCCACGGCCAGGGCGGTGCGGCCCCCGGGACGCTGGACGCGATGCCCGAAGGGATCGCCCCGGCGTCCGGCCCGCGCATCCCGCGCAAGCGGCTCGCCGGCGGCCCGGTGGCCAACCTCAAGATCGCCTCCGGATGCGACCGCCGCTGCACGTTCTGCGCGATCCCCGCCTTCCGCGGCGCCTCGCTGTCCCGCCAGCCCGACGAGGTCGTGCGCGAGGCCGAGTGGCTCGCCGAGCAGGGCGCCCGCGAGCTGTTCCTGGTCAGTGAGAACTCCACCTCCTACGGCAAGGACCTCGGCGACCTGCGCGCGCTGGAGAAGCTGCTGCCGCGGCTGGCCGGCGTCGAGGGCATCGACCGGGTCCGGGTGAGCTACCTGCAGCCGGCCGAGGTGCGCCCCGGGCTGGTCGAGGTCATCACCGGGACGCCCGGCGTCGTGCCCTACTTCGACCTGTCGTTCCAGCACGCCAGCGGCCCGCTGCTGCGCCGGATGCGCCGGTTCGGCGACCGGGAGCGCTTCCTGGAGCTGCTGGCCGGCGTGCGCGAGCTGGCGCCCGAGGCGGGCGCGCGCTCCAACTTCATCGCCGGCTTCCCCGGCGAGACCGAGGAGGAGTTCGGCGAGCTCACCGCCTTCCTCCAGGAGGCGCGACTGGACGCGATCGGCGTCTTCGGCTACTCCGACGAGGACGGAACCGAGGCGGCCGGCCACTCCGGCAAGCTGGATGAGGACGTGGTCGCCGACCGGGTGGACCGACTCAACCGGCTCGCGGAGGAGCTCATGGCACAGCGCTCCGAAGAGCGCATCGGCACGCGTGTCGAGGTGCTCGTCGAAACCGGCCTCGGCGACGGGGTGTTCGAAGGCCGCGCCGCCCACCAGGCACCCGAGGTCGACGGCAGCACCGTCGTCGCGGGCTGCGGCGACGTGCGCCCCGGCGACCTGGTGCCCGCCGTCGTCACCGGCGCGTTCGGTGTCGATCTGGAAGCCGAGGCAGACCCGCGATGAGTGCGCAGAGCCCCGCCCCTGCACCGCACGTCCCGGTGCTCAACATCGCCAACATCCTCACCATCAGTCGGCTGGTGATGGTGCCGGTGTTCGTGGTGTTCATGTTCCTGCCCGAGCCGGCCTGGCGCTACGCCGCCTTCGCCGTGTTCGTGATCGCCGCCGTCACCGACCGGGTCGACGGCGAGCTGGCCCGGCGGCGCAACCTGGTCACCGACTTCGGCAAGCTCGCCGACCCGATCGCGGACAAGGCACTGACCGGTTCCGCGCTCGTGGTGCTGTCGATGCTCGGCGAGCTGTGGTGGTGGGTGACCATCGCCATCCTCGTGCGCGAGCTCGGCATCACCCTGCTGCGGTTCGCCGTGATCCGCTACGGCGTGATGCCGGCCAGCCGCGGCGGCAAGCTGAAGACGGTGCTGCAGATCGTGGCGATCGCGGTCTACCTGTTCCCGCTGCCGGATCCGCTGCACGTCATCGCCCACATCGTGATGGGCGCCGCGCTCGCCGTCACCCTGATCACCGGCGGCGACTACGTCGTCCAGGCACTGCGGCTGCGCGCCGAGGCCCGCCGCAAGGGCACCGCGGGGACCGCGGAGTCCTAGGGCGGGTTCGGCGGGCGGACGCCCGCTGCGCCGGCACCGCCCGCCGAACCCGCCCCGCCAGCCCCGACAGCGAAGGGAGGCGCCGACGATGCCGGAAGCCCGCAGCGGCGCACCCGCCCCCGCTGCCTCCGGCGCGGACGGCCCCGCGGGTGAACGCGCCGCTGCAGCAGTGGCCGCGCTCGCCGCGTCCGGCGCCACCCTCGCGACCGCCGAGTCACTGACCGGCGGCCTCATCGGTGCGCTGGTCACCTCCGTACCGGGCGCCTCGGCGGTCTACCGGGGCGGCGTGGTCTCCTACGCCACCGGCGTGAAGGCCGGCCTGCTCGGCGTCGATCCGCAGCTGCTGCACCGCGCCGGCGCCGTGCACCCCGACGTGGCAGTCCAGATGGCGCTCGGGGCCCGCCGATCGCTGACGGCCGGTTTCGGCCTCGCCGTCACCGGCGTGGCCGGGCCCCAGCCGCAGGACCGCCAGCCCGTGGGCCGCGTCTACGCCGCCGCGGCCGTGCCGGGGGGCGCCGTGCGGGCCGTCCGGTTCGACCTCCCCGGCGGCAGGCCGGCCATCCGGGCGGCCACCGCCGAGCGCGCTCTGGCGCTGCTCACCGCCTGTATCGGCCCCTTTCCCGGCGGTCCCTCCGCACCCGCTGAAGTGGGCGCCCGGTGTGCCGCCAGCGGGGGCACGGTGGTCCGCATCACCCGCGGTTGAGACCTCCTGGACCGTTCAGGACGGCCGCTGCGGGGAACAAATCGTCAACAGGACCGTGTTACCCCTCCAGCGAACAGCTGGTCATGCGGTGTCACGATCGGACGGGTGACAGGTACGGTGTTTTCATGAAGGTCGCGACCGCTGGGAGGGAGCGCGAATGATGGTCCTGCTTCGTCACCTGCTCGGTGACGTGCTACGGCGGCTCCGGCAGCGACAGGGCCGCACCCTCCGCGAGGTGTCGGCCGAGGCGCGCGTGTCTCTGGGGTACCTGTCGGAAGTCGAGCGCGGACAGAAGGAGGCCTCCTCCGAGCTGCTCTCCTCGATCTGCGGTGCGCTGGGCGTTCCGCTGTCGCAGGTGCTCCGCGAGGTCGCCGACCACCTTGCGCTCGCAGAGCTCCAGGAGGCGGCGATGCTCGGCGACTCGGTGGGTTCCGACGCGGTGCCCGAGGGGCTCGACCGGGTGCCGGACCGCGTGCCCGACGTCGTCGACATGGTCGGCGTGTAGCGGCCTGCGCGGTGCGCGCGGCGGCCCGCTGCGGCGTACGCCGGAGGTGCGCGGGCGCTCACGGCGCCCCGCGAACCCGGTCCCCGCGGCCGGAAGACATGCAGAGCCAGCAGACCTGGCCGAGAGAACGACTGCGGCGGGGCCGCCCGGGAGAATCCGGGCGGCCCCGCCGCAGTTCTGTGCCGGTGTGCCGCCTGCGGCGCTCAGCCGCCGCGAGAGCACTCGGCTGCGGCCGGGCGGGCGCGCGGGTGCGCCGGACGGGCCTCCGCGGGGATGCGCCGGCTGGGGCGCGCGTGGTGGGTCGTGTCCGCAGCGAGCGGTGCCCCGGGGTGCGTCCGCCGCACGGCCGGGGCAGGGGAGCGGGCGGGCCCGCTTCTCCTCCTCGCCCCTCGGTTGAGGAGAACGCTGCGAGGGGCGTGGCGGGGCGCCGCGCAGCAGGGCAGGTGTCCACCGGGTACGCCTGGGGCGTGTTGGGTGGGTGGCGTTTGTCGCGAGCGGTGTCGGCGGTGCACCCGTCGCTAGGCCGGCGGAGGAGTCAGGGCGGGGTTTTCCCTGTCGAGGAGAGGAGAACGCCGCGAGGGGGGTGCCAGGGCGCCGCGCAGCAGTGCAGGTGCCCACCCGACACGCCCTAGCTGGCCCACGCCTCCGGGTCCTCGGCGAGGCGGCGCACCGCGTCCGGCAGCTCGCCGGTGGACAGGTGCTCCAGGGTGACGCCTTCGAGGATGGAGCGCTCATTGGCGCGCAGGGCGATCCACACCTGCTGCAGGCTGCGGGCCGCCCCTTCGTAGTCGACGTCCTCTGGGCGCTCGCCGCGCACGTTGGCGAGCGGGCCGTCGACCGCGCGGATGATGTCCGCCAGCGAGATCTCTGCGGACGGGCGCGCCAGCCAGTAGCCGCCGACGGGGCCGCGCTGGCTGCGCACCAGGCCGGCGCGGCGCAGCTGGGTGAGGATGTTTTCGAGGAATTTTCCGGGAATGGCCTGGGCGCGCGCGAGTTGTTCGGCCGTAACCGGGCCGCCACTGGCGGCTGCGAGTTCGGCCGCGGCGCGCAACGCGTAATCGACCCGGGCAGAGAGGCGCATGCTGCGATTATGCCGTGAATCGGAGGGGCGGTGCACAGGGGCGCGGGTGTTGCGCTCCGCGCTGCGCGGTGCCGCGGTGGCCCGAGGTCATACCTGCCGCCTCCAGATCGCCGGGTGCGCCGCCCGGGTCGGATCCGGACGGCGCACTCACCCTACTCCCTCGGTGGGCTGCTCAGCCGCTCCCGCCGTGCCGGGCCGCCACCGCGGGTTCGGTCCGGCCCAGCAGCTCCGCGACGGCCTGGCCGCTGACGCGGGACGCGCCGTGGCTGCACACGTGCGTGCGGGCCGGCGGGCGCCACGCCGCCAGGCCCATCTCCACGACCACGGTGTCCGGCCGCAGCGTGCACAGCTCGGTGACGTAGGCGCGCACTGCCGGGTACCGGTGGGCGTCGCGCACGACCGCGATCACCGGGCGCGCCCCCGCCCGGCGGAGGACGGGGCCGGGGCCCTCGGCGGAGGCGTCCACCCGCTCGGTGTCCGGGAACCACGGGGCGAGCCCCCAGGGCACGTCGCCGACGGCGATCCCGGCCGGCACGTCGAGCTCGACGACGACCGGGTCGGCCCGGTCCCCGGCGGCGGGCAGCGGGCCGTCGACGGCCACCGCGCGGCGGGCACCGTCCAGCCCGGCCGGCACCGCCGGGGCGTCCTCCCCGGCGGCCGGGGCCCGCTCGGCGGTCCAGGCGCGCAGCGCGGCCGTCCGCTCGGCCGCCTCCTCCAGCCGCTCGCCGGGCAGCCGGCCGCTGCGCACAGCGCCGGTGATCGCCGCGCGCACCGCCGCGACGCCGTCGGCGTAGCAGAACCGGCCCAGGCACAGCAGGTCGCAGCCGGCGGCCAGGGACCGCACGGCGGCCTCCGGCAGGCCCACCCCGCCGCTCACGCCGGCCATGTCCAGGGCGTCGCTGATCACGGTCCCGGTGAAGCCCAGCTCGCCGCGGAGCAGGTCCACCAGCACCCGCCGGCTCGTGGTGGCCGGACCGTGCACGCCGAGCCCGGGCAGCGTGATGTGCGCCGTCAGCACGGCCTGCGCGCCCGCCTCCACCGCAGCGCGGAACGGCGCCAGCTCGCGGATGCGTAGCACCTCGGCCGGCGCGTCCACACTCGGCAGGTCCACATGGGAGTCCTGCTCGGTGGCGCCGTGCCCGGGGAAGTGCTTCGCGGCGGCTGCCACGCCGGCCTCCTGCAGGCCGCGTACTGCGGCCGCGGCGTGCCGGGAGACCAGGTCGGCCTGGGCCCCGAAGGAGCGGGTGCCGATCGTCGGGTTGGCGGCCGCGGTGTTGACGTCGACCGTCGGCGCCAGGTCGAGGGTGAAGCCCAGCCCGCGCAGTTCCGCGCCGAGCTGCGCGTGTACGCGGCGGGTCAGTGCTGTGTCGTCGACTGCGCCGAGCGCCGCGTTGCCCGGGTAGTCGCTGCCGTGGGCCTGGCCGATCCGGGTGACGTCACCGCCCTCCTCGTCCAGCGAGATCAGCGGGGCCGCGCCGGCGGCGGCCAGCGACCGGGTCAGGGCGCGCAGCTCGCCGGGCCCGCGGGACAGGTCGATGTTGTTGTGGAACAGGCAGACGCCGGCGATCCCGTTCTGCAGGCCGTCCAGGATCCACGGCGGTGCGGACCCCGCCTCGAACGGGACGAGCAGGGTGGCGTTGGCGAGGCGGTCCAGGGTCGGGTCCGCGGTCATCGGGCGGCTCCGTTCAGTTGCGGTGCGCGGCGGCGGTGCGGCCGCGGCGGGGCGTGCAGGGCGCGTGCGGGCACGGCGCGGCGGGGCCCGGGAGCCTGCGCGGCGCCGCCGCCTCACCCCTTGACCGCGCCCATGGTCAGGCCGGAGACCATTCTCCGCTGGACGAACAGGAAGAACACCATGACCGGCACGGTGAGCAGCGTCGACGCGGCCATGATCGGCCCCCACTCCGTGCCGGTGCGGCCGAAGTAGTAGGAGAGCGTCAGCGGCAGCGTGAAGTATTCGGTACTGCGGCCGAGGAATGTCAGCGCGACGATGAACTCGTTCCAGGCGGTGATGAACGCGAAGATGCTCGCCGCGACCAGTCCGGGCGCCACCAGCGGCATGAGGATCTTCCAGAAGATGGCGGCGTTGGTCGCCCCGTCGATCGCGGCGGCCTCCTCCAGCTCGCGCGGGACGGCGGCGACGAAGCCCCGCAGCATCATGATGGTGATCGGCAGCGACACGGCGGTGTAGACGATGAGGATGCCGGTCAGGTTGCCGAGCATGGTGATGCCGGAGGCGTCCTGGATCTGCCGGAAGTTGATGAAGATGGAGATGATCATGGCCTCCATCGGCACCATCTGGATCACCATCAGCAGCACGATGAACGCCGTGCGCAGGCGGAACCGGAAGCGGGCCACGGCCACCGCCGCCAGCAGCGACAGCAGCGCGCCGGCGGCGACCGAGACCAGCGTGACGGTCAGGCTGTTCACCAGGAACTGCCAGAAGTCCACGCCGGGCAGCAGCCGGCCGTTCACGACCCGGTTGAAGTGCTCCAGCGAGAAGGAGCCGGGGATCAGCGTCTGCTCGGCGGAGAAGATCTCGCCCTGCGGGCGCAGCGCCGTGGCCAGCATCCAGTAGACGGGGAACACCGAGAACACCAGGACCGCGACGCCGGCCAGGTACATCCAGGCCGAGTGCAGGCGCCGACGCAGTGAGCGGCGCGGGCGGCGGCGGGGCCGGGCGGAGCCGGTGCGGCCGCTGGCGGCCGGTGGGGCGGCGGCGCGGGCCGGCGGGCTGGTCGGTTCGGCGCTCATCGGGTCTCCCCCTGGCGGATCATGATGCGCAGGTAGTACGTCGACACGGCGAGGACCAGCAGCGTCATCACGACGGCGATCGCCGACCCCATGCCGTAGTTCGGCGGGCTCGCAGCGAAGCCCTGCTGGTAGATGTAGTAGGAGAGCAGGTAGACCGACTTGTTCTGGAAGCTGTTGGCCAGGATGTAGAGCTGGGTGAACACCCGCAGGTCCCAGATGATCTGCAGCACCAGCAGCAGCGCGAACAGCGGCCGCAGCATCGGGAAAGTGATCGTCCAGAAACTCCGCCAGGCGCCCGCGCCGTCGACCCGGGCCGCCTCGTACAGCTCGCCGGGGATGCTCTTCAGCCCGGCCAGCACCGACACCGCGATGAACGGGAACGACTGCCACACGATCACCAGGATCAGCACGGTGAACAGCGATCCCGGCTCCAGGAACCAGTTGAAGTCGCGCCAGCCGGAGCCCACCAGCCAGTCCGGCATCCGGTCCAGCACCACGTTGACCAGGCCCCGGTCGGGCATGAACAGCCAGCGGAACACCAGCGACGCGCTGATGGCGGGCGTGGCCCAGGCCAGCATCATGCCGATCGCGACCGTGGTGGAGAACCACTTGGGCAGCCGGTGCAGCAGGTTGCCGACCAGGGTGCCGAGCACCAGCGTGATGCCCACCATCAGCACGCACACCACGACGGTGTTGGCGAGGATGGTCCAGAACTCCGCGTCGGTGAGCAGCGTCCGGTAGTGCTCGGTCCCGATGAACTCGGGGTCGGGGCCCGCGGGCATCAGGTGCCGCGTGCTGTACCCGTGCAGCGAATACCAGACCATCTGCGCGATGGGCGCGATCAGCACGACCGTCAGCAGGATCAGCGCGGGCGTGATGAGGAGGTAGGGGGCGGGGAGCCGGAGCCGCCGGGTCCGGCGCGGCGCCGGCCCGCCCTCCGGTGCGCCGGCCGTCCGCTCGGTGCGGTCGGGCGGCGGCGCCTCGACGGTCTGTGCCATGGCGGCCTCGCAATCTAGCGGGCGGAGTAGGGGGCGGAAGGGGGATGCGGCGGCGCACCCGGTGCGGGCGCACCGGCGGCGCCGTCCGGGACGGCGCTGGGTGCGGGAGGTGCCGCCTCCCCCGGGGCACGGGGGAGGCGGGGCGCCCGGAAGGAGAGGGGGCCCGGACGCCCCGCTGCGCGGCGGTGCCGGCGGCGGAGCCCGCCGGCTCGCACGGGCACCGCCGCGGGATCCGGCCGGGCCCTGAGCTGCCCTGTCCCGCCGGGGGAGCGGGGGCGGGCGTCCGGCCGGGCGCGCGGTCCCGGTCCGCGCGCTAGTCGGTCTCTTCGTTGAGGGTGGCGGTGAGGTCCTCATCTGCCTTGGCCAGGACCGCATCCGGGTCGCCGCCCTTGACGATCTCCAGGACCGCCGCGGAGAGGATCTTCTGGTCCTGGTCGGCGGCGTTCCAGCGCGGCGTGGTGGGGAAGAACTGGGTGTTCTTCATCTGCTCGGCGCCGGCCGCGGTGACCGGGTCCTCCTGGTAGGCCGGGTCGTCGAGCATCTCCGGGTAGGCCGGGAAGAAGCCCGCGGCGTCGGCGTAGTCCTTGCCGCCCTCCTTGCCGCCCATCAGGGCGAGCAGCTCGAACGCGTGCTCGGGGTGCTCGGTGGTGGCGAACACCCCCAGCGCGGAGCCGCCGGCGAAGGCCGGGGCAACGCCGTCGGCACCGGGGATCGGCGCGGCGGAGATCTCCTCCAGCAGCTCCGGGTCCTCCGCCTGCTCCTCCATCTGGGTCATCGCCCAGTTGCCGTCGATGTACATGCCGAGGTTGCCGTTGGCCATGTCGGCCAGCGGCACCAGCTCGTTCTCGCCGACGTAGGACTGCGGGGAGATCTGCTCCTCGGTGGTGAGCGAGGCGTAGAACTCGATGGCCTCCTGCGACTCGGCGGAGGAGAGCCGGCCCTGCCACTCGCCGCCCTCCTCGACCGCGAGCTCGCCGCCGTTGCTCCAGATGAAGCTGGCGACGCCGTTGGTGAAGTCGGTGGGTGCGGCGAAGCCCGGGACGCCGTGCTCCTCCTCGATGGCCTTCGCGGCGTCGACCAGCTCCTGCCAGTTGCCCGGCGGCTCCTCGCCGAGGTCCTTGAACCAGTCCGCGCGGTAGTAGAGGGTGCGCACGCCGGCGAACCACGGCACGCCGTACTGCGCGCCCTCGAACGTGCCGTACTCGAGGGCGTCCTGGTCGAGGTCGGCCGCCTCGTCCCACTCGGCGACCTGGTCGTCGACGGCGAGCAGCGCGCCCTGCTGGGCCCAGTTGGCCGTCTGGTCGTTGCCGACCTCGAGGACGTCGGGGGCGTCGCCGCCGGCGACCGCGTTGGTGATCGAGGTCTGGGCGTCCTCCCAGGGGATGAACTCCACCTCGACGGCGGTGTCGGGATAGGTCTCCTGGTAGCGCTCCTCGATGGTGTCGAAGTAGGCGGTGAGCTCGTCGGCGGCGCTGCCCATGACCCAGACGGTCAGGCTCTCCGGGGCTTCGGAGGGGTCGGCTCCTCCGCCGCCCGATCCGCAGGCGGTGGCAAGGAGCACCGCCGCGCCGGCGGCTGCGGTCTTCGGGACTCTCATTCGGTCTCTCCCTTCACGCGGCGCCACGCGCGATGACCGTCTGCGGGGGGCGGGTCGGCGTCGAACGCTGTGCAGGCTTCGTGATCGGTGCGGCGGTGTGCTGAAGTAGCACCCGTGCGTGCGCTTCTGCGGCCCTGCCGCCCGTCGGAGACGAGACCGCGGTCACGTTGCGCGCTAAACTAACAAGAAACTTTCTTAACTAATAGGGATGGGGGTGTCACGGTTATGTCTCGGCGTCCGGGGACTCCGCGGCTGCTGCGCCAGCTGAACGACCGTGCCGCGCTGGAGCTCCTGCTGGCGTCCGGGCCGCTGACGCGCACGCGCCTCGGCGAGGAGACCGGGCTGTCCAAGGTCACGGCCTCGCAGCTGCTCTCCCGGCTGGAGGAGCGCGGCCTCGTGCACACCGTCGGCACCCAGGCGGGCGGCCGCGGCCCCAACGCCGCGCTCTACGCCGTGGTCCCCACCAGCGGGTACGCGGTGGCGCTCGACGTGAGTGCCGCGCAGGTCCGCATCGTGCTCGCCGACGTGGCGGGCACCGTCATCGCCGAGGCGGCGGTCGAGCCGGCCGCCGCTGCAGAGCCGGTCGGGGCGGTGTGCGCCGAGGTGGCGGCGCTGATCGAGCGCTCCGGCGTGCCGCGGGAGCGCATCAACGCGTGCGTGATCGGCACGCCGGGCGTCGTCGACCCGCGCAGCGGCACCGTCCGGTTCTCCTTCGACCTGCACTCCTGGCTGGAAGGGGTCTTCGACGCCCTCGGAGCCGAACTGGGCCGGCCGGTCACCATCGAGAACGACGTCAACCTCGCCGCGCTGGCCGAGCACGCCGAGGGTGCGGCCGCCGACGCCTCCGACTTCGCCCTGCTCTGGTTCGGCCGCGGCGTCGGTATGGCGATCATGCTGGACGACCGGATCCACAGCGGCCGCTCCGGCGGCGCGGGCGAGATCGGCTACCTCCCGGTCCCGGGCGCCCCGCTGCCCGCCGAGGCCGGACTGCCCGGCGGCTACCAGTCGCTGCACAGCGACGACGGCAGCATCGCGCACGGCTTCCAGTCCCTGGTGGGCGCAACCGCCATCGTCGAGCTCGCCCGCGCGCACGGCATCGACGCCCCGACCGCCGCTGCGGCGCTCACCGCCGCCCGCGAGGGCGGCCCGGCCGGCGCCGGGTTCCTGTCCGTGCTGGCCGAGCGCATCGCCCGCGGCGTCGCCTCCATCAGCGTGGTCCTCGACCCGGGACTGGTCGTCCTGAGCGGCGAAGTCGCCCTCGCCGGCGCCGACGACCTGGCCGGCCGCATCGCCGCCGCCGCCCCGACCATCGGCCCCAACGCCCCCGATGTCGCGATCGGCCGCGTCGCCGACCCCGTCCTCCGCGGCGCTCTCCTCCTCGCCGTCCGCAACGCCCGAGAGGAGCTCTTCGCAGCCGCGGAGTGATCCTCCCGGGGCGGGTTCCCCGCGGAATATCGTGATTCTCCGTGATGGGCCGGGTGTGCGCTGTAGTTTTCTGGCGTGTCACCCACCCAAGACCATGAGACCCGGGTTCAGCCCCTCTCAGGTCAACGCTGCAGGGACAACCCGGACCTCGCCGCGGTACTGCTCAGCCGGTGCCGCGGCGTCGACGTCCCGCACTACGAGCAGGCAGTCCTGCACAGCGTCGACGTCGGCCACACCGTCCCGGTCGAGCGCCGGGCCGACGCCGTCGTCGGCCTGGTCGATCCCACGGTGATGGAGAAGAAGGCGGACCACGGCGCGACCGAGATGGTGATTGTCGTCGAGGTCCAGCTCAAGCCGGCGACCGACAAGGTCGCCCGCTGGGCCCAGTGCCTGGGGATGGTCGCCGGTACCGAGCAGTGTCCGGTGGCCCTGCTCGTCATCTGCCCGCACCAGGTCACCGCCGACGTCTTCGACACCTGGTTCGAGCTCGGTCCCGGCTATCGGATCCATCCGCAGGTCATCGGCCCCGACCGCCTCCCGCCGACCGTGTCCGCCGAGGAGGTGGTGCGCGCTCCCGAGCTCGCCCTCCTCGCGGCCGCCGCCCACCCCGGTGCGCCCGGGGCGATCAAGGCGCTCGCCGAGGGGTTCGACACCCTCGCCCAGGCCACCGCAGCGAAATACACTGAGTACACGCTCGCCCTCCTCGACGGCGAGGCTCGCGCCGAGATGGACGGAATCATCGCCATGGGTGCCGTGCATTATCGGAGCGAGTTCACCGACCGCTTCCGCGAAGCGGGTATCGAAGAGGGCATCCTGGTCGCCCGGCGCCAGGATCTCCTCAGGGTGCTGTGGCACCGCGGTGTGCCCGTGGGCACCGCAGAACGGGTGCGGATCGATGAATGCGCGGATCCGGACGTGATGGACCAGTGGTTTGAACGCGCCTGGTCGGTCACGTCGGCCGCGGAGCTGTTCACCGACTGACCGGGGTCAGGGCTGCGTCCAGTCGGCGTCGGCGCCGGTGAGGCGGGCGGATTCGGTCCACAGGCGGCGGGCGGCGGAGGTGTCGCGGGCTGCCGCGGAGCGGGAGCAGGGGCGTGGGGTGCCGGACATGCCGAACAGGCCGCCGGGGCCGATGTAGGCACCGCCGCGCAGGGCGGGGTCGACGGTGGCGCGGACCGTGGGCAGTGCGCCGCCCACATCACTCTGGCCGGTCAGCGAGGTTGCCTGCCGCAGCAGCGACGCCGTGCGGGTCCGGCCCTCCATGGCCGGGCCGGTCGAGGCCAGCTCTGTTGCCGCCATCCCCGGATGGGCCGCCATTGAGAGCAGCCCCGCCCCCGCCTCGTCGGCCCGGCGCTGCAGTTCCGCGGTGAAGAGCAGGTTGGCGAGCTTGGAGTTGAAGTAGGCGGGCCAGCGCCGGTAGCGGCGTGCGTCGGGCACCGCGGTGGTGACGCGGCGGGCGCCCCGGTGCAGTTCGCTGGAGACCGTGGTGACCCGGGGCTCCGGCGCCGCCAGCAGGCGCGGCAGCAGCAGGCAGGTCAGTGCGAAGTGGCCCAGGTGGTTGGTGCCGAACTGCATCTCGAAGCCGTCCGCCGTGGTGCGGAACGGCAGCGCCATCACGCCGGCGTTGTTGACCAGCAGGTCGATGCGGTCCGGTGCGGTTTCGGCGAACGCGCGGACCGACCCGAGGTCGGCCAGGTCCAGCGCAGCCAGCGACACCTGTGCTTGCGGCACCTCGCCGCGCAGGCGCTCCAGTGCTGCCTGGCCGCGCTCGGCGCTGCGGCAGGCCAGCACCGTCTCCGCGCCCAGTTCGGCCAGCATGCGCGCCGCCTGGTAGCCGATCCCGGAGTTGGCTCCGGTGACCACGGCGACCCGGCCGTCCTGCCGGGGAGCGCTGTGCAGGGTCCACGCTGCTTGCGCCATCGTTCCTCCTCCGGCCCACGGACCGTTCCTGCAGTCGGGCTGCCCGGGCGCGCCATGCTATCTGCGTTGCGCCTGCCCGGCCGCGGCGGCGCCCGGTGCGCCGCCGTCCAGCCGGAATTCCATGGCGATCCGCGGGGCGACGCCGATGCCGGCCTGCTCTTCGGCCCGCCATTGCGCGGCCAGGCCGGGGCCCCAGTTCTCCGCGGGGAGTTCGGCGAAGCCGCGCGCGGCATAGAACGGCGCGTTCCACGGCAGATCGCGGAACGTCGTCAGGGTCAGCCGGCTGAATCCGGCGGCTGCGGCGTGCGCGCAGGCGGCCCTCAGCAGCGCCGACCCGATGCCGCGCCGCCCGTGCGCCGGATCCACGGCGAGCTGCTCGAGATGGGCGGCGCCGTCGAGCTCGACCAGAGCGGCAAGCCCCACCGGCGGGTCTCCGGCCACCAGCACCGCGGAGAACCCCTCCGCCCCGCGGACGTGCGCGAGCATCTCCCGCGGATCGTCCTCGGGCAGGTCGAGCCCTGCATCCGCGAACATCCGGTCCGCGGCCAGACTCACCCGCACCACCTCGGCCTCGTCGGCCGCGGTCATCTCCCGCACGGCTACCGTTTCCACCATCCCCTCACCCTCTCAGACCCGCGTTGCGCACCCTGCGGAGAGCGGCCTGCGCGGCCGCACCCGCTGCCAGCCGGAGCGCCGCGGGCGGCCGGGCAGGACTGCTGCCGGGCGCCAGTGGTGTCGGGGCGGTGTCAGCGCAGGCGGAGGCCCTTCGGGGTGGGGTGGAAGCCGGCGGCGGAGAGAGCGGGGTCGAGCGGGGTGTCGAAGACCGGGGCGCCGTCGGCGCGTTCGACGGTGAGGGCGGAGACGCGGCCCGCGGAGACCGCGTCGGCCAGGGCGCCGGCGGCGCGGCGCAGCGCGTCCGGGCCCGAGCCGAAGGTCAGTGCGGTGCGGCCGCCGCGCTCCAGGTAGAGGGTCGGCACGCCGCCGTCTAGTACGACCAGGGCACCCGCCTTCCTCCCGGGCCGCGCCCCCGCCGCACCGGTGTCCGGCCAGGACAGTGCGGCGCCGTAGACGTTGGCCGGGTCGGTGGCCGCGAGGACCAGCGGTGCGGTGCCGGGAGAAGCACCCGCAGCGGCCCGCGGGGCCGGTACGCCGCCCGCCGGAGCGAACGAGCGCAGCCGGTCGACCGCCCCGGGAAGGGCGAACTGCGCGGCCCCCAGGCCCTCGACGAAGTAGCCGCGCCGGGCCCGGCCGGCCTCCTCGATCCCGCGCAGGACCGGGTAGACGGCGCCGAACCCGCCGCCGGTGCGCTCCCCGGTGCGCCGCCGGACCTGTTCGGCGACCACCGGCCCGCGGGTCACCAGCCCGTACCGGTCCAGCAGCGCCTCAGCGCCGGCCAGCGCCCGCCGCGTCGGATCGGGCTCCCGCTCCGGCAGCACCCACCAGCGGCCCGCCGCGGTCGGCGGCCCCGACCGACTCGGCATCGACGGCCGCCGCGACCGGCGCCGGTGCGCCGCGCCGCCCGCGCCGCCCGCGCCGAGCAGGGCGCGCAGCGGCGCCAGCGTGTCGTTGGCGAGCACGCCCGCCCAGACGAGGTCCCAGACGGCGCCGACCAGTGCGGCGTCGGATGCGGCAGCGGTGCCTTCGCGCCCCGCGACCCGGTCGGAGAGGTCGCGGAAGAACAGGGCCCCGCCGCCGTCCAGTGCGGAGCGGACCGCGGACTGCAGTACGTCTTCCGCCGCTTCGGCCGGATCGGGCAGCAGCTCGGCCGCCTCGTCGGACGGGACCAGGCAGACCCAGCCGTCGCTGGCACTGATCCGCCCCACGCCGGCCCACAGCACCTCGCCGGCCGCGGTGAGCTCGTCGAGCATCGCCGGGGAGTAGTCCTCGACACGGGCCGGCAGCACCAGCGACTCCAGCGCCGACGCCGGCACCGGGCAGCCGCGGAGTCCCTCCACGGCGGCGAACACGGCGTCCGGTCCGCGCAGCCGCCGGCGCTCCGCCGAAGGGCGGTCCGGTGCGGCGTTCTGCCACGCCGGAACGAACGACGCCAGTGCCCGCTGCGGCACCGGCTCGACCTCCTCGCGCAGCCGCGCCACGGACGCCCGCCGCAACCGCCGCAGCACGCCCGGGTCGCACCATTCGGTGCCCTGCCCGCCGGGCCGGAAGCCGCCTTCGACCAGTCGGCCCTCGCCGGCCAGCCGCGCCAGCACGCTGCGCACCGGCGCCCGCTCCAGCCCGAACCGGGCGGCAGCGGCTTCCGCGGTGAACGGGCCGTGCGTCCGCGCATGGCGGGACAGCAGATCCCCCAGCGGGTCCGCCACCGGAGCCGCGAACGCTGCCGCCGCACCACCGGTGAGGCCGCCCTCGGCGGCGTCCTCGGACGAGCCGTACCCGCCAATGCGTTCGAGGCGGCCTTCCTCCGCCCCGCCCTCCTGCCCCGCAGCCTCTCCGGCGGGGCTGACCGCGCCGGGACCGGTACCTGCCGCGGCCGCCGGCGCGGCACGGCCCGCTCCTCCGGCATCAGTTCCGCTGTCCGCGGCGCGGGATTCGCGGATGGTTCCGGAGCCGGCCTCCGAGGTCTCGCCGCCGTCGGCCGCTGAGCCGCTGCCCCCGCTGCTAGGGGACGCCGTTCCCGCCCGGTGGTCCTTGCCGGCGCTGCCGCCTTCGCCGGCGTGCGCGGGCGCGGCGTAGGAAGGCACGGCGCCGTCGGCGGCGCTGCCGCCAGTACGGGTGGACGCGCGGCGGGTTTCGGCGCCGGCCTCAGGGAGGCCGGTGCCGCCGGTGGGCTCAGCACCGCTGCTCTCGGTACTGCGGTCCTCCTCCGCGCCCGGCGTGCGCGGTCCGCGGGAGCTGCCGCGATCGGCGGGCGCAGCGGCGCCGCTGCCGACTGCGGCGGAAGGTCCATCGCCCGCCTTCCCGGCAGCCCCGGCTGCGAGGGCACCTGCGCCGGCGGACGGGGCTGCGAGCCAGGCGGGCAACGCCGTGCCCAGGGCGTCGCGGAGGCGGGCGGCGTCCTCGGCCGCGGCCCACTGCTCGGCGCCGGCCAACCGGACCCGGATGGCGCGCCGGGCCGCCTCCAGCTGATCCAGCCAGGCCGGCTGGGCGCCGCGCTCGGCGGCCTGGTCCGGTGTCAGCGGGCCGAGCTCGCGCAGCAGGTCCGCGGTGTCCTCCACGCCCTGCTCGGGGCGGACCCGGCGGTCCGGAGTCAGCCGCTGCAGCGCCGCCTCCACGTCGTCGACCACGCCGGCGTCCAGTAGCTCGCGCAGGTCGGCCTGGCCGAGCAGGTCGGCCAGCAGCTCCGAGTCGAGCGTCAGCGCCTGCGCCTTCAACTCGGCCAGCGGGGCGTCGCCCTCGTACAGGAACGCCGCGGTGTAGCCGATCAGCAGCGACTGCGCGAACGGCGACGCCTGCTCGGTCTGCACCTCGACGATGCGGGCGCGCCGCGCCGCCAGGTCGCCCATGAACCCGACCAGGCCGGGCACGTCGAACACGTCGCGCAGGCACTCCCGCACCGTCTCCAGCACGATCGGGAACTCGCCGTAGCGGCTTGCCACGGACAGCAGCTGCGCCGAGCGCTGCCGCTGCTGCCACAGCGGCATCCGCTTTCCCGGCCGCTGCCGCGGAAGCAGCAGCGCCCGCGCCGAGCACTCCCGGAAACGCGCCGCGAACAGCGCCGAGTTGCCCAGCTCCGCGGTGACCAGCGACTCGGTCTCCTCCGGGTCGAGGGCGACCAGGTCGGCGACGCGCAGCCGGCCTGCGGCGTCGTCCACGTCGGGCAGCCGCAGCACGATGCCGTCGTCGCCGTGCACCACCTGCGCGTCCAGCCCGAACCGCTCGCGCAGCCGCGCGCCGAGCGCCATCGCCCACGGCGCGTGCACCCGCGCACCCAGCGGCGAATGCAGCACCACCCGCCAGTCGCCCAGCTCATCGCGGAACCGCTCCACCACGACCGTGCGGTCGTCGGGCACGCTGCCGGTGGCCTCCCGCTGCTCCTCCAGATAGCCGACCAGGTTGTCGGCGGCCCACTCGTCCAGGCCGAGGCCGGCCGCGCGCTCCCGCGCCGCCGCCGGATCCAGCGCCTCCAACCCGCGCACGAACGCCCCGATCGCCCGCCCCAGCTCGGCGGGGCGCCCCGCCTGGTCGGCCTTCCAGAACGGCAGCCGGCCCGGACGGCCCGGCGCCGGCGTGACCAGGACGCGGTCCGGCGTGATGCTCTCGATCCGCCACGCAGTGGAGCCCAGCACGAAGACGTCGCCCACCCGCGACTCGTAGACCATCTCCTCATCCAGTTCGCCGACGCGGGTCGGCGCCCGGTCGCCCGACGACGCCAGGTGCACCGCGTACGCGCCGCGGTCGGGGATGGTGCCGCCGCTCACCACGGCGAGGCGCTGGGCACCCGGCCGGCCCTGGACCGTTCCGGCATCCCGGTCCCACACGACCCGCGGGCGCAGGTCAGCGAACTCGTCCGAGGGGTAGCGGCCGGAGAGCATGTCGAGCACGCCGGACAGCGCCGAGTCGGGCAGCCCGGCGAACGGGGCGGCGCGCCGCACCAGCGCGCCCAGTTCCGCCACGGGCCACTCGTCCATCGCGGCCATGGCCACGATCTGCTGCGCCAGCACGTCCAGCGGGTTGGCGGGCACCGCGATCTCCTCGATCGCGCCCTGCCGCATCCGCTCGGCGACCACGGTCGCGGCCAGCAGGTCGCCGCGGAACTTGGGCACGAACACCCCGCGCGACTCCGCACCCACGTGGTGCCCGGCGCGGCCGACCCGCTGCAGCCCGGATGCGACCGACGGCGGCGACTCCACCTGCACGACGAGGTCCACCGCGCCCATGTCGATGCCCAGCTCCAGGCTGGACGTCGCCACGACGCAGCGCAGCCGGCCCTCCTTCAGGTCGGCCTCGATCTCGGCGCGCTCCTCCTTGGAGACCGACCCGTGGTGGGCGCGCGCCACGACCACCCCGGCGCCGCGGCTCTGCCCCGACTGGCCCGCGACTTCGGAGGGGACTTCCTGCGGCGGCAGCCGGGGCGCGTCCTCTGCGCCGGGGAGAGCAGAGATCTGCTCCGCACTGCTGTGGAGCTCCCAGTCGCCGTCCGGGGCGGTGCCGGGGCGGGAGCCGGCCGCCCGCTCCGTCGCGAGCTCGTTGAGCCGGGCGCAGAGCCGCTCCGCCACCCGGCGGGCGTTGGTGAACACGATCGAGGAGCGGTGCTGCTCCACCAGGTCGAGCACGCCCTCCTCCACGTGCGGCCAGATCGACGACCGCGCCTTGGTCGCCGTATCGTCGGCGCGCTCGGCCCCCACCGTCGACTCCAGGCCCGTCATGTCCTCCACCGGAACCCGGATGCGCACGTCCAGCCGCGGGTCGGCGGGCGGTGCCACCACGGCGGCCGGCTCCGCGCCGCCGAGGAAGCGGGCCACCTCCTCGGCCGGGCGGACCGTGGCCGACAGCCCGATCCGCTGGGCGCGGCGGCCGGTCAGCGCGTCCAGCCGCTCGAGCGACAGGGCCAGGTGTGCGCCGCGCTTGGTGCCGGCCAGGGCGTGCACCTCGTCGAGGATCACCGTCTCCACCCCGGCCAGGCCCGCGCGGGCCTGCGAGGTGAGCACGAGGAACAGCGACTCCGGGGTGGTGATGAGCACATCCGGCGGTGCCGTGGCGAGGTTCCTCCGCTGGGCCGCGGGGGTGTCGCCGGTCCGCATGGCCACCTGCACGCCGAGCGGCTGCCCCGCTTCCCGGGCGATGCCCGCGAGCGGGCGGTCCAGGTTCCGCTGGATGTCGGCGGCCAGGGCTTTGAGCGGCGACACGTACAGCACGCGGCAGCGCAGCGCCTTCTCCGGGCGCGGCGCCGACGCCAGCCGGTCCAGCGACCAGAGGAACGCGGCCAGGGTCTTGCCCGATCCGGTGGGTGCGACGACGAGGGCGTCGCGCCCACCGGAGATCGCGCCCCACGCCCCGGCCTGCGCTGCCGTGGGGCCGTTCGGGAAGGCCGCGGCAAACCAGGAGCGCGTCGCCGCGGAGAACGCCGCCATCGGATCGTCGGACATCGGCTCGGACATGAGGCCAGTGTGCCTCCCCGCGCTGACGGAACCCGGGAGCGAAAGGCCCGCCGGTGGACAACCGCCCGCAGCCGAACGGGACCGCCCCGCCTCAGCTTCCGGGGTGATTCGGGACCTCCGGCTGCGCCGAGCGGAGTACACCGGTTCGCTCCCGCGGACGACGGGCCGGGGGTCTCCACTCCGCAGCGTCGGCCGGGGTCCGGGCGGGACAGCCCGGACCGGCCGATGGAAGGGGCGCCCGTGAAGCCCCTGGGTAGGGCTGCAGCCGGCCTCGTCGGCGGCGGGGCGCCGGGCTCGCCCTGCCGGTTCCACTGCACTCCGCCCTGGAGGCTGCGGGCTGCGGAACCCCGCTCCCGGCCGCCGCGGGACTGCTTCCCTCAGTGACTGCGGCGGCGGGCGCCGTCGCTGCCCCGCTGATCGCCGCCCGCAGCGACGGCAGCTGGCCCCGGTGGCCCGGCCGTTCCGGGCCCTGGGCGCCCGCAGCGGGGCGGGCGCCGCGCGGCCGCGGGCGCGATCCGCGACGCTGCAGGTGCCGGGCCGGCCACGTATCAGCGAGGCGGATGCACTGGAGCTGCCCGAGCTCCGCACCCACGCGCCCGGGCCGTCGCCGGTCCACGGCTCCGTGCCCGCGCCCGCCGCGCCGGCGCGGACGGCTGGAAAGGATGCGGCGGTGCGGGACCGGAAGGGGACGGGTCCGCGGCAGCGAGGCCGGTGCGGAGGCCGCAAGGCGCGCGGCGCGACGGCGCAGGCCCCCGGGCGCCGGGCGGAGCCGGCCGGATTCGGGCGGGTGCCGGCCGGCGCGGGGCAGCTGGGGGGCCGGGCCAGGATGCCGGCCGCCCCTCCGGCTGCTCCGCAGCAGCAGCGCTGCTTTCGCCGTGCCGGGGCGCCGCGGGCGGAATGCACCGGGGCGGATCGGCGCGGCCGCGGAAAGGGCGCGCGGCGGCCGGTTCCGTGCCGGTGAGGCCGGCACGGCTTGCGGACGCCTGCACCGCGGTCGGCGGCGGCCCGAAACTGCCTTGTGGCACTGGGAGCCGATGCCTAAGCTGGACGCATGCACCGGCGATGTTGATTCCCCACCGTCCTTCCCGCCCTGCGCGGCCTCCGCGGGCGCCCCGAGGGGCCGACCGCACGGCGGCTGTACGCGTATGCGTTCCTGACGGACTCCGTCCTCCTCTACCCGCTCTATCCGCTGCTGTTCACGGCCAGCGGCCTCTCACCGGCCCAGGTGTCGTCGCTGTTTGCGCTGTGGTCGGTCACCGGGGTGCTGTTCGAGGTGCCGTCCGGCCTGCTGGCCGACGCCCTGCCGCGCCGCCTCCTGCTCGCCGTGGCGCCGCTGTTCACCGCATCCGGGTTCGCGCTCTGGATCCTCGCGCCGGGCTACGCCGCGTTCGCCGCCGGCTTCGTGCTGTGGTCGGCCGGGCTGGCGCTGGTCTCCGGCACGCTGCAGGCGCTCGTCTACGACGAACTGGCCGCGGTTGGCGCCACAGCGGCCTACCCGCGGCTGATCGGCCGGTCCCGCGCCCTCGGCTCGATCGCGGCCGTTGCGGCGACCGCCCTGGCCGGCCCGGTCCAGGCCGCCGGCGGGTCCGCCGCGGTCGGTGCCGCAAGCGTGCTCGCCGTGCTCGCCGCCGCTCCGGTCGCACTGCTCTTCCCGCGGGCCCCGCGGGCGGACGGGTCGCGCCCCCGCAGGCAGCGCCGCCGAGGACGGCAGGCGGTGCGGACTGCACTGCGGGGCGCGCTGGCCAGGTGCGCCGCCATCGCGGCGGCCGCCCGGAGCAGTCTGGGGACTGCGCTGCGCGACGTGCGCGGGACGCCCGCGGTCCGCCGTCCGCTCCTCGCTATGGCGCTGCTGCTCGGCCTGAGCTCGTTCGACGAGTACATCCCGCTCCTCGCCGAGAGCGCCGCCGGCGGCCTTCCCGGCGGCGGGTCCGCGGCCCTCGTGCCGCTGCTGGTGCTGCCCGCCACGGCGCTGGCGGCGGCGGGGGAGTGGTGGGCCCACCGCGGGCGCCGCTGGACCGCGCCGGCCCTGGCCGCCGCGGCCGTGCTGCTCGCCGCCGGTGCGCTGGCCGGCCATCCGGCGGGCATGCTCGCCGTCGGCGCCGCCTTCGGCGTGCTGGCCTGGGCGTCGGTCGGCGCGGAGACGCGCCTGCAGGAGGCCGCCGACGGGCGCGCCCGCGCGACCGTGCTCTCCGTCGGCGGGTCGGCCGCCGAAGGGGTCGCGCTGGCGGTCTTCGGCGGCTACGCCCTGGGATCCGCGGTGGCCGGCCCCGCCGTGCTGTTCGCTGCCGCGGCACCGCTCCTGCTGGTCGCGGCTGCCGCTGCGGTGCCGCGCACGTCCGCCGCGCCCTGATACTGGGGGCGATGAGACTGACACTTTTCTGGCAGCGCATGCGGGAGCAGTTCGGCGAGGCGTACGCGGAGAGCCTGGCCCAGGATTACGTGATCGAAGGGCTGGGCTCGCGCACGGTGCGCCAGGCCCTGGCCGACGGGGTGGCGCCTAAGGAGGTCTGGCGCCGCGTCTGCGACGCGTTCGGCCTTCCGGAGTCGGCGCGCTGAGCAGCCTGTGGATAACTCGCCGGTGGACAGAGCCTTTCCTCGAACAGGAGTTCGGGTAGGGTGGTGTTTGAGGGAAGCGTGCGCGAGAGTGGCAGGAGACACGCCAGAGGCGCAGTGCGGACCGCACGCCCCGTCCCGCCGCACGGCAGCGCCGTGTGTGCCCGGGCTTCCGCCGCCCGCGGCCGGCGACGTCGTACCGACTGTCGTGGCCAGGGCATAGCGTCATCCCGAGATGAAGAAGAAGACACCGACCCAACAGGGGTTCCCCGTGGCAGCTGCTGACCGAGACAAGGCTCTCGAGACCGCGCTCGCGCAGATCGAGCGCCAGTTCGGCAAAGGCTCCGTCATGCGCCTCGGCGATGACGACCGCCCGCCGATCCAGTCCATCCCCACCGGCGCCATCGCGCTGGACGTCGCGCTCGGCATCGGCGGCCTGCCCAAGGGCCGCGTCGTCGAGGTGTACGGCCCGGAGAGCAGCGGTAAGACCACCGTCGCCCTGCACGCCGTGGCCAGCGCCCAGCGCGAGGGCGGCATCGCGGCCTTCATCGACGCCGAGCACGCCCTGGACCCGGAGTACGCCAAGAAGATCGGCGTCAACACCGACGACCTCCTCCTCTCCCAGCCGGACACCGGCGAGCAGGCCCTGGAGATCGCCGACATGCTGATCCGCTCCGGCGCGGTCTCCATCCTCGTCGTCGACTCCGTCGCCGCGCTCGTGCCGCGCGCCGAGATCGAGGGCGAGATGGGCGACAGCCACGTCGGCCTCCAGGCCCGCCTCATGTCCCAGGCCCTCCGCAAGATCGCCGGCGCACTCAGCCAGACCGGCACCACCGCCATCTTCATCAACCAGCTCCGCGAGAAGGTCGGCGTCATGTTCGGGTGCATGCATCCGACCACCCGGGTCACCCTTGCCGACGGCACGCAGGAGAAGATCGGCAAGATCGTCAACCAGAAGATGGACGTCGAAGTCCTCTCCTACGACCCGGAGAGCGACCAAGTCGTCCCGCGCAAGATCGTGAACTGGTTCGACAACGGCCCTACCGACGAATTCCTCCAGTTCACCGTCGCCACGTCGGGCGGCAACGGCCGCTCCCAGTTCGCCGCGACGCCGAACCACCTCGTGCGCACGCCGGGCGGGTGGCGGGAGGCCGGTGAGCTGATCGCCGGCGACCGTGTGCTTTCCCGCGAGCCGCACTACCTGAACGACCAGCAGCGCCAGCTCGTCTTCGGTTCGCTGATGGGGGACGGCGCGCTGTCGCCGAACACCCGCGGCCGCACCGGCACCCGGTTCCGGATGGGGCACGGCCAGCAGCAGGCCGCATACCTCGACTGGAAGACGGGTCTGCTCGGCAACATCGGCCACAGCCGGTCCACGAACGACCGCGGAGCAGTGTTCGCCGACTTCACGCCGCTCCCTGAGCTGCACGAGCTGCGCGAAGTCATGTACTTCGGAGACGGCCACAAGCACCTCACGTGGGAGTTCCTCAAGAGCCTCACCCCTCTGGCCCTCGCCGTTTGGTACATGGATGACGGTTCCCTCACGGTGCGCTCCAAGGGCGTGCAGCAGCGGACCGAGGGCGGCAGTGGGCGGATCGAGATCTGCGTCGAGGCGATGAGCCCCGGTTCCCGGGACCGGCTCGTCGGCTACCTCCGCGACACGCACGGGCTCGACGTCCGGTTGCGCTCCGCCGGCGCCCGCGACACGGCGGTCCTCGTATTCAGCACGGATTCGAGTGCGCGCTTCCAGGAGATGATCGCTTCCTACGTGCCCGAGTCGATGGACTACAAGCTCCTGCCCCGCTTCCGCGGCCGCCATGCGATGGAGCCGCACTTCAGCGACCCGGTTGACCGCCTGACTGCCGCGGAGATCATCGACATCCACGTCAAGCCCGAGACGCGGAGCA
The DNA here is from genome assembly GCF_054779695.1 of Nocardiopsis coralliicola. Classification (NCBI taxonomy): domain Bacteria; kingdom Bacillati; phylum Actinomycetota; class Actinomycetes; order Streptosporangiales; family Nocardiopsidaceae; genus Nocardiopsis; species Nocardiopsis coralliicola. Next base: position 146,518 of record NZ_BAAGXT010000010.1, on the reverse strand, counting down.
TGCACCGCTTCGACATCGAGGTCGAGGGCAACCACAACTACTTCGTGGACGGCGTCATGGTCCACAACAGCCCTGAGACCACCACCGGTGGCAAGGCGCTGAAGTTCTACGCGTCGGTGCGGCTGGACGTGCGCCGGATCGAGACGCTGAAGGACGGCACCGACGCGGTCGGCAACCGCACGCGGGTCAAGGTCGTGAAGAACAAGACCGCGCCGCCGTTCAAGCAGGCCGAGTTCGACATCCTCTACGGCGTCGGCATCTCCCGCGAGGGCGGCCTGATCGACCTCGGCGTGGACAACGGCATCGTCCGCAAGTCCGGTGCCTGGTACACCTACGAGGGCACCCAGCTCGGGCAGGGCAAGGAGAACTCCCGCAACTTCCTGCGGGAGAACACCGACATGGCGCTGGAGATCGAGAAGCGCATCAAGGAGAAGCTCGACGTCCCGATGAAGGGCGACGACTCTGCCGGCAGCGCGGGCGGCGCCGACAGCAAGGACGCCGCCGCCAAGGACGCTCCTGCCAAGGCCGCCCCCGCGAAGGAGGATGCCCCCAAGGAGCCGGCCGCCAAGCGCACCGCCAAGGCCAAGAGCCCCGCCGCGGATGCGTGATCCGCTCGATGGCAGCCACGGCGCAGACCCCGGGTCGGAGCCCGGCACCCTCGCGGGCGCCCTCTCCGACCCGGGCAGTGCTGCCGGATCTGCGGAAGCCACTGCAGACGGTGCTGAGGGGCCCGTACCCGACGGCAGTGGTACGGCGCCCAGCGGCCGCGTCCGCGATCCCGAGGAGCGCGCCCGCCAGATCTGCCTGCGCCTGCTCACGATGGGGCCGCGCACTCGCGCCCAGCTCGCCGAGGCCCTGCACAAGCACGAGATCGACGAAGGTGTCGCCGCCGGCGTCCTCGACCGGCTCGGCGAAGCTGGCCTGATCGACGACCAGGCATTCGCCGCCGCCTGGGTCGAGTCCCGGCACACCGGCCGCGGGCTCGGCCGCCGCGTGCTCGCCGCAGAGCTGCACCGCCGCGGTGTCGACGCCGAGACCGTCCGCTCCGCCGTGGACGACATCAGCGCCGACACCGAGGAGGAGACGGCCCGCAGCGTCGCCCGCCGCAAGCTCGCCTCCACCCGCGGCAAGGACGACGCCACCCGGGTGCGCCGCACCATGGGTGTGCTCGCCCGCAAGGGCTTCCCCGGCGGCCTCGCCTACCGCGTCATCCGCGAAGAACTCGAAGCGGAGGGCTCCGACCTCGACCTTCCCGACCCCGACCTGGACTAGGTCGTGTTTTTTGCACCATTCCTGGCTGCGCGACCACCAGGCTGCCTCTCGCTGCGCCGCTGCACTCGAAAAGCCCAACCAGGCTTAACTTCGCACAGCGGACTTGCGAGAGATTGCCTGGACGGCCGCTCGCCTGACGGAAGCCGTCAAAAAACACTCCCTAGCGGCGGCGCACCCCTCCCGGCTCCGCGGCGCCTGCGGGCGGCTTCTGCCCCGGTCGCGCGCCGCGTATGCGCAACGTCCGTCCGGGCCGCCGGCCGCGGTGCAGCACCGCGCTGCGGCACCGGCGTGCGGAGGTGCCCGCTCTGCTGCGGCAGCGAACCCGGCTGTGGGCCTGGCCCCGCCCGCCCAGCGGCCCTCTCCGCTGCGCACGGTGCCGCGCAGGGGCGCCCACCGATGACTTCCGCGCTGGTCAGCGGTCAGTACCGGTATGACGAAGACAACCCGCGTACTCAGCGTCTCCGTCCCGGTTGCCGACCAGGACGCGGCGCTGCGGTACTACACCGAGGTGCTCGGCTGCGAGCTCCGCACCGACGTCGAGGTCTGGCCGGGGGCGCGGCTGGTCGAGGTGGTACCGCCCGGCTCGGACGTCGCGCTGGTGCTGCTGCCGCCGGACAGCCCGATCCCGATCGCTGTCCGGCTGGGCACCTCAGACGCCGCCGAGGCGCACGAGCGGGTGCGGGCGTCGGCGGGGACGCTCCACAACGACGAGCTGATCCGGATGGAGGGCATCCCGCCGATGTTCTTCTTTGCCGATCCGGACGGCAACGGGCTGGTCTACATCGAGGACACCGGGGACCTCCCCGGCACGTGATCGCACCCGGCCGCGCCCCTTCGCCGGACCGGCGGGCGCCGAGCGGACGATCGGCGGGGGCGCCGTACCCGGCCGAGTACGGCGGGCCGGACCGCGGAAGCGCGGCCGGCGCGTGAAGCTGCGGGTTCCTACGCCTTCCCGCCCCGGTCGGGCCAGATCGGCTCAGCGGTGGTGCGGCGGGAGTCCTGCGGCGCGGTGATCGGGCGCGTCGGGGCGAGGTAGGCGGTGGTGGGCGGTTCCTCGGTACTGCGGTCCCACGGGATCAGGTTGTGCCGGTCGCCGGAAGCCTCCTCCTGCGGGGCCTGCTGTGTCTCCGGGGCCTGCGGGGCCGGCTCTGCGGGCTCTGGCGGGGCGAACCCCGGCCCCGCGCTCTGCGCCGGCCGCACTGCGCCGTCCGGCTCCGCGCCGGTGTCCCCGCCGGCGCTGTCCGGGGGCTCTTCGGCCCCCTCCGCTGCACTGCCGGGTGCTGCGCCGGCGGCCCCGCCCTCGCTGCCCTCGGCGCCGGGCGCTCCTGCGCCGGCCTGCTCCGCGGCAGGGGCAGGGTCGGCGCCGGCACCGCCCGGGGCGGCTGCGTCCGCTCCCGGCCCGGCCAGCTCGGCCTCGTCCAGGTCCGGCAGCGGCTCGGCCACCAGCTCCAGGTCGGGGTAGTCGGTCACCAGCTCCACCGGCGCAACGCCGGGCGGGCTGAAGCCGAACACCTCGCCGTAGAACGCCAGCTCGGCTTCGAGGGCTCGCTCGACGGCGTCGGCGGAGGCGAACCCGTGCCCCTCGCCGGGGAACTCGATCAGGGCGTGCCGCACGCTGTGCTCGGCGAGCGCCGTCGCGAACTCGGCGGCCTGCGCCCGCGGCACCACCGGGTCGGCCGTGCCCTGCAGCAGCAGGATCGGAACCCGGACCTGGCCGGCGCGGTGGATCGGCGAGCGCTCCCGGTAGGTGGCCTTGTAGCCGGGCAGCGGGCCGACCAGGGAGTCGAGGTAGCGCGACTCGTAGTCGTGCGTCTCGGCCGCCAGCCGCAGCAGGTCGGCCACCCCGTAGCGGGACACCGCGCAGGCGAACACCTCGCCGGTGGCGCCGACCAGCGACGTGTAGCCGCCGGCGCTGCCGCCGCGCACGGCGAGCCGCTCGGCGTCGGCGTCGCCCTCCTCGGCCAGCGCCAGCGCGGCCGCTTCGGCGTCCTCCACGTCGACGATGCCCCACATGCCGTGCAGCCGGTCGCGGTAGGTGCGGCCGAAGCCGATCGAGCCGCTGTAGTTGACGTCGATCACGCCGATGCCGCGGCTGGTGAAGTACGCCTTGGCGAGGTCGGGCTCAGTGGTGGAGCGCGCGATCGGGCCGCCGTGCACCCATACCGCGTACGGGGCCGGTCCCTCGGACTGCACCGCGGGGTTGGTCGGTGGGTAGACGTTGGCGTGCACCGTGCCGCCGAACCGACCGGGCACCTCCACCCGGCGCGGGGCCGGGAGGTAGTCGGGGTCGGGCAGGTCGTCGTGCGAGCCGCGCAGGGTCCACACCCGGCCGGAGCCGGGGTCGAGGCGCACCAGGCTCGCGGGCGTGCGCGGGCCCGCAGCGATGCCGACGACGGTGGTGCCGTCGCTGTTGAGCGTCTGCCAGCTGGAGAACGGGGTGTCCAGCGGTTCGAGCTCCAGCGTCTGCGGGTCGTAGACGGCGGGCGTGAGGTCGGCGTCGCCGCGCAGCACCACGAGGCGGCCGTCGTCGAGCCGCACGCACGGGCGGGTGCCGAGCAGCGCCGGGCCGGGCGTGTACTCGGCCTCCTCCGGGTACAGCGCGATCGCCTGGCCGGTGAGGCCGATCTCGTAGAGGTTCCAGAACCCCGGCCAGTCGGACACGAAGCAGAGCCGGTTCGCGGCGATCCACAGCGGGTGCAGCACCGACTCCGACACGCCGCCCTTGAGCGTGTAGGCCGCGGTGACGGGCGACTCGGTGCCGCCGGAGAGCCGGCCCACGCGCAGCTCGGTGCCGTCCCACGGCATCCGCGGGTGGCTCCAGGCGACCCAGGCGAGGTGGGCTCCGTCGGGCGACGGGGTGGGGGAGGAGAAGAAATCGGCGCCGGTGACCAGGTCGGTCACGGCGCCGGCGTCGGATGCAGCCCGTCCGGAGAGCGGGACGGAGACGATCGCGCGATCCACCCCGCCGTCGGCGGCGTGCCGCTCGCGCACGCACACCACCGCCGCTCCGTCGGCTGACAGCGCCGGATCGGCGTAGCGCAGGGCAGCGGGCGCGTCCGGCTCGGGGGTGAGCGGAAGCGGCTCTGCAGCGCCCCGCGCCAGCAGGTAGAGGCGCTGGTCGCCGGCGTTGCTGAAGACGATGCCGTGCCCCTGGGAGCCGCCGTCGGCCGCGGGGACCGGCAGGAACGACCGGCCGCCGTACTCGTGGACGCGCGTGCGCGCGCTCCACGGCTGCCGGAGGAGCTCGTGCACGGTGCCGTCGGCGTCCCGGCGCAGCACAGCGGTGCGCCCGCCCTCCGCCGGGCGGGCCTCCTCCCACCAGATCTCCTGGCCGACAGCTGAGGGGAACCCCAGCCGCCGCACTCCTCGGGCGACGTCGCTGGCTGCGATGGGCGATGGCCAGGCGCCGTGGGGGGCCGTCACTCGATCGGTCATGAGGGGTCTCTGCGTTCGCGGGGAAAAGAGGTACATGACGACCTTAGTGGTCGTGCGGGCGGTGCGCATCGCGATGCGCCGGTCTGCGGCGGCGCGAGTGGATGTTCCGTATTGTCTGCCGGGCCCGGCGCGCGGGGGGTGCGGGCTCGGCGCCGCGGGGCTTCGCGCGCGAGGGCAGTTGTCCGCTGAGCATGCCCTAGCCTGAACGGGTGAGCCAGAGTCGTACTTACGAGGTGCGCACCTACGGCTGCCAGATGAACGTCCACGACTCCGAGCGCCTGTCCGGTCTGCTGGAGGACGCGGGGTACGAGCGCGCAGCCCAGGACAGCACCGCAGATGTCATCGTCTTCAACACGTGCGCGGTCCGGGAGAACGCGGACAACCGCCTCTACGGCAACCTCGGGCACCTGCGCCCGGTGAAGGACGCGCACCCGCAGATGCAGATCGCCGTGGGCGGCTGCCTCGCGCAGAAGGACCGCGGCGAGATCGTCCGGCGCGCCCCCTGGGTGGACGTCGTCTTCGGTACGCACAACATCGGTTCGCTGCCGGCGCTGCTGGAGCGCTCGCGGGTGCAGGCCGAGGCGCAGGTGGAGATCGAGGAGGCGCTGCAGGCGTTCCCGTCCGCCCTGCCCACCCGCCGCGAGTCGGCCTACGCCGCCTGGGTGTCGGTCTCGGTCGGGTGCAACAACACCTGCACGTTCTGCATCGTGCCGTCGCTGCGCGGCAAGGAGAAGGACCGGCGGCCCGGCGACATCCTCGCCGAGGTGCGCGCCCTGGTCGGCGAGGGCGTCAGCGAGATCACGCTGCTCGGCCAGAACGTCAACGCCTACGGCGCCGAGTTCGGCGACCGCCAGGCGTTCTCCAAGCTGCTGCGCGCCTGCGGGGAGATCGAAGGGCTGGAGCGGGTCCGCTTCACCTCGCCGCACCCCCGCGACTTCACCGACGACGTCATCGCCGCGATGGCCGAGACGCCGAACGTCATGCCGCAGCTGCACATGCCGCTCCAGTCGGGGTCCAGCCGGGTGCTGAAGGCCATGCGCCGCTCCTACCGGCGCGAGCGCTTCCAGGGCATCGTGGAGCGGGTCCGCGAGGCGATGCCGGAGGCGGCCATCACCACCGACATCATCGTGGGCTTCCCCGGCGAGACCGAGGAGGACTTCGCCGAGACGCTGGAGGTGGTGCGCGCGTCGCGGTTCGCGTCGGCCTTCACCTTCCAGTACTCGCCCCGCCCCGGCACGCCGGCCGCCGACATGGACGGCCAGGTGCCCAAGAAGGTCGTCCAGGAGCGGTACGAGCGGCTGATCGCGCTGCAGGAGGAGGTCTCCGCCGAGGAGAACGCCCGCCTGGTCGGCCGCGAGACCGAGCTGCTGGTCGCCGAGGGCGAAGGCCGCAAGGACGGCGAGCGGCGGCGGCTGTCCGGTCGCGCGCCCGACAACCGGCTGGTGCACTTCGCGGTCGAGGAGGGCGCTCCGGAGCCGCGGCCCGGCGACATGGTCAAGGTCGGCATCACCTACGGCGCTCCGCACCACCTGGTGGCCGATTCCGGCATCCTCGAGCTGCGCCGTACCCGCGCCGGCGACGCCTGGGCCGCCCGCAACGGCCGCCCGCCGGAGGCGGAGGGCGCGTCCCCGGGGGTGCTGCTCGGCATGCCCGGCGTCGGAGCCCCCGAGCCGCTGCCCGCCCAGCCCGCCGGCGGCTGCTGCGACGCCTAGGGCGTACCGGGCGGACAGCTGTCCTGCTCTGCGCCGCCCGGGCACGCCCCTCGCTGAGTTCTCCGTAGTCGGCCGGGAAAACCCGCCCTGACTCCTTCGCCGGCCCTGCGATGGTGCACCGCCGACACCGCTCGCGACGAACGCCATCCACCCGACACGCCCGGACCCGCGGCGCCGCCGAGTCCGGCGGAGGCACCTGCAGCGGCTCGGGCGCCCGCGGTCGGACCGCGGGCGCCCGAGCCGGTCGGCCCGCATCGCGTTGACGCGCCGTGATGGCGGCCGCGCCGCGCCGGCACCCGGGTCCGACACGGCCGAGTGCGGCCGGTCCGAGCGGCACACGCCGAACGGTCCGGTGCACGGGCGCCCGCTGCCTCTGTCCCGCTGGCGCCGGGGCCGCTCCCCGGAGGCGGCGGCCGGAGTCCGTTTCCGTCGCGGGTTCCCGATCCCTTCGCGTGCCGCAGCCTCTCCCCGGCAATGCGGGGATCGAGTCGGTCCCGTGCGGCCGGTGCGCTTGGGTGGGCGCCGGCGCTGTGGAGCGCTGTGCCGGGCCGGTCGGAATGTGCCGGGCCGATGGGCGCTGACGTCGACGGGGCCGGCACCTGCCCGGCGCGCGGATTGCGGCTGCGCCCCGCCCGCACTCCTCGGTGTCCGTGTGCGGCTCGGTCGGCACCCGGCACCGCCGGTCGCGCCCCGGGCTTCGAGAGAGGCCGTGGCCGGGCAACCGCATCCGGTTGCCCGGAGCGGCAAAGGAGGGCGGGCTGCGAGGCGGCGCCCTGCCGCGGCGACGCACCGGCCTGCGGTCCGAGACGCCGTACCGCCTTCGTGCCCCTGTGCGGTGGCTGCTATCCCAGCCGGACCGGGAGCTCCTTCAGGCGGTGGATGAGGGGGAGCTGGGCGCGGCGCAGGTCGCCCGGGTCCACGGCCAGGGACAGGTCCGGGTAGCGGTCGAGGAGGCCGCGGAAGGCCACCTCGCCCTCCTGGCGGGCCAGGGCCGCGCCGAGGCAGTAGTGCGGGCCGTGGCTGAAGCCGACGTGGGTCTCGCGGCGGCCCGCCGGTTCCCGGGTCAGGTCCAGCCGGCCGGGGTCGTCGAACACGTCCGGGTCCCAGTTGGCCGCACCGAGCAGTGCCACCAGCGGGCCGCCGCGCGGCAGCCGCAGCCCGTCGATCTCGATGTCCTCGGCCGGATAGCGCGTCCGGGTCCCCAGGATCGGCCCGCACCAGCGCATCAGCTCGTGGACGGCCCGCTGGTCCAGCTCGCGGTCGTGCTGCAGCAGCTCCCGCTGCTCGGGATGGGTGAGCAGCGCGGCCGTGCCGTTGGCGATGAGGTTGGCGGTCGTCTCGTGCCCGGCGAGCACCAGGGTGAGCAGGATCGACACCAGCTCGGTCTCGCTCAGCCGGTCGCCGTCTTCGTCCCGGGTGCGCACCAGGGCGCTCGCCAGGCCGTCCCCCGGGTGCGCGCGGCACAGCTCCACGAGTGCGCGCGCCTGTTCGACGAGGGCGACCATCGCCTTCTGCATGGTGCCCGGCGCGCCGGAGGAGAGCCCGCGCCCTGCCTCCCGCCAGGCGGGGCGCTGCTCTTCGGGTACGCCGACCAGCTCGCAGATGACGGTGATCGGCAGCGGGTAGGCGAACTCTTCGAGGAGGTCCACGGTGCCGTTCTCGGCCCGATCGGGCAGGGCGTCGAGCAGTCCGGCGGCGATCTCCTCCACCCGCGGCCGCAGCGCGCTGACCCGCCGGACGGTGAAGGTCCGCGACACGTGCTTCCGGATGCGCGTGTGGTCGGGCGGATCCATGTCGAGGATGCTGGCGTCGATGAGGTACGGCGCGTACTCCTCGCCCAGCCCGAAGGCGGCCAGGATCTTGCGGCGCACGTTCTCCGCTGTGCCCTCCTCCACCAGCGGCGCCGGGTTGTTCAGCATGCGCGGGTGGGACAGGACGGCGCGCACGTCCTCGTAGCGGGTGATGGCGGTGAGGCGCTCCCCGCTCAACGGGATGGTGGCGGGTGCGGTCCGGCCGTGGGCGCGCATCCGCGCGTAGAAGCTGCGGGGGTCCGCGGCGGCTTCGGCCGACATCAGGTCGAACGGCTCTGCGAGGGCTTCCATGGCTGTCCTTCCGGTGGGCCCCGCGGCGCGGGGCGGATCAGCTGAGCAGGCGGCGGTCGATCTCGGTGTGCAGCAGGTCGATGACGTGCGCGTAGGCGGGGACCACCGCATCGGCCACGGCGCGCAGCGCGTCCGGCGCGGGGTCGGGAGTCTCGAAGGCGTCGCGGACGGTGGCCTCCAGCAGGCGGGCGACGCCGGCTTCCGGTACCGGCCCGGCCGGGTTGATGCCGGGGTAGACGAGGAACCCGGTGAGGACCGCGGAGAAGGAGGTGAGCACGTCGTCCGGCGTGCCGGAGCTGGAGCGGATCAGTCCGCGCCGGTGCAGCGCCGTGAAGTGCTCGCGCAGCGCGGCCTGCCGCTCGCCCATCAGGCCGCCGACTTCCTGGACCGCGTAGCGGACCAGCGTGCCCAGCGTCGCGGTGTCGCCGAAGACGACGGCGTGGATCAGCGGGTCGGCGGTGATGCGCGTGTGGAACTCGGCCGCGAGCCGGCTCGGCAGGACGTTGCGCGCGTCGTCCCGGACCATGGCGACCAGGCCGTCGGCGAGCCGGGCCTGGGTGGACAGCAGCACCGTCAGGAAGAGGTCCTCCTTGGAGGGGAAGTGCAGGTACACCGTCCCCTTGCCGATGCCGGCCCGCTGGGCCACGTCCCCCATCGAGACGCGCTGGTACCCGAGCGACCCCATCAGCTCGCCCGCGGCGGCGACGATGCGCTCGACGCGCTCCCGCCGCCGCGCTGCGCTGCGGCCGCCCTGCTGGTCCTGGGTGCGGTGCTCCGCCATTCCACTCCGTTCCCGGGGCCGCCCGGTTGCGGCGTCCCGCGTGACCGAGTGACCGTTTCTGCCGAATTGGTCAACCAGTCACAACGCTACGGACCGGACCGCGCCGCTGTCCACCCCGGTGCCGCCACACAGCCGTCACCAACCCGGCGGCTCCGGGGGGCGCCGCGGTTCATCTGCGGTCAGGGCGGGTGGCCGCCCGCGAGCGCCGCGGGAGGCCACCGGGGGGCCGCAGCCGGACGCCACCCGCCGGAGACGCCCTAAGGTGGGGCGATGCTGATCGCTGCCGCGGTGTGCCCGCACCCGCCGCTCCTGGTGCCCGAACTTGCCCGGGGCGCCGCCCCGGAACTCGATGGCCTGCGCGCGCAGTGCGCCGCTGCCGTGGATGCGCTTGCCGCGGCGCGGCCCGACGTGCTCGTTGCCGTCGGTGCGGGCGGCCGCGTCCACCTGCACGGCCCGGACGCCGGCGGCAGCCTCGCGCCGTTCGGCGCGGACGTGCAGATCGGCCCCGGAGACGCGGCCGGCGGCGCTGCGCTGCCGCCCGCGCTGCTCATCGGCCGCTGGCTGGCAGAGCGCTCCGGGCTGGGTCCGCACCGCTACCTGGAGCTCGCCGGAGACACGCCGACCGCGGTCTGCGGGCTGCTCGGCGCGGGCCTGGCCGCCCTGGCGCCCCGGGTGGCCCTGCTCGTACTCGGAGACGGCAGCGCGCGCCGCCCGCCCGCCTCGCCCGGCCGACCCGATCCGCGGGCCGACGTCCACGATGCCGCGGTCGCCGCCGCGCTCAAGGACGCCGACGCTTCCGCGCTGCTGGCCCTCGAACCGGCCGACTCCGCCGAACTCATGGCCGCCGGGCGCCCCGCGTGGCAGGTCCTGGCCGGGGCCGGCCGGGAAGCCGGGCTCTCCGGCGAGCTGCTCGCCGACACCGCGCCCTACGGCGTCGGCTACTTCGTCGCCTCCTGGAGCTGACCGGCGCCGCGTTCGGCCCCGGCCGCGCGGCCGGGCGCCGGATGGCACAGCCTCCGGCTAGGCTCGCGGCGCGCCCGCCCGCCGGAGGCGGCCGCGCGAGGGAGGGGCCCGTGCCGCCGCAGCCGAAGACCGACTTCAAACGGGAGATCGCCGCCTATTCGGCGCGGTCCGGAGTGTTCTCCCTCGTGGACGTGGCGCCGCTGCAATACCTCATGGCCGACGGGCACGGCGACCCGAACACCGCGCGGTCCTGGTCGGCGGCGATCGAGGCGGTCTACCCGCTCGCCTACAAGTTGAAGTTCGCGAGCAAGGCGCGCGGCCGCGACTACGGCGTCATGCCCCTGGAAGCCCTGTGGTGGGCCGAGGACATGGCCGCGTTCACCTCGGCGCGAGACAAGTCCCGGTGGAGCTGGACGCTGATGAACATGGTCCCGGACTGGATCACCGCCGACGACCTCGTCGAGGCGCGCGCTGCGGTCACCACCGGGGCCCCCGTCGGCCAGGTCCGCCTGGAGCGCTACCGCGAGGGCCTGTCGGTGCAGACGCTGCACGTCGGCTCCTACGACGACGAGGCGCCGGTCCTCCGCGCCCTGCACGAAGGGCTCCCCAATGGGGACTGCATCCCCGGCGAGCGGCTGCGGATGACCGGGCGGCACCACGAGATCTACCTCAGCGACGCCCGTCGCACCGCACCGGAGCGGCTCCGCACCATCCTGCGCCAGCCGGTCGAGCGGATCGGGGAAATCCGGGAAGGGGCGGCGCAGGCCCGCTGACCTGTGCCCAGCGCCGGCCCCGGAGGCTAAAGTGCCGGCGCCTCCAAGGCCGCGAAGCGCGCGCCGTCCGGGTCGGCCAGCAGGGCCCAGCGGCCGTAAGCCCCGGCCCCCGGGGGCTGCAGCACCGCACCGCCGCCCAGCACGGCCGCTTCCGCGGCGGCCTGGGCGTCGGCCACCGCGAAGAACGGCAGCCACGCACCCGGCCCGGACGCCACCCCGCCGCCCAGCGGTGCGGCCACGACGCCGCACACCGGCACGCCGGAGCTGTACAGCGCCACATAGTCCGGCCCGAACACCCGCTCCGGCTCGAACCCGAAGAGCCTGACCAGGAACGAGGTCGTCCGCGCGGCGTCGGCGCTGGTCACCTCGGCCCACATCGGGGCACCGGGCACGCCGAACGCCTCCGCGCCGGCCACGTCTCCGGGCTCCCACAGGGCGAAGACCGCGCCCGCGGGGTCGTGCACCAGCGCGCGGGTGCCCAGGCCGGCCACGCTGCGCGGCCCCTCCAGCACGGTGCCGCCGAGACCGCTGACCGCCCCGAGCGACGCCCGCAGGTCGATGGTGCGCAGATGGGCCGTCCAGTGCGGACCCGGCGACGGGCAGGGCGCCAGCCCCGGCGAGGCAGCCGTGGTGAGCCCGGCGACGCGGCGGCCGCCGACCGTCGCGAGGGTGTAGCTGCCGCCGGTGAACCCCCAGCCCAGCAGGGCGCCGTAGAACGCGGCGGCCCGGCCGACGTCGGTGACCGACGCCTCCGACCATGCCGGAGCCCCGGACGGGTATTCGACCGTGGTCGTCATGGCGCGATTGTGCCCTTTTGGGGGTACGCCACCCCGGTGCGCGCCACCAAGGGGCCGTCAAGCTCTGGCCGCGGCCGAGTCATCCGCGGCGCGGGCGGAAGGGCACTTCCGCCGGCGTCCGACCGGGGCGGAGCGTCCGTGCCGGCGCGGCGCGGCTCCGCTCGCCCGATCCCGGGCGCGGGCGGGGACTGGCTGCAGCCGCCCCGGTCCGCGCGCCTGCCGCCGTGCCCCGCGGCGGCCGCTGCTGCGGCCCGGGACGAGCCGCTGGTCCTGCAGAAGGCCGGCCGTGCCGCTGGCGCGCCGATGGGCGGGTGCCGCTCCGGCCGCGGGAGGGCAGCGGCCCGCGGGGCACCGTTCCGCTCAGCGTGCCGACGCGGAGTCCGCACGCTCCCGGGCGATCAGCTCCAGTGCGCGACCAGTCAGGTCGGGCGCGTCGAAAGCAAGCCAGTGGATGCGCGGGTCGCGGCGGAACCACGCCTCCTGGCGGCGGGCGAACTTGCGGGTGCCGCGCACCGTCTCCTCCCGGGCCTCCTCTTCGGTCGCCGTACCCTCCAGGAAGCGGAGCACCTGCGCATAGCCGAGCGCGCGCGACGCAGTGCGCCCGTCCGCCAGGCCGCGCGCGGCCAGCGCCCGGACCTCGTCGATCAGGCCCTGCTCCCACATGCGGTCCACGCGCAGCGCGATCCGCTCATCCAGCACCGGGCGGGGCACCTTCAGGCCGATCTGCGCGGCCGGATAGGCGGAGGTGTGCGACGGCAGCGTCGCGGTGAACGGGCGGCCGGTCAGCTCCACGACCTCCAGCGCGCGGACGATCCGCCGCCCGTTGCTCGGCAGGATCGCCGCTCCCGCAGCCGGGTCCCGCTCGGCCAGCCGGGCGTGCAGCGCGGCCGGGCCCCGATCGGCGAGCTCCGCGTCGAGCCGCGCCCGGATCTGCGGGTCGGTACCGGGGAACTCCATGTGGTCCAGGACCGCCCGGACGTACAGCCCCGAGCCGCCGACCAGTACCGGAACGGTGCCGGCCGCGCGCAGCGCGTCCACCCGCTCGCGCGCCATCCGCTGGAAGCGGGCGACGTCGGCGGGCTCGGTCACCTCCCACACGTCCAGCAGGTGGTGCGGCACGCCGCGGCGCTCGGCTGCGGAGAGCTTCGCGGTGCCGATGTCCATCCCGCGGTAGAGCTGCATGGAGTCGGTGTTGACGATCTCCCCGCCGAGCGCCAGCGCGATATCCACGGCCAGGTCGGACTTCCCGGCGGCGGTGGGGCCGACGACCGAAACCACGGGTGCGCCCGCGCCGGCGCGCGGGTTCTGAGCACTGCACATCCTCACAGTCTGGCAGCGCACACCGGTCCTTTCGGACACGGCACCCAAGGCTGCCACCGGCGCCTAAGATGATTCGCATGCGTTTCGCCAAAGGCCACGGAACCGAGAACGATTTCGTGATTCTTCCCGACCCCGACGGCGCGCTCGACCTCACTCCCGAGCTGGTGGCCCGGTTGTGCGACCGCCGCGCCGGCATCGGCGGGGACGGCGTGCTCCGCGTCGTGCGCACCGCGGCCCTCGGTGCGGACCTCCCCGCGCGCGCCGCGTCGTCGGCGCAGGCCGAGTGGTTCATGGACTACCGCAACGCCGACGGCAGCATCGCCGAGATGTGCGGCAACGGCGTGCGCGTCTTCGCCCGCTACCTGCTGGAATCCGGGTTGGCCAGCGGCGACCGCGTCGACGTGGGCACCCGCGCCGGGCTGCGCCCCGCCTCGGTCGAGGCCGACGGCGAGATCACCGTGGACATGGGCCGCCCCGAGGTGCTCGGCGGCTCCTCGGCGGAGCTCGCCGGCGCCGCCCTGGAAGGCCTGCGCATCTCCGTGGGTAACCCGCACCTGGCCGTGCTGCTCGACGCGGGCGCGGACCTTGAGGGGCTGGACCTGTCCGGCGCCCCCGCCTACCCGGCCGCTGACTTCCCCGACGGCGCCAACCTCGAACTGGTGCGGCCCGCGGGGCCCGGCCGGATCGACATGCGCGTGCACGAGCGGGGCTCCGGCGAGACGCGGTCGTGCGGCACCGGCATCGTCGCCGCCGCCGTCGCCGCCTCAGCCGCTGCCGGCGACCCCGAAGGCACGGCCGCCACCTGGAGGGTCCGGGTGCCGGGCGGCGTCTGCACGGTCTACCTGGACGCCCGCGGCGCGCGGCTGCGCGGCCCTGCGGTGATCGTCGCCGAGGGCGACGTCCGCCCGGAGTGAGACCCGCGGCGCGGTTCCTGCTGCGCCGACTGGCCGGCCGCCTCGCCCTGATCGCCGCCGCGGCCAGTTGCGCCTACCTCCTGTGCGCGGCGGTCCTGGACCCGCGGGGCGGATACGCCGCACAGCAGCCGCCTCCGCCGCAGAGCCAGGTCGACGCCCTGCTCGTCGAGCGCAACCTGCACCCGGACACCCCGCTGGCCGACCGCTACCTGGTCTGGGCCGGCGGCGTCCTCTCCGGCGACCTGGGCACCGCCTCGGACGGGCGCCCGGTCGGGGAGGCCCTGGGCGAAGGCGCCGGCGCAAGCCTGCGGCTGGTCAGCGGCGGCGCCGTGCTGGGCATCCTGGCCGGAGTGGGCGCCGGCGCCTGGGCGGCCGCGCGCCCCGGGTCCCGCGGTCCGGCTGCCGCGTCCGCCGCCGCGATGGTGCTCATCTCGGTGCCGCCGGTGGTCATCGCCGCCGTTCTGCAAGCGGGCGCGCTCCTGCTCAACGGGGCTGCGGGGATGCAGATCCTCCCGGCGGCCGGCGAGGCGGACGCCGGTGCCCCGCCCGGCGAGCAGCTGCGCTACGCCGTACTACCCGCGCTGGTGCTGGCCCTGCCGCTGGCCGCGGTGCTCGGCCGCTACCAGGAGTCGGTCATGCGCGCCGAGATGGGCGCCGAGTACGTCCGGACCGCGCGGGCCAAGGGCCTCCGGCTCCGCCGGGCGGTGGCGGTGCACGTTCTGCGGTCCTCGGTCATCCCCGCGGTCACTTACGCGTCCTACTGTGCGGCGGGCCTGTTCACCGGCGCGGTCTTCGCCGAGCAGGTGTTCGGCCGGCACGGAGTGGGATCGATGCTGATCAGCGCCATTGAGGCGGGGGACGCGAACTCGGCCGCGGCGGTCTGCCTGTTCGCTGCCGTGTGCGTGGCGGGCGCCGGCGCGGCGGCCGATGCCGCACGCGTCGCGCTGGATCCCCGGGTCAGGGCCTGACGCCCCGCCCCGTGCCAGTAAGCTTTCCCAATTGTTCCTTTAGCGGCATTCGTGCGCTCGGGGACTCATGGCCCTCGGGCGGTCCACGGGAGAGGAGGGCCGGATGCGACTCCACCGGGTGCGCGGGATACCGGCCCTGGCCTGCGCCGCCGTGCTCGCCGCCGCCGGCTGCTCGCCCGGAGCTGAGCCGCAGCGGCCGGAGGATGCCGCGGTGGTCGACGTCAATCCGGCGCCCCGCGGCGATATCGCGGACGGCGGCACCCTCGACTGGGGCGTCAACGACTTCCCCGCGCAGTGGAACCCGCACCACCCCGACGGGCGCACGGTCACGGTCAGCACCGTCGCCGAGGCCGTGCTGCCGCGCCCCTTCGAGGTGGACGCGGAGAAGGGGCCGCGGCCCGACCCCGACTACGTCCTCTCCGCCGACACCGGCACCGAGCGGGGGCAGCAGGTCCTGACCCTTGAGCTCAATCCGGACGCCCAGTGGTCCGACGGCTCGCCGGTCGACTGGGAGGACTACCGGGCCACCGCCCGCGCGCTCTCCGGCGTCGGCGAAGGGTTCCCGGTGGCCGGCTCGATCGGCTACGACCGGATCGCCGCGGTCGAGCGCGGCGCCGACGACTTCGAGGTGCGGGTCGTCTTCGACGAACCGTTCTCCGAGTACCCGGCCCTGTTCGCGCCGCTCCTGCCGGCGCGCTACGCCAGCGACCCGGACCAGTTCGCCGACGCCTTCCAGGGCGACATCCCCGTCACCGCCGGCCCGTTCGCGTTCGACGGCATCGACACGGCGCGCCAGACCATCAGCCTGGTCCGGTCCGGCGACTGGTGGGGCGAGCCGGCCAAGCTGGACGGCATCGTCTTCCGCGCCATGGACGCCCCGGCCCTGTCCACCGCCTTCCGCGACGGCGACATCGACACCTATACCCTGCCGCTGGACGCCGCCGACTACGAGAAGGCCGCCGCGGCCGGCGACGGGGAGGTGCGCACCGCGCTCGGCGCCGACTACCGCCACCTCACGCTGAACGGTGAGAGCCCCCGGCTGGAGGATGTGCGCGCGCGGCACGCGGTGTTCCTGGGGATCGACCGGACCGCCGTCGCCGACGCGGCGCTGAGCGGGGTGGGCTGGCAGGACGAGCCGCTGGACCACCGCTTCGTCCTCAAGGGCGCCCCCTGGACCGGAACCCCCGCCCCGTCACCCTCGGAGAAGGGCGGCGGCCCCGGCCACTCCGATCCCTCCGGAAACGGGGCCGGTGCTGACGAAGGCCGGGCCCCGGCAGAGGGGCAGGACGGACCGGCCGGGGGCGGCGACGCACCGGAATCCGGCGGCGGCGCGGGCACAGCGGGGTCCGGCGGCGCGGGCGGCGAGCCGGCCGGCGGCGCCGGTGCGGGCGCAGAGGGCGGCTCTGGAGGCGGTCCCAGCGGCTCCGAGGGCGGCGGGAGCGCGGTCGGTGCGGGCGGCGCCGCGGAATGGGGCGCCTACGACCCCGAACGGGCCCGCGCGCTGCTCGACGAGGCCGGCTGGCGGCTGCCCGGCGGCGCCGGCAAGGACGGCGGCTCGCCGGACGACGCCCCCGTGCGCCGCAACGCCGACGGCGACCCCCTCGAACTGCGCTTCGTGGTCCCCCGCGGCTTCGCCCCCGCCCAGCAGGAGGCCGAGCTGATCCAGGGCATGCTCGCCGAGATCGGCGTCGGTGTGGACATCGTGCCGGTCGGCGGCGACGAGCTGTTCTCCCGCTACGTCATCCCCGGCGAGTACGACCTGGTCGCCTTCGTGACCGTCGGCGGCGCCTACCCGCTGGTCGGCTCGATGGACCAGTGGGCCTCCCCGCCCGACGGCCCGCCCACCGCGGCCGGCGGCCCCAACTGGCGCGCCAACGTCGGCCGCATCGCCTCGGCGGAGATCGACGCCTCCCTGGAAGACGCCCTCTCCGCCCTCGACCCCGACGCCGCCCGCACCGCCCTCGACCGCGCCGACCGCCTCCTCTGGAACGCCGGCCACACCCTCCCCCTCTACCAGCGCCCCCAACTCACCGCCGCCCGCACCACCCTCGCCAACACCGGCTCCCCAGGCTTCGCCACCCTCAGCTACGAGGACATCGGATTCCTGGACCAGTGAGGGGCGCGGGGGACGACGGTGTACCGGTGACTCCGTGCCCGTGTTGCGGGTACATCGTGCATGCGCACCCGCCCGGCTCGCATCGGATCTGCCGGCTGTGCTGGTGGGAGGACGACCTGGTGCAGCTGCGCTGGCCCTTCCTGGCCGGCGGAGCCAACCGGCCCAGCCTGGTGGAGGCGCAGCGCACCTACGCCGCGACCGGCGCTTCCGAGCTGCGGTTCCGCGACCGCGCCCGCACGCCCGCCGGCGAGCGCCGTGCGCCGGGCTTCCGCCCCATCGACCCCCGACGCGACCGCTTCGAATCCGCTACTGGCCCGCCCGCCCCCTGGCCCGCCCGCCCCCTGGCCCGCCGATCGGACCGTCCTCTACTGGTGGCGCGCGGACTTCTGGCTCCGCAGCGACCCCTGACGCGCGCGGCGGTGCAGCGGCCGGCTGCCGATGAGTAGCCTGCGCCGCATGAAGATCGAAGTGCGGGAATATGCCGCGGCCGACCGCGAGGCGGTGATCGCTCTGTCGCTGCGGGCGTGGGCGCCGGTGCATGAGTCGCTGGGGGAGGTGCTGGGGGAGGAGCTGCAGCGGGCGATGACGCCCGATCCGATGGCGGCGCAGCGGGGTGATGTGGAGGCCGCGTTGGACGATCCTGCGCTGCGGGTGCACGTCGCCGAGGTGGACGGGGCGGTTGCGGCGTTCTCGGCGGTCCGGGCCGAGGCGGGGGCAGAGCTGGGCGAGGTCCACATGGTGGCGGTCGACCCGGACCACCAGGGCCGCGGGATCGGGCGGCTGCTCACGTCGCACGCGGTGGACACCATCGCCGCCGCCGGCATCCCCGTCGCCATGGTCGAGACCGGCGGCGACCCCGGCCATGCCGCCGCGCGCCGGACCTACGCCGCTGCCGGGTTCACTCCGCTCCCGATCGTCCGCTACTTCCGGCTGACCGGATCGGGATAGGTCCCCTAGCGGCGACGGGACTGAGCCCGCAGAATCAGGGGCGGCGGCTCGGATCCGCCATGCGCCGCCAGAGGTCCGCCACAAGCGGCACGGGCCTTCGGGGCGCGGCCAACTGCGGTGAGGGGCCGGGATGGAGAGGTCGGCGGGGCGGCGGAGCAGGGCCTTGTGGGCTGCGGGGGCGGTGCTTCTGGCCGCGGCGTGCGGCGAGATAGAGCCGGACAGCCTTCTCAGTGAGAAGGAGGCGCGGGAGCGGGTGGAAATGCATGTCCGCAGTTCGATCGCCGGCCTTCCGGAGGAGCCGGACCTGCGGCCGTTCCGACCTCCCGCCAGCACAACGTGTAGGGAGGATGTGCTGGTCACTGTCACTCAGAGGTTCTGGTTGGACGGGCTCAGCGGCGACTCCGAGGCGCACGTCGACGCAGTGGTGGCGGAGTGGGAGGCGACCGGCTTCGAGATCGTCACCGACGAGCGGCCGGAGGACACCTTCGTTTCCGCCGTGCACGAGGACGACGGATTCAGCATGTCGATCAAGGAGAGCGTTCAGGGAGATCTCTCCATCGGGGCGACCTCGCCCTGCCTCCATCCGGACGGCATCCGCGGCTGAGCGGATCAGCGGCCCCTGAGGCGCAGCGGCGCGGCCAGGTGCTGCCGGCAGCCTGAGCGATCGGGCGGACCACGTGCCCGGTGCCCGGCGCGCGGCGGGCCGCGCACCGGGCGGGTGCATCAGGTCTGGGCGGAGATCATGACGCGGCGGTTCTGGGCCTTGCCGTCCTCGTCGTCGTTGGAGGCGGTGGGCTTGGATTCGCCGTGGCCGGTGGCGGTGAAGCGGTCGGCGTCCAGGCCGCCTTCGTCGACGAGCCAGTCGACGACGGCCTGGGCGCGGCGCTCGGACAGGTCCTGGTTGTGCTCGGCGTCGCCGTCGGAGTCGGTGTGCCCCTCCACGCGGACCGGGGCGTCGGACGGCAGCTGCTCCATCTCATCGGCCGCGGCCTGCAGGGAGTCGGCCGCCTCGCCGCGGATCTCGGCGGAGTCGGTGTCGAAGAGCACGTCGGCATCCAGGTTGTAGGTGACCTCGCCGTCGCCCTCCAAGACGGTCATGTCGTCGACGATGCGGCTTTCAAGAAGATCGCTGTCGATACTCACCGCGTCGACACTGACGGCGTCGACCTTCGTCGAGGGGACCTCGACCGCCGGGATCTCGGTGCCGTCCGGCAGCTCGGTGGCGGGGCGGCGGAGCGATCCCTGGAACGCCGAGTTCCGGAAGAGGCCCTCCCGGAAGATCGACGGGCGGAGCACGCTGCCGATCAGGCCGCCGTCGCCGGCCTCTTCCTCGCTGATCTGGCACATCTCGTCGGCGACGTCCCCCTCGGCTTCGTCGCCCTCTTGCGTGACCGCCTTCTCCGCTTCCCCGGGAAGGACCTCCTCGCCGTCAACCTCCAGGGCCGGGATCTCCACCTCGGGGATGGTCACCGGCGGGATCGCGGACGGCGGGATGGACGCGCGCCCCAGGCAGCCGGCCGGAGCGGGCTCGACCTCGGCGCACTGGGCCGGAATGCGCTGGTCGGGGATCTCGCGGGCCGGGATCTCCGACTCCTCCTGGACGGTCTCGCCGGCCTCGTTCTTCACCTCGGGGATCGTGACCGCCTCGGTGGAGAACCCCTCGATCTCGACCGCCTCGATGAAGGTGCTCTCGCCGGTGCACGCGTCTTCCGAAGCGTCCTCGGCCTGCAGCGGGTCGTTGCTGTCGGCCGAGGGCGACGCCGAAGGCCCGGCCCCCTGCCCGCCCTCGCCCGACGAGCACCCCGCCGCCGCCAGCATTACCGCAATCGCCAGTACTGAAGCCCGATACCACGCCATACCTGTGCACTCCCGGGGGATTGGCTGCCGTCAGCTCTATAGACGGCACCCCCGTGAGCCCGGTTCCCCGCGGACCGGCGGGGGCGGACCGATGAGTCTCGCGGAGCATCCAGGTCGTTCCCAGGTGGAGCCCCCCGGGCCTCCACCCGGCTGCCAGCGCTGTCGCAGCGCTGGCGTCAATGCCCCTGCCCGGCGACCTGAGGATGTGACACGTTGACCGGTGGACCTGAAGTTGAGCTGGGCCCGTTCTCGGCTCCGAACGCACAACCGACGCCGTGGGCGTCGGCCCTGGCGGTCCTGGACAAGTCCGAGGTGTGCTGGATCTCCACGGTGCGGCCCGACGGGAGGCCGCACGTCACGTCTCTGCTGGCGGCATGGAGCCTCGGCGGCCTGTGCTTTGCCACCGGAGAGCAGGAGCAGAAGGCGCGGAACCTCGATCGGAACCCCCGCTGTGTGCTGACGACCGGTACGGGCTCCTTGACCGGTGTGGACGTCGTCATCGAAGGGACCGCATCCCTGGTGGACGAACGCGCTCGCAGGGAAGAGGCCGTCGCGGACTTCGAGCGGAAGTACGGCGCGCATCTGACCAGTCCCGAGGGCACGTGGTTCGGGATGGGCAAGGACGTCACCGAAGGCGACACGCGGCTCTACCGCATGGCGCCGACGATCGGATTCGCTTTCGTCGCGCTGCCTGTCGCCAGCCAGACCCGCTACACGTGGCCGGGTCAGGTGACCCGACTCCATCATGGCAGTCAACGCTCCTGAGCGCCGTTGACGAACTCGTTGATACCGGAGTGGCAATCAGCGTGCCGATGTACGTTTGCCGCTCCGGTGTCTATGCTGCTGGAGCTCGCCTGCCGGGTGAGGGACCTCACGGCAATCAGCGGACGCGTTCCGCACAGCGGCGCGCCCAGGCGTGGTCAGTCTCGGGGAGGTCGGAGCGGGCGGCGGCTGCCTCGACAGCGGCCACCGCCTCGGGGTGAGCAGCGAGGTGCGACAGGGTGCCCAGAGCGACCGTCCATGCGTACCGCTCGGGGTCCCACGGGACACCGCCGGCGATGGCCAGCAGCTCCGGCAGGGCCACCGCCGCACCCCCGTTCCGCCGCAGCGCCCGCATCAGCACCATCGCCCGGTCCGGGCTGCTTGTTCTCCGCAGCGACTGTACGAGCAGGGGCACCGCATCCACGGCGACCGGAGACTTCGCAATAGCGTTCACCAGCGCACCAGCCTCGGCGTCCTCGCATTGCGGATCGTCGACGACCGCGAGCGCGGCGGCCGCCGCGTCGAGAGTGGCCTCGTTGGAGCGGAGCGTCTCGATGAGACTGACGCTAGGAGAGTCTGAGGAACTCATCGAAAGACCCCTTGTAGACCGTGCTTCTGGTCGGCATGTCTGGATTGTGGATAATGATGACACCCTTCTCGGAATCGTACCACGCTATTCGACCGTTCTTGAGGGACGGCTGCTTGGTGATCTTGCTGTCCTTGGTCGAAGAATTCCTGGGATCCATGGTCCTTTCCAGGTACTCCTGGAAGTCCTTCTTGCTTGTGAACCCGAGTTCCGACATTCTATCTGAGTGGCCAGCCATGAGCGCAGATGCCTCTTCTAGATCCTGCTTGAAGTACTCGTCGTCCGGGTCGAAGTCGTTTCCGCGGTCACAAGGGGTCCCGCCGACGGGGTTCTTGTCGTCTGCAGGAAGGAAGACAACGAGAGCTTCCGGCCCTCTGCCGGCTGAAGACCCCTCGGTGAACGACGGCCTGATGGAGAAGTCGGCTGTATCGGTACCTGTGGCCGTAGGGGCGACCCGGTTGCGAGGGCGCTTAGTGGTGCAGGCAGTGACGGCATCGTCGACCTTCCCCCGCGCCGTGGTGGCCGCATTTTCGGCGGTTTCGCGAGCCTTCTTTGTGCGGCGGAAACGGTTCCACAGCTTGACGATGGCTGGAGTATTCTTGACGAGTTTAGCGCCCTTGCCCCACGGGGTGAACCCCACCACCGTCCATAGGCACGCCATGATGTCGCCTTCAGTGATGCAGGCTTTGGCGTCGTTATATCCGATGATGTCGCCGAGTAGTTCGAGAAGTGCTTCTTTCGCCTCATCGAAACCGGCGTCGGCCAGTGCGGCTTCGGCTTCGTCTAGCTCGTCCTGGGCTGCCTCGTAATCAGCGGCGAGTTCGGGGTCGAACACACCCTCGGCATCTGCAGGAGAAACGTCCTCAGGGCTTTCGCCGTCCGACCCCTCTTCGTCCCCCGGGTCTCCTTCCCCGCCTTCCTCGCCGGATCCGTCATCCGGCGATGGAGAGGCTGACCCGCCCTCGCCCTGGTCATCGCATTCAGGGTTCTGGGTGTCGATTCTGCAAAGACCCTCAGCGTAGAGGTTACGTACATCGGTGGGGAGCCCGAAAGCCATGATGGCGCCGATTACCGCGGCAATCAGAAGGACGACAGCCGCGTATTCGGCAGTCGACGCGCCGCGCTCACCGATTCGTACTGGGCGCCGCATTCACTTTCCTCGCATCTCGGTCACCCCACTATGAGGACAGGAGAGACGGGAGTGGGGGCGGTCTATCGTAATGGGCCCCTGGTGCCGGTGTCTTGGGTCCGGGGGCCCAAGCGCCGTTGTTCTGCGATCGCCGAGCGACAACGGCCTGGGGCCGGCGTGGCGCGTCACATCCGGTGCGCGCCCGCGGAAGACGCTGATCAGCGGCGCCTCGAGGGTCTGGCTCGCGCGGGTGACAAAGATGGAGCGCCGACGCCCTTGAGGTCCGGAAGTGGCCAGGGGCGGTGCTCCGATGAGCCTCGCGTCAACTGCCTGAAGAGCCGACGGTCTCGCAGTCACGGCAGTGAGGTGATTCGCCTATCGGGCGCCGTCTGCGTGAGCACACTGCAGGTCGTTTTTTGGGCCTGCATTTGGGCCTCTAGGAGAGTTTGGGGTGAGCTTCTTGGCGTTGTAGGCGACATTATCGGGTACAACGACGCCAAGGCGTGCTTGGCAGAAATTCAATCTATTGAGAATTTGGTTCGGTGGATTTCAACGGCCTTGGCGTAACCGAAATTGGCGGTAGAATTATATTGTTCGATCGGATTGGTATCCAGGAAAGGAAAAATCAAGTAGTGCGTGATGAGGAGCCACGTTCCGTCGGGAGGGAAGGGCTGGAGCGCGCTCTGGCGGACGGGGCGTACAAGAGCTGAGTTCAGTGGTGAACGCGGTGGCGCAGCACGACACCGATCCTGAATGTTCGCAGGAGACGCTCTTAATCCTGACCTTTCACGAGGCTGGGGAAGTTCGGTGGCGTGCGGTGTTGGGATTGGGGCACCTGGCACGGATCCACGGAGCAGTTGACCACTCTACGGTTGTGCCGCGACTCGCCGAACTCCGTGCCGACTCAGCCGTGGGCGGCTCGGTTGACGACGCCATGGACGACATCGAGATGTTTACCCGCTGATCACTGTGGATCGTGGAGGCAGAGGCATAAGGAGCAGCATCCAGCGTCAGTCGCCAAGGCGCCCCCTCGTCACCGCACCAATAGAGCGTCTCCCGGCAGCCCGCGCAGTGACGCGTCGAGGACCTGGGCGGTGTGGGCGACGGCGATGGGGCGGCCGGAGCGCTCCAGGGACTGGGCGATCTGGAGGGAGCAGCCGGGGTTGCCGGCGATCAGGAGGTCGGCGCCGGTGGTGGTGACGTCCTCGGCCTTGCGGTCGCCCAGTTCGGCGGCGGGTTCGGGGTTGAGGAGGTTGTAGACGCCGGCCGAGCCGCAGCAGATGTCGGGGTTGGGCAGGTCGGCGACGTCGAGCTCGGGGATGGCGCGGAGCAGGTCGCGCGGCTGGGCGGTGATGCCCTGGCCGTGCGAGAGGTGGCAGGCGTCGTGGTAGGCGGCCCTGACCGGCAGCGGGTGGCGCACGGCCTGCGGGCCCAGGTCGGCGAGGAACTCCGACAGGTCGACGACCTTCTCGGCCAGCGCGTCGGCCCGCTGCACCAGTGTCGCTGCGGCGCCGGCCTCCCGCAGCACCCGCCCGTAGTGCTTCATCGTTCCGCCGCAGCCCGCCGAGTTCACCACGATGGCGTCGACCCCGGCCCGCTCGAACGTGCGCACCGTCGCCTCGGCGAACGCCGCTGCCTCCCCGGCACGTCCGGCATGCGACGACAGCGCGCCGCAGCAGCCCTGCTGCTTCGGGATCACCACGTCGCAGCCCTCACTGGCCAGCACCCGCGCCGTGGCCGTGTTCACCTGCGGGAAGAACGCGCCCTGCACGCAGCCGGTCAGCATGCCGACCCGGGCCCGTCGCGGCCCGCGGGCGTCGACCTGCTCGGGCAGCTCCGGCACCTTCGACCGGATCGGCGGCGCCATCCGCTCCATCGTCGCCAGCGACGGCGCGACGCGCTCCAGCAGCCCCGACTTGCGGATCCAGCGCGGCAGACCGGACGCCTGATAGGCGCGGAGCGGGCCGCGCAGCAGCGACAGCCGCCGCTTGTAGGGGAACAGCGAGAAGATCGCCGAGCGCAGCAGCTTATCCGAGCGCGGACGCTCGTGCTCCTCCTCCACCCGGACGCGGGTCGACTCGATCAGGGCGTCGTAGGCCACCCCGGACGGGCATGCGCTGACGCAGGCCAGGCAGCCCAGGCAGTTGTCGAAGTGGCCGACGGCCGCCTCGGTGAGCACGTCGTCGTGCACCGTCTGCGCCATCAGGTCGATCCGGCCGCGCGGCGAGTCCATCTCCTCGCCCCACAGCACGTAGGTGGGGCAGGTCGGCAGGCAGAACCCGCAGTGCACGCAGTCCCCGAGGAGCTCGGAGAATCCCCGCTCCTCGTGCACGCTCTCGGTCATCGCGTCCTCCTCGTGGTGCGCCCGCGGCGGCGCGGGTCCGGGCACGTCGGTGTTGGCTGGGCGGGCTGGGCAGAGCAGGGGACCGGGCGGGCCGGTGCGGTGGTCAGATCCCGCCGGCGTAGCGGCCGGGCGCCAGGCGGCGGTGCGGGTCGAAAGCGTCCTTGACCGACTCCATGAGCGGCAGGCCCGGGACCTCGCCCCAGGGATCGAGGCCGGCAGCGTGCACGTCCGGGGCAGCGCGCGGCACGGTGAGCGACGCGGCATGCCCGGCCAGGGCGGCGCGGAGCCGCGCGACGCGGGTGACCGCCTCGCCCGGATCGGTACCGGCGGGAATCACCGACCACAGCACCCCCGAGCCGGCCGAACCGGACACTGCGGCGGCGCCCTCCTCCGCCCCCGTGCCCTCGCGCAGCAGCGCCAGGACGGCGGGCAGCGCCGCCGGCGGAAACGCGGCCTTGAGCAGCGTGTCCTGGGCGGCGCCGGGTAGCCGGCCCCAGCCGCCGGGCAGGGCGTCGAGCGTCTGTGCAGCGCCGATGAGCTTTTCCACCGCCGCGGTGCGGGCGCCGATGCCCGCGGCGGAGCCTTCGAGGAGCACCCGGACGCGGAGCGGGCCGCCCGGCTCGGCGTCCACCTCCACGCCGGCGGGCACCGCGGTCGAGCGGAGCACCGCGGCCGCCTTGTCGCGCGCCTCGGCGGGGTCGGCCGCGGCCGCCTCGACCACCCGGACCGCGCCCGGAAGCGGGCGCAGCCGGAACGTCACCGACGTGGTGACGCCGAGCGTGCCGAGTGCACCGGTATGCAGCTTGGCGAGATCGTAGCCTGCGACGTTCTTCACCACCCGACCGCCGGAGGACGTGCGGACGCCGTCGGCGCGCACCACCTCCATGCCGATGATCAGGTCGCGGATGCGCCCGTGCAGCACCCGCCCCGGACCGGCCAGCGCGGTGGCGACGGCGCCGCCCACCGTGGTGCCGGGCACGACTTCGTCCAGCGGCAGCCGCTGCCCCGCCGCGGACAGCACCTCCTGCAGCCGGGCCAGCGGAGTGCCGGCACCGGCGGTGGCGATCAGGTCGCCGGCGGCGTGGTCGATCGCGTCCAGCGCCGACGTGTCGACGAGGAC
The DNA here is from genome assembly GCF_054779695.1 of Nocardiopsis coralliicola. NCBI lineage: Bacteria > Bacillati > Actinomycetota > Actinomycetes > Streptosporangiales > Nocardiopsidaceae > Nocardiopsis > Nocardiopsis coralliicola. The sequence continues at coordinate 120,619 of NZ_BAAGXT010000010.1, read as the reverse complement.
GTCGCAGCGCTCCGGGGGCGCACCCCAGTCGAGCTTGGTGCCCGCGCCGCGCACGGCCAGTGCGCATCCGGCGCCCGCAGCCGCAACCACGGTGTCCGCGACCTGCTCGGCGTCGGCTGGCGCTGCCACGGTCCGCGGAACGGTGCCGCCCACTGCGTCCTCTGCGGTGCCCGGCCGGAGTGCGACGGATGCCTTCCCCGCGGCTGCCTCGAACGCCGCGGTATCGGCGGTCGGAGCGGCCATGCCGGAGCCCGCGGCGGCGTCGGCATCGGGCGCGCGGCCGCCGGAGGCGGAGCCGTCTGCGCCGTCGGCTTCTCCGCGGTGTGCCATGGGTGGACCTTCCTGGTGCGGCGGGAGGGGGCTGTTGTCGGCTGCGGCTGGTCACGGCGCCTGACCCGGCTGCGGAGCCCGGCTCAGTACCGCGGCGGGTGTTGAAGGGGGTGCGCCAGCGCGGCGGCAGGCGTCAGAAGAGCTCGGCGCGCCCCTCGGCGACCAGGGGGTGCGGTTCGGCCCCGCGGACCACCCCCGGCCGCTCGCCGCACAGCCGCGGCGTCGGCAGGAGCTTCTCCGGGTTGGCGATGCCGCCGGGGTCGATCGCGCCGCGGAACAGGTCCATGGTCTCCAGGTCGGCCGGGGCGAACATGCGCGGCATCGAGCACGCCTTGTCTACGCCCACGCCGTGCTCGCCGGTGATCGACCCGCCGTGCCGGATACACAGGTCCAGGATGGCGCCGGAGACTTCCGCCGCCCGCTCGCCGGCGCCCGGCTCGCGGTCGTCGAACAGCACCAGCGGGTGCAGGTTGCCGTCGCCGGCGTGGAAGACGTTGGCCACCCGGATTCCGGACTCCGCGGACAGCCGCGCGATGTCGCCCAGCACCTCGCCGAGCGCGGTGCGCGGCACCACGCCGTCCTGCACGATGTAGGCGGGGCTGATCCGCCCGACGGCGGCGAACGCCGACTTGCGCCCCTTCCAGATGCGCCCACGCTCGGCGGCGTCGCTGGCGGCGCGGATCTCGAACGCGCCGGCGGCGGTGCAGAGCCGCCGGACCTCCTCGGTGTCGGCGTCGACGTCGGCGGCGGGCCCGTCCAGCTCCACCACGAGCACCGCGCCCGCCCCGTCGGGGTAGCCGCAGGCCACCGCGGCTTCGGCGGCCTCGATCGACAGCGCGTCCATCATCTCGATGGCCGACGGCAGCACGCCCGCGCCGATGATCGCCGACACGGCCTCGCCGCCGGCGTCCATCGTTGCGAATGCGGCGAGCAGCGTCGTCACCTTCTCCGGGGTGCGCAGCAGCCGCACGGTGATCTCGGTGGCGATGCCGAGCGTGCCCTCGGAGCCGATGACGGCGCCGATCAGGTCATAGCCCGGTGCCTCGGGGGCCTTGCCGCCGAGCCGCACCACTTCGCCGCGCGGCGTCACCAGCTCCAGCCCGAGCACGTGGTTCACGGTGAACCCGTACTTGAGGCAGTGCGCGCCGCCGGAGTTCTCCGCGATGTTGCCGCCGACCGAGCACACCTGCTGGCTGGACGGGTCGGGCGCGTAGTAGTAGCCGTGCGGGGCGGCGGCGCGGGTGACGTCGAGGTTGGCGACGCCCGGCTCGACGACCGCGCACTCGTTGTCGATGTCCACCTCGACGATGCGGCGCATCCGCGACGTCACGATGAGCACCCCGTCGGCCCGCGGCAGCGCGCCGGCCGAGAGCCCGGTGCCGGCGCCGCGCGGCACGAACGGCACCCCTTCGGCGGCGCACAGCCGCACGACCGCCGCCACCTGCTCGGTGGTGGTGGGAAGGACCACGACGCCCGGCACCTCGGCGTGGTAGGTGAGGCCGTCGGAAGCGTAGGTGCGGCGGCGCGAGGCGTCGGTGAGGACGCCGTCGGTGCCGCAGATCGCGGTCAGCCGGGGAACCAGGGGCGCCAGGTCGCGGACGCCCGGGCGGTCCGCGTCGAGCACGGAGCTGCCCGGGGAGGTGCTGGTGCTGCTGCCTGCCGTGCGGTCGGACGTGGAGCTGGGCACGGGGGTCGCCCTTCCGTCGGTCGGTTCCGTCGCGGACCCGCGGCCGGTGCAGCGTCCCCGGTCGGGCCGGTGCCGCCTGCCGGCCGCGGGCGGGGCCGGGCCGCGGGATGCGTGACGCATCCCACGGCCCGGCGGTTGGCCCTGACGCTACGGCATCCGCTCGTAGGCCGGAAGGGTAAGGAAGTCGACGTACTCGTCGGCCAGCGCGACCTCCTTGAACAGCTCCTCGGCCTGGGTGAAGAGGTCCTCGTCGAAGGCGTCGCCGAAGGAGGCCCGGATCGTCTTCAGCTCCTCGGCGATGAGCCGCTCCACCAGCTCGCCGGTGACCTTCGGGCCGTCGTCGAGGACCACGCCGTTGTGCAGCCACTGCCAGATCTGCGAGCGCGAGATCTCCGCGGTGGCGGCGTCCTCCATGAGGTTGTGGATGGCCACCGCGCCGTTGCCGCCCATCCAGGCGGCCAGGTACTGCAGGGCGACGTTGATGTTGCCGCGCAGCCCGGCCTCGGTGACGCCGCCCTCGGCCGAGGCGACGTCGAGCAGGTCGCGGGATGCAACGGACACGTCGTCGCGCTGCCGCTCGATCTGGTTGGGGCGCTCGCCCAGGACGCCGTCGAACACCTCGCGGGCGACCGGGACCAGGTCGGGGTGGGCGACCCAGGAGCCGTCGAAGCCGTCGCCGGACTCGCGCGACTTGTCGTCCCGGACCTTGGCCAGCGCCGTCTTGTTGACCTCGGCGTCGCGGCGGCTCGGGATGAACGCCGCCATGCCGCCGATGGCGAACGCGCCGCGCCGGTGGCAGGTGGAGACGAGCAGCTCGGTGTAGGCGCGCATGAACGGCGCGGTCATGGTGACGGCGTTGCGCTCCGGAAGCACGAATTCGCTGCCCCGGGTGCGGTGCACCTTGATGATGCTGAACAGGTAGTCCCAGCGGCCGGCGTTGAGCCCGGCGGAGTGGTCGCGCAGCTCGTAGAGGATCTCCTCCATCTCGAACGCGGCCGGGATCGTCTCGATGAGGACCGTGGCGCGGATGGTGCCGTGCGGGATGCCGAGGGACTGCTGGGAGGTGGTGAAGATGTCGTTCCAGAGCCGCGCTTCGAGGTGGCTCTCCATCTTCGGCAGGTAGAAGTAGGGGCCCTTGCCCTTGTCGATCTGGCGCTGGGCGCAGTGGAAGAAGTAGAGGGCGAAGTCGACGATGCCGCCGGCCACGCGCTCGCCGTCGACCAGGATGTGCTTCTCGTCCAGGTGCCAGCCGCGGGGGCGGGCGACGATCGTGGCGAGGTCCTCTTCGGCACCGAGCGCGTAGGACTTGCCCTCGGGGGTGCTGAAGTCGATGGTGCGGTCGAGGGCGTCGCGCAGGTTGAGCTGGCCCCCGATCATGTTCTCCCACAGCGGGGTGTTGGCGTCCTCGAAGTCGGCCAGCCAGACCTTCGCGCCGGAGTTGAGCGCGTTGATGGTCATCTTCCGGTCGGTCGGGCCGGTGATCTCGACGCGGCGGTCGGCGAGGCCGGGCGCGGGCGGGGAGACCGTCCAGCTGGTGTCCTCGCGGATGTTCCGCGTCTCGGGCAGGAAGTCCAGGTTGGCCCCGCCGTTGATGCGCTGCTGCCGTTCGGCGCGGGCGGCGAGCAGCTCCTGGCGGCGCGGCTCGTAGCGGCGGTGGAGGTCGGCGACGAGCGCGAGCGCGTCATCGGTCAGGATCTGGTCGAACCGGTCGAGGAGGGGGCCGGTGATTTCGACCCCGGTGGTGGCGCCCATGTCTGAAACCTTCCACAAAGCGAAAATCTGTTCTGGGATGTGGAAAAAGACGTTACTCTGACGTCCTATCGTGGTCAATGATGTGCACGGCGCGTGAGCTGGGAAACATTCTGAACATGGAAAAGATCACTCTTCTTCTTGGTGAAACGTGCCGGAGTGTTCGGTCATAGGCACGTTGTGCTGGTCCGACCGTGGTCGACGCCTCCCTGACGTGCGTCCGTCTCTGCGCGTTCGGCGGTTGCGCCGATTTGATAGCGGTTCGCCGAGCGGCGCGGCGGCGCACGGCGCAACCGGGGGAAGAGCGCCGCATGCGGACAGCGGGATGGAGGGGGCGTGCGTCCGTCCAGCTCATGCCCAGTGGGCGGAGCGGGGGTGCAGCGCTGCGGCGAGACCGGCGGCGGCGCCGCGCCGTAATGCCGGTGACGTGCCGGCCTGCTCGTGCGACCATCCCTGGGAACAACGCCTCGCCGCGGGGCGTTGCTCCGGCTGGAGGGCTATGACTACGACGTACGACCGCATGCACGATCTTGACCAGGGTGAACTCGAACTCGAAGAGCGCAATGCGCTCCGCCGCGTCGCCGGGCTCTCGACCGAGCTCGACGACGTCACCGAGGTGGAGTACCGGGCACTGCGCCTGGAGCGGGTGGTGCTCATCGGCGTGTGGACCACCGGGACGCAGGCCGACGCCGACACTTCGCTCACCGAGCTCGCCCACCTCGCCGAGACCGCGGGCGCCGCGGTCCTCGAAGGGCTCACTCAGCGCCGCGCCAAGCCCGACCCCGCCACCTACATCGGCCGCGGCAAGGCCGAGCAGCTGGCCGGGATCGTCGCGGCGTCGGGCGCGGACACCGTCATCGCCGACGGCGAGCTCGCCCCCGGCCAGCTGCGCCAGCTGGAGGACACCGTCCGGGTCAAGGTGATCGACCGGACCGCGCTGATCCTGGACATCTTCGCCCAGCACGCGCGCTCGCGCGAGGGCAAGGCGCAGGTGGAGCTCGCCCAGCTCAGCTACCTGAAGCCGCGGCTGCGCGGCTGGGGCGACTCGCTGTCCCGGCAGGCCGGCGGCCGCGCCGGCGGCAACGGCGGCGTGGGCCTGCGCGGGCCCGGTGAGACCAAGATCGAGACCGACCGGCGGCGGATCAACACGCGTATCGCGAAGCTGCGCCGCCAGCTCGGCCGCTTGTCGACCGTGCGCGGAGTCCAGCGCGACCGGCGCCGTGCCCGCGAGGTGCCCGCCGTCGCCATCGCCGGCTACACCAACGCCGGCAAGTCCAGCCTGCTCAACCGGCTGACCGGCGCCGGCGTGCTGGTGGAGGACGCCCTGTTCGCCACCCTGGACCCCACGGTCCGCCAGGCGCGCACACCCGACGGCCGCGCGTTCACGCTGGGCGACACGGTCGGGTTCGTGCGGCACCTGCCGCACCAGCTGGTCGAGGCGTTCCGCTCCACGCTGGAGGAGGTGGCCGACGCCGACCTCATCGTGCACGTCGTGGATGCCTCCGACGCCGACCCGGACCGCCAGCTGACTGCGGTGCGCGAGGTGTTCGCCGACATCGGCGCCCAGGACGTGCCGGAACTGGTCGTGCTGAACAAGACCGACACGGCCGAGGACGTCACGCTGAAGCAGCTGCGCACCCGCGAGCCGAACGCCGTCGAGGTGTCCGCGCTGACCGGGGAGGGCATCGGCGACCTCGTCGCGGCACTCGCCGGGGCGCTGCCGGAGCTGCACCACGAGGTCCGCGCCGTGGTCCCCTACGACCGCGGCGACCTGGTCTCGCGCGTGCACGAAGAGGGCCGCATCCTCGCCCAGGAGCACACCGCCGACGGTACCGACCTGCACGCCTGGGTGCCGGAGCAGCTCGCCGGCAAGCTTCGGGCCTACGCCTATGCCGCCTAGGCGGCCGGCGCCATAGCCCCGCAGCCCCCGAGGGCCGTCCGCGCCGAGAAGGCGCGGTCGGCCCTTCTTTTGTCGCGGAGCCGGGTTGTGATGAAGGCCGCGCGACGAGGGGGCTTGCCGGTGGTGCTTTCTGCTCGGTACCGGCCGGTGCCTCGGGGGCGGGCTTGGAAGGCATGAAGGTGAGGGCGGCCTCGCCGGATGTCTTGCCGCTCTGGCCGGTCGCTTCGGGGGTGCCGTGGGGCCAGGGGTTGATGCTGGTCGCGCGGGTAGGGCTCGCGACATACAGACGAGGGCGGCTTCGCCGGCAGTGTTTCCGCTCTGTTCCACCGCTGCTGGGTCGGTGTGCGGCCAGTGGTGCTGGTGGTCGCGGTTCTGGTCGGCTCGGGCTGAAGGCTCCCGCTTCTTGGCGGCCGGCCAGCCGGTGTTCAGCGCGTCTGACAAGCCAAAGACGGCAGCGACGACGAGGCTGGCCGGGCCTCGGGTGGGTGGCCCGGTGGCGTCTGGTCGCGGGGCGGGTGTGGCAGGAGCGGCGGGGGAGGTTGTCTGGCTCCCGCGCGGGGGCGGCCGGGCGCGGGCTGGTCGCGGAGGGCGCGCGGTGCGGGTGTGACTGGTGTGAGTAGTGGGGCTGTAGGGGTTGCAGGGTCGGCGGCTGGCGGGCCGGGTCAGCACGGGTGGTTCGCGAACCCTTGGTAACACCCCATTGGCGCCACGACTCCCACCTTGTCGAGGGCGGATGCGCGGAAAACCCGGGAGGCGTGACCGTCCCGCGGCCCATCTCCCGCGGAATCTTCACTCTGTGTGGCGACATATAGTGCGAAACCGGGCGTCGATCACGACTGGGGTCCGGGTGTCCGGTTTGGGGGCCCGCGCGCAGGAGCGCGGCGCGTTCCATTTTGCGGGGCAATGAAACCCCTCCCGTCTCAAACCGCCCAAAGCGGTCAATCCGATGCCGCGACTCGCGCCTTTTCGCCGACCAGGCCGCGGAAAAGGTGGGTGCGCGGGAATCGGCCACCGCCACGCTGCGTGACCACGCGTTCTGCGCAGGTCCGCAGGGCGCGGAATCGGGCTCGCCGTGCAGGGTCCGTAGGGGGAGAACCGTACTTGCTTGGGCGGGGTGTGCAGGGCCCCCGTTGCGGCGTCCGTTTTCCTGGCATTTGTCCCCCGCCCCCGCCGCGCGACTAGCCCGTCGGTCGGCCAGCCAAGGCCCTTCCAGCCTCGCCGTTGCCGCCGCTTTTCCGCTTGTCCGACGCACTGAACGCCGGAAAGTCGGCTACCGAGGAGTGGGAGCCTGCGGTCTCTGCCGCTCCCCTCTCGCCCGTCCCAGCCTCGCGAACAGCAGAGACTCCGGTCGCGCGCACCGGTTATGGAGATGGGGCATGGCGGAGACCCGCCGGTGGAGCCGCCCTGCCTGCGCCCGTTCGGCCTGCCGGGATGGGCTGGGGCTAGAGGACGGTTTCGCCGCCGCGCCAGATACGGAGGGGGCGGAGGCCGTAGGACCAGGCGAAGGCGCCTTCGTGGTCGGCGTCCCACTGGACGATGTCGGCGTAGCGGCCTGGCGCGAGCACTCCGCGGTCGGCGGTGCCGAGGGCGAGGGCGCCGCCGACGGTGGCGGCGCGCAGGGCCTCCAGGACGCTGAGGCCGAACATGGACACGGCCATCGAGATGGCGAGCGGCAGCGACGTGGTGCCGGACTGTCCGGGGTTGTGGTCGGTGCCCAGCGCCACCGGAACGCCGTGGTCGAGCAGGGCGCGGATCGGCGGCCGGCGCTGCTCCAGCAGCGAAGTCGTGGGGCAGACGACGACCGGAGTGGCGCTCTTGGCGAGGGCCAGCACGTCGTCCTCGTCGGTGTCGTGCAGCAGGTCCACCGAGTCGCAGTGCAGGTCGGCGGCCATGCGCACGGCGCCGTGCCGGGGCCGCGCGCACGCGTGCAGGTGGGTGCGCAGGCCGCTGGAGCGGCCGGCCGCCAGCAGGCGGTAGGCGTCTTCCGGGGTGAACTGGTGGTTGTCGCAGTAGACGTCGACCGCTTCGGCGCCGGCCTGCGCGGCGTCGGACAGCCAGCTGGCGACGGCCTCGACGTAGTCCTGCGGGCGGGCGAAGTACTCCGGCGGCACGGCGTGCGCGGCGAAGAAGGTGACGTGCAGCCGCGGCATGCCCGGCTCCTCCTCCAGCTGGCGGAGGAGGCGCACGTCGGCCAGCTCGCCGTCGCGCGTCAGGTGGTAGCCGGTCTTGGCCTCGACCGTGGTGCAGCCGGACAGCATCCAGTGGCGCAGGCGCTCGCGGACCGCGTTGCAGAGCGTCCACGGGTCCGTTCCGCGGGTGACGGTGACGGTGGAGCCGACGCCGCCGCCCGCGCTGCTGATCTCGGCCTTGGTGGCGCCGCCGGCGCGCATGGCGACCTCGGCGTAGCGGTTGCCCGCGTAGACCGGGTGGGTGTGCGCGTCGATCAGGCCAGGGGTGACCAGGCCGCCGCCGAGGTTCTCCACTTCGTCGACGTCGACGATGTCGTCAAGGACGCCGGGCAGGCTCTGCGGCAGCTCCACGGCCGGGCCGGCCCAGGCAACGCGGTCGCCGTTGAGCAGCATGGCGGCGTTGCCGATGAGGTCGGACCCGGTCCACAGGCGGCCGATGTTGGTGAGCAGTCGAACGGTCATCGCGTTCCCCGGCCGGGCTCAGCGCACGGCGCGAGCGGCGGGGGGCGGGGCTGCATGCCGGGCGTGCATAAGCGACCTCGTTCTCGGCTGGTCGGTCGGGGGCGCCGCGGCAGGGGGTGTCGGGCGCGCGCACCGATCGTCGTCAAAAAATAGTTCATCGGCACAGTGCGTGTACACCTCCGTGCGCACGGCTGTGGACGAAGGGATCCGCCCGGCTGCGATGACGTCGCTTGCCGACGGCGATCCACTTTCTGTCTGCTTTGTGCCGAATTCCATGCGGGAGGAGCGTCTCCACCATAGACGCGGCGGCGCCGAACCGCTCGCTCTTCGCCCGCCCGGCGGTTCGGCGGCGCGCTGCGGGGCTCCGGACAGAGCGTGCGCGGCCTCGTTCCAAGCGCACCCGGCCGCGCGGTTGCGGCCGCGGACGGCGTCGGCCGGTGGCTGGCCGATCGTGTGCCAACGGTCCCAGGGGCGGCGGGACGGTCAGGAACACGGGTTGCTTATCCGGTTCCGCGACCTGTGCGCGCAGACGCCGGTTCTCCTGGCCCAGCCTTTTGCCGCGCAGGCGCATCGGCTGCCGGGCGGGGCTGCGCCGGAGTGGCAGGTCCCGAGCACCGGCCGTCTTCGATGTGGATCCAGGGGTCACACCTGCCCTGTGATGATGCTTTATCTCGATAAGTCTTTTAAGACCGTATGGTCCACGCATGAGTGTTGTAGACCAGCCCCCAAATCCCCCCGATGACAGCTCGGGCCCTGTGCAGGCGGAGGTCGGTGAGCGCAAGCAGCAGATACGAAGGCGCCTGGAGCGGCTGCTCGGCATCGCCGCCACGGAAGGCAACGAGCTGCGAGTGCTGCGCAACGGCGATGAGATCTTCCCCGCGATGCTCGAAGCGATCCGAGCTGCCGAGCACACCATCGACATGATGACGTTCATCTATTGGCGCGGCGAAATCGCCCGCGAGTTTGCGACCGCGCTGGCCGAACGCGCCCGGACGGGCGTACGCGTGCGGCTGCTGCTCGACGGGTTCGGTAGCAGTTCGATCGAGCAGGACCTCCTTGACGCGATGCACTCGGCGGGCGTGCACGTGGTGTGGTTCCGCAAGCCGATGTGGGTCTCCCCCCTCAAGCAGAACCACCGGTGCCACCGCAAGGCGCTCGTGATCGACGAGCGCACCGCCTTCACGGGAGGGGTGGGCATCGCCGAGGAATGGTGCGGTGACGCGCGCCACCCGGGTGAATGGCGCGACACCCACATCCAGATCCAGGGGCCCGCGGTCGACGGCATCACGGCCGCGTTCGCACAGAACTGGTCGGAGTGCCACAAGGAACTCTTCGACGACAACGACCGGTTCATCGAACAGGGCAGGACGGGACGGTCCCTGGTCCAGGTCGTCCGCGGTTCGGCCAGCTTCGGCTGGCAGGACATGCAGACCCTGCTGCGCGTACTCCTCGAGTCGGCTCAGGAGCGGGTGCGCGTGTCGACCGCCTACTTCACCCCGGACGACTTCTTCGTCCAGCTGATGTGCGACGCGGCCCGACGGGGCGTCACGATCGAGATCCTGATCCCCGGCCCGCACACGGACAAGCGCGTCTCGCAGTTGGGCGGCCGCCGCTCCTACGAAGTGCTCCTGGACGCCGGGGTCAGGATCGCCGAGTATCAGCCGACGATGCTGCACGCAAAGGTCTTGACCCTCGACGGCATCGTCTCCCTGGTCGGTTCCACCAACTTCAACCGCCGCTCGCTCGAACACGACGAAGAGGTCATGCTCGCCGTCGTGGACGAGGAGCTCACCGCGACACTGGACGAGCACTACACCGAGGACTGGCGGGGCGGCAACCTCATCACCCCCGGGCAGTGGAAGCGCAGGCCCCTGTCGCAGCGTCTGGGGGAGGCCGCTGTGCGTCCCATCCGCCGTTTCCTCTGAAAAGCGCGCGATGAGCAGCCCGCTTCAGCGCGTGCCCGGCCCGGGAGGACGAGGGAAACCGGTGAGCGGCAGGCGCCAGGCGCGGGGGCATCGGTGGAGGAGGCCCACCCAACGGTGAGACGGGCCCTGTGGGCCGGAAACGCTAAGAAGCCGAACCGCTGCGCCGTCTCGCCGCGTCGTCGTTCACGCCCTGCTGCAGGACGTCGCAGGTGTACTGGAAGTCGTCCATCAGGCGGTTCGCCTCCGCCATGAGGATGCCGTACGGACGCGAGTGGTCGGCCAGCGGGAGCGAGTTCTCCTCCGCGTGCGCGCAAAGGTCTTGGTGCGCGCTCTTGGCCGTCTCGGCCGCCGAGCAGAGATCCTTGGCCTGCTTCTCGAGCCGGTTCTCATCGATCTCGCTGAGGAGCCGGGTGATCTCTCCGAGGGAGGCGAGGAAGTCTCCGTACTGGTGAAGGAAATCGCGGCGCCGAGTGCTCGGGTTGTCTTCATTCCAGGTGTCGAAGCTGCGGGTCGCCGATGCCACCTGGTACCAGGCGCGCTCAAGGGCATCGATCAGGGCGCCATAGCCGGAGAATCCCGGACCGCTGCGGTTGCGTCGGAAGAGGCGGCGTGGGTTGTAGTAGACACTTTCTTCGGCGGTGCGCATAGCGCTGCGGGCCTGAGTGACGGCCGATTCCATCCGGGTGGCACGGCTGCGCCAGTGTTCCGTCCGCTCGCTGTCGAGGTCGGCCTCATGGAGCGCCGGATACATGTCGCCCAGCAGGTCGCACAGCGAATGCGCCAGAGTCCGGACCCCGTGCTCGGCGCTCCGGTACCGCATTGGTGGGAAGACCAGGAGGTTGACGAGGGTCCCGACTGCGCACCCGATGAGCACCAGAAGGATGATCTGGCCGAGCTGGGTGAACCTGTCGACCATGCTCGTCGACGCAACGTAGAGCGAGAAGGCGAAGAATGCGGCGGTGACGACCTGGGAACCCTGCGAGCCCAGCGCCGGCCACCGGCCGATGATCAGGGCGACCAAGGCGACCAGGGCGAACGTGATGAGGTCGGGTCCAGCGATGAATCCGAGGACCCCTTGCACTGCGACGCCGGCGCTCACGGCCGCGACATAACGCAAGGACTGGGCCACCGACTGGTAGACGGTGACCTGCATCATCAGCACTGCGGTGAAGGGGGCGAACGCTGGAGACGTCGCATTCATCAGGTAGTACGCGATCGACCACGCGATGGTGGCCGCCAAGCCGCTCTTTCCGATGAGCAGGAGCGTATGGCGCTCATGTCCGTCGGAGCCCGCTGCCCGACGGAACCATTGCCGCATACGCGCGGTTCGCTTCTGTGATGCGGCTTCGGTGCGCCTCGGCCCCGTTGTCTCCTGCTCCACTTTCACCCTCTCAACCTGGGTCTTTTCGGCAAGCATCCGATTGGCGAGCGTTCCCCCGTGGGCCGTCCCCAACCTCTTGCGGTGCAGGTCGCGGCTGAGCGGCGAAGTACCGATCCTGCTAGCGCATAAAGAAACCCCTGCTAGGCGGGTCAGGCTCGACGAGCAGCGCCCCCCCGGGGCTCCGATGCTGTGCTGCAGGCACTCCTCGTGCACGACCATCTCTCTGATTCCGGGGGCGGGGATGGAAGGGCCGGGCGGGGCGGTGTCGGTGTCCCGGGGCGGGGTGTGCTTCCGGCGTCGCCCGGCGGTGGGTTGGTCGGGCTGGCGGGTGACGGTGAACCAGACGCCGGCGGCCGGTCGCACGGGCACGGCTTCAGGTCGGCCGGATGGGCGGGAACACGGAGTCCGGTTCTGCGTCGAGGAACATCGGGCTCTCCACCCAGAGGGCGATGCCGCTCTCATCGGCGGTGACGGTGGCGGTGTAGGTGAACCCGTCGGCATCGCGGGCCTCGACCTCTCCCGTGCGGCCGGGCTGCAACACACTGCGGAAGCCTCGGGACGTCCAGGCGCCGTGCAGCAGCTGCAGGGCCGCTGCGGTGTCGCTGACGGCACCGCGGAACGAGGCGGAGGCGGTGAACGGTGCCGCCTTCGGCGCCGAGCGAGGGTGGGCGGCTGCCGTGTCTGCGATGACCAGTGCGGGCGGCGGGGAGAGCGCCGCGGCTGCCTGCTCCCCGCGCGTGACCGCCTCCCGGGCGGCGGCGGCCTTGGTCGACGTGCGCATCCTGGTCCTCTGGGTCGTGCGGCAACGGCCGCGGGCGGGCGTCCTGGCTCAGTGTCCCCGTCGTCGCTTCCTCCCGGTGGAGCGCGCCTGCCGCGCTGGCGGGGAGGACTCACGGTCCGCCTTCCCGCGGGCGTCTCTCAGCGGCCGTGCGTTCAGGTTCCTGTGCGCCGTGCGTGCACCGTGCGGGGCGACGCGGTCGGTCAAGCCGCACACGATATAGGCCGCGGCCTTGGACGTGACTCCGTCGGGATCGGCGTAGCTGGCGTGTCCGCCGTGTCCGGCGTCGATTCGGACCGCTTCGAAGTGCTCACCGGACGGGTCCGCGCTGTGGAGTCCGCTCGGGGCGTAGGTGACGATGTCCATGCCCGAGGCCGCGGCGAAGACGCTCCTGGAGTCAAGGTGCAGCTGGCTCACGTGGGTGATCCCCCGGCCGACGCCCGGGCTCCCGGTGAAGAGGACCGCATCGGCGGGGAAGCGCGGGCCGCTCGCTGCCGCGTGCCCGATCACGACCGTGCCGTAGCTGTGGCCGATGGCGGTGATGCGTGGGCGTTCCGCTCGGGGCCGCGCGTCGCGCAGTCCGCGCAGGAAGGCGGTGAGGTCGGGCGCGCCTTCGGCGGCCCGCCGCTCGGCGAAGGCGTGGGGGATCAGGTGCTGGGGCGCTGCGTAGCCGAGCCAGTAGATGGCGGAGACGCTCCCTTCGCCCGTGTGGCTTTCCGACCGTTGGCGCAGCCGCCGGATGCCGTCGATTCCGTAGTCCATGTAGTCGTGGCGCCTGAGCGAGTTGTACGTGCCCGGGACGTGCACGGCGATGTTGGCGGTTTTGTCCGGGTCGCCAACGGCGAGGGCGACGCGCGCATCGGACCGGCCCGGTGCGGTCGGTTCGTGGAACTCCAGCAGCAGGAGCCGGGTGTCCGGGTTGGCGTCGGCCTTGCGGAGCACGCCGAGGAGCCATTCGGCATCGGCATCCCCGCTGTTGGCGGAGCGGGCGAGGAGATCCCGGTTGGCGCGGTCGCACACCGCGGCGGGCAGCCCGGGGGATCGGCCAACCCGTTCGGGCTGCCCGCTGATCCACGCCTCTTGCTCGTCCGCAGAGAGCGACGCCCACCATCGGGAATTCGCGTGCGGAGGGTCGAGGGTCGACGGCATCGGCGTCCTCGGCTGCTGGGGATGGCACAGATGATGACACAAAAGTGCGCAGCGGGGGCTCACCCCGGGCCCCGAGAGCGGAGGTTAGGGCGCGTCTCCTACCCCCTCCGTCAGCCCTGTCGCCATCGTTTGGCGATGTCGCGGCATGCCGCGGTTTGCTCCTCCGCCGCGAGCAGGATGAGGTTGCCGGCGTGGTCGCTGTACTGCACGAGGATGTTGACTCCGGCGTCGCCGAGACTGCGGGTGAGCGCGCCGAGCTGTCCGGGGGTCTCCTGGTCCAGGCGGGCCATGACGACGTCGCGGATGACGGCGCGGCCGAGCCCAGCGGCGGTGACAGCGGCCAGGGCGGCGGTGCCGTCATCGACGAGGTAGTGCGCCACGGCGTGGCCGTCGTGAGTGAATACGCCACCGCCTTCCAGGCTCACCCCTGCATTGCCGAGTGCTTGGCCGAGGTCGGCCAGTGCGCCGGGCCGGTCCGGAAGGTGGACCTCCAGGTCTTGCAGGCGGGCGCTCACGAGGTCACCACACTGGTGGTGACCTCGACCGGGGTGGCCAGGCTGTTGGCGACGTAGCAACTGCGGTGCGCCTGCGCGGCTAGTTCGCGCACGGTGGACTCGCCGGTCCCGTCGGCAACCTCCACGGTCACGTGGAGATGGATCGTGGCCAGGCGGGCAGGCTGCGCGCTCAGGTCGAGGCGGCTGGTGGCCTCGTCGTCGTAGCTGAGCACGTTGACTCCGGCGCGGGCCGCGGTTCCGAGGAAGGACAGCATCTGGCAGGACGAAGCGGCCATCACCACGAGCTGTTCGGGATTGAGCCGGTCGGGGCTGCCGCGGAAAGCCGGGTCTGCGCTCAGGCTGACCGGTGCGGTCATGGGGGGAGCGACGGCGGTGTGGTCGCGCGAGTAGGCGCGGATACCGCCGGCCGTGGATCCGTTCCAGTGAAGCCGGGTTTGGTAGTCGTGTGAACTCATGAGCGAACCGTAGGTCTAGGACCGTTCGGCGACGGCCGAAGCGTCCTGGACCTATCGTCGTATCCGTGAGCAGGGACAGGGACTTTACGGGCGTGGGCAAGGCACTCGCCGCTCCTGCCCGATCGGTCTTCCTGAACCTGCTTATGGACGGCACCAGGCGGCCGGCAGGTGACCTGGCTCGAGCGGCCGGGGTGGGCGCTTCGACCGCCTCGGAGCACTTAGCCGTGCTCGTCGATGCTGGTCTGGTGGCGTGCGAGGCGCGCGGACGATGCCGTTACTACTCAATCGCCGGCCCGCACGTCGCCACTGCTTTGGAAGCACTCGGTGTCCTCGCCGACGCGGCGCCCGTCGCGGGATACCGCCGAAGCCGCCAGATGCAGTTCCTGGCCGGAGCACGGCTTTGCTACGACCACATTGCCGGGCGCCTCGGCATTGCGTTGACGGATGCCTGGACCCGCCAGGGATGGTTGGCCGACCGGGAGTCGCTGACCCTTACCGACGCCGGCGCTGACGGGCTGCGCGGGGCCGGCGTGGATGTCGACGGCGCGGTCCAGGCCCGCCGCGCCACCACCCGGGCGTGTTTGGACTGGACGGAACGGCGGGTGCACCTGGCCGGTGCCCTGGGTGCGGCAGTCGGCATGCGGTTTCTGGAGGCCGGGTGGGTGGTGCGGCACCGCTCCGGGCGAGGGCTGAGTGTCACCGAAAGCGGTCGCGATTTCATGCGCGAAGCCTGGGGAGTCGATCTGACCGAACAGGCGGGACCGGGACGGTGAACGGTCCGCACTGCACGCTGACCGGCGCCCAACGGAACCGGGTCGGCCCGCCCCCGGGAGGGTTCCGGGGGCGGGGAACTGCGGCCGGGCGGGGCGGTGTCAGTGTCCCGGGGCGGGGTGCGCTTCCGGCGCCGCCCGGCGGTGGGGTAGGGCGTGTGTGGTGGGCACCTGTCCTGCTGCGCGTCGCCCTGGCACGCCCCTCGCTGCGTTCTCCTCAATCGAGGAGGAAAACCCGCCCTGACTCATTCGTCGGCCTTGCGATGGGTGCACCAGGACACCGCTCGCGACGAACGCCACCCACCACACACGCCCTAGCCGGACTGGCGGGTGACGGTGAACCAGACGCCGGTGTCGGGGCGGGCGAGCAGGCCCCATTCGTGGGCGACGGCGGCGATGATGCCGAGGCCGCGGCCGTGTTCGGCGTCGGGGTCGGCTGCGCGCAGGTGGGGGACGTGGGTCGCGCGGAGGTTGCCGCAGTCGTGGACCTCGATGCGGGCACCCAGGGCGGTGGGGATGTAGAGCAGGGAGACGGAGCCGCCCTTGCGGCCGGAGAGGGTGTGGGTGAGGGCGTTGGTGACGGCTTCGGAGACGGCGAGTTCGGCGGTGTCGGCGAGGTGGGGGTCGCCGTCGGAGAAGGCGGTCACGCAGCGCCGCACCCAGGTGCGCGCCCGCGCGGCGGCGTCCAGGGTGCCGGGCAGGTGCACCCGCGCGTAGGGCCGCATCCGGGGCGGCCGGGGAGGGGTAGTCTTCGGCATGGTCCTCACCTGAGTCCTTTTCAGGTCGGGGATCGGCCTCATTGGCGCGCACCGCCAGTGAGGCCCTTTTTGTCGGCACGAATCTTGAACTGATGAAGTGTCGACCTCTACTCATAATCGAGAGTGGCATCACCTGCTGCTATCTCTCCACTCATCGACTTGATTCATGGTGGGATTGATCAGATCCGATGACTGGCTAATAATCCATTGATATTCTTGGGTCATGGAGATCGCTGACGGTGAACGTCGCAAGCGTTTCGGTCGAGAGCTGTACAAGCTTCGCCGCAGCGCAGGGGTTTCCCAGGTTGCGCTGGGATTGCGTGTCGGCATGTCCCAGTCGGCAGTCAGTCAGGTGCAAAACGGACTCATGGATGCCCAGTTGCATCATGTCCAAAAGATGGATGCCGTGCTCGGGACGGGATCGCGGCTCCGTGATCTTTGGGGAGCCCTCTATGGTGGCTACCAGCCGCCTGAGTTTTACAGCGAGATTCCTGCGATGGAGCGGCGCTCGTCGCAGATCATGGACTACCAGTCGCTTGTAGTGACTGGACTTCTGCAGACCAGGGCCTATGCGTCTGCAATGATCCGAGCCGTCAATCGGCTCATCACTGACGACGAGGTGGAGGCCAGAGTTCAGGAGCGCATGAATCGGCAGGAGATCCTTGACTCTGATGGTCCGCCCCAACTCATAGCGGTACTGGACGAACTCGTCCTTCAACGCCGTCTGGGATCACCTGAAATAATGTGTGACCAGCTAAAAAGCCTGATCGAGGCTTCGCATCGTCCTCGTGTTGAGGTACTCGTCATCCCTCGCACCACATGGAACGCTCCCGGGGTGGATGGGAGTTTTCGCCTCCTGCGGCTCCCTGACGTGGGGCTGGTTCTCTATCGGGAGTCTGGCGAAACGGGCGGGGTGATCATCAAGCCTGACATAATCGATGAACACGCGCAGCTCATGGCGGACCTGCGCGCTGTCGCGCACCCACCCGATCAGTCGCGGAGTCTGTTGGAGACGCTGCAAGGAGAGTTCCGATGACAGGCAGGTTCACTCATTGGCGCAAGGCCAGCTACAGCAAGGCTGAAGCCAACTGCGTGGAGGCGGGCTACAGTCCTGAGCGTGTGGCAGTCCGCGACACTCGGCATCGCGACCTTGGGTACCTCGCCTTCACCAGCTCCGAGTGGGCCGCCTTCCTCACCAGCATCAAGTCGGCCCGCAACTGATCACCCTGCGCCGCGCCGCCCCAGCGGGACTTCGAACTCGTTGTGCTCGGTGAGCATGCCGTCGCCGCTGAAGTCGGCCAGGCGCGGATCGAGCCGGTCACCCTGCACGCCGCGCTGTGCGCTGCCGCGTTCCAGTTCGGTGCAGTAGACGGCGGACAGCTCCGCCCCCGCTGCGCGGCTCCCTTTCGGCGCAGCCAGGGGGCACCGTCCCCTGGGGAAACGCAGCCCTGGCTAGGGGCGGGGGACCGGCCCATCGTGGAGGACGCAGGGCGACGGCAAGGCCGCGGCCCGGTCTCATCCACCAACAGGAGTCAGCTATGCCTCTCCCCACGTCCCCCGATGGGACCGCTGCCTCGGCCCGGTACTCCGCCGCGGCCGGCTGCCCCGGCAACCGCCCCTGAGAAGCGAGCGGGGCAAGCGCCTGGCGCCGCTTCTCCGAGCGGGCGCCGATCTGGCTGAGCCCGCCGGATCCATCGCTCTACTGGTCGCCAAGGAGCAGCCGCTCTTCTGCGCCCCGGAGAGATCCCCCAGCCGAGGCGGAGCGGAGGCGTCTCCGCGCCGTCTTCTTCCGCCGCATCGGACCGGACCTCCCGCCCACCGCAGGCAGCTCCCCGCACCGCCCCACTGAGAGAAGGAAGAACCAGACATGCCGTTCGCGAACTTCAAGGTCCCCGAGAAGACCCTCACCCCGAAGCAGAAGGCGGAGATCGTCCCCCGCACCACCGAGCTGTTCGTCGAGATCTACGGTGAGCGTGCCCGCAACACCGCCATGGTTCTGGTCGAAGAGGTCGCCGACGGCGGCTGGGGCATCTCCGGCGATGTGCTGACCCTCGCCATGCTCGGCGAAGCGGAACCGGCCGGCACCAGCGACACCTGACCGCGCAGAGACGTCCCGGGGTCAGGACCGGTCGGCGCGGTGGGTGGCGATGTCGATGACGGCGCGTTCCAGGGCGTAGGCCGGGTCGCGGCCGGCGCCCTTGATGAGGGCGTCGGTTTCGGCGACCGTGCGCATGGCGCGGGCGACTCCGGCCGGCGTCCAGCCGCGGGCCTGCTGGCGCAGCGTCTTCAGCTTCCACGGCGGCACCTTGGCCCGCTTCGCCAACTCGGCCTCCGGGACGCCGCGCGGCGGCTGCGCCGCCACCGCGATACCGCGCACCGCGCCCGCCAGCGCGCTGTTGATCAGCACCGGCGCCGTTCCCACCGCAAGCGACCACCGCAGCTGCTCCAGCGCCTCCGGCAGCCGCCCCTCCACCGCGCGGTCCGCCACGGTGAACCCCGACGCCTCGGCCTTGCCCGAGTGGTACCGGGCCACGGTGTTGGCGTCGATCCGGCCCTCGGCGTCCGCCATCAGCTGCGTGCACGCCGCCGCGATCTCCCGCAGGTCAGTGCCGACCGCGTCCAGCAGCGCCTGCGCTGCGTCCGGCGCGATCTGCCGCTTCCCGCGGGTGAACTCGTCCTTCACGAACCGCAGCCGCTCGGCCGGCTTCGACGGCTTCGCGCAGTCGATCCGCTCCGCGCCCGCCTTCTTCGCCGCGTCCAGCAGTGCTTTGCCCTTCGCGCCGCCCGCGTGCACCAGGACCATCGCGACGTCGTCGGCCGGGTCTGTGAGATAGCCCGTCACCTCGCCGGCGATGTCTTTCGTCAGGTCCTGCGACGAGCGCAGCACCACCACCCGCCGCTCGCCGAACAGCGACGGCGACACCACCTCCGCCAGCTTCCCCGCGCTCAACTGGGACGGCACGAGGTCGTGCACGTCCACCTCGGGATCATCGGCGCGGACCGCAGCGACCAGCCCGGCCACAGCGCGGTCGACGAGCAGCTCTTCGTCGCCCACGACAACGGTCACGGCCGCGACAGGGGTGGATGCCATACCTGCAGCATGCCACGCCCCGCCGACCGGATCATGCCGTCCCCGCACCTGGCCGGGAGAGGCGCGCAGCACCCGTCCCGATCGCGCGGCTCAGTCCTCGGCCGGGCCCGCCATCTCCCGCCGCGTGCTGCGCTTGGCTGCGTCGGCCCGCTCCGCGGTCCAGCCGGGTTCCTGGAATCCGGCGTTCCCGGGTTCCGGCGGCTCAGGCGGACGCGTCGTGCGCAGCGCGGTGGGACAGCACCTCGTCCATGTGGTCCTGCGCCCAGTACCTGATCCCCCGGGTCATGCGGTGGAGGGAGAGCCCGAGGGCGGTCAGTTCATAGGAGACGGTGACCGGGACGGTCGGGGTCACAGTGCGGGTGAGCAGGCCGTCGCGCTCCAGCGAGCGGAGCGTCTGGGTCAGCATCTTCTGGCTGACCCCGGACAGCTCACGGGCGAGTTCGGAGTACCGCATCGCACGCGGCTCCCCGGCCGCGCCGGTGTCGGGTGAGGCGTCGCCGCCCAGGGCGCACAGAACGAGGACGACCCACTTGTCAGAGATCCGGTCGAGCAGCTGGCGGCTTGGGCACGCCGCGAGGAACGCGTTGTACTCGTCCTTGGCCCGCGCCCTGCCGGCTGCCTTCTCCGTGGTCATCGATCGTGTCTTCCGCTCCAGGAGAGTTACGCACTCCAAAGTGCCTACTTCCCAACGGGAAGTTCCCCTCCAATACTGGTCCACGCAGTCCGGACGTGCAATACCGGCACCATCAACGAAAGCGGCACCATGAGCACACCTTCAGCCTCCCTGCCCGGCGGCACCTGGACCCTGGGAGACCAGACCGTCGCGCGGTTCGGCTACGGCGCCATGCAGCTCGCCGGCCCCGGGGCCTTGGGCGAGCCGGCCGATCGCGACGGAGCCCTCGCTGTACTGCGCGAGGCGGTCGACGCGGGGATCAACCACATCGACACCAGCATCGCCTACGGGCCGCGGGTGACCAACGAGCTGATCCGAGAGGCGCTCTCCCCCTATCCGGAGTCGCTGTTCATCGCCACCAAGGTGGGGGCGGTACGGGACGCGCAGGGCGGTTGGCCCGTGGCGCGCACGCCCGAGGACGTGCGCACGCAAGTGCACCAGACGCTCGCGACCCTGGGCACCGACTCCCTCGACCTGGTGAACCTGCGTATGGGAGATGCCGGAGGCCCGCAGCCCGGCTCGATCGGGGAGCCCTTCGAAGCACTCGCCGAACTGCAGCGCGAAGGGCTGATCCGCCACCTCGGAGTCAGCAACGTCACCGCAGAGCAGGTCGCCGAGGCGCGAAGCGCGGCGCCGATCGTGTGCGTGCAGAACATGTACAACCTTGCGCACCGCTCTGACGATGCGCTGATCGACAGCCTCGCCGCGGAGAGCATCGCCTACGTGCCGTTCTTCCCGCTCGGCGGGTTCAGCCCGTTGCAGTCCGCGGCGCTGCCCGCTGTTGCCGCGCGCTTGGAGGCCAGCCCTATGTCCGTGGCGCTGGCGTGGCTGGTGCAGCGTTCCCCCAACATCCTGCTCATCCCGGGAACGTCGAAGTCCGCGCACCTGCACGAGAACATCGCCGGCGCAAGGCTCTCCCTCTCGGCGGACGATGTGGCCGAACTCGACGGCATCGGACGCTGATCAGGCGGGACAGGGGGCGGTTGCGCCGGCTCCGCGGTGCTAGCGGTCGGCGCGCTCGGGGTCTCCCGGGCCGGATGCTGCGATGCAGGGGCCGTCCGGGCAGGGGAGGAGCACGACGTCGCCGTGCAGGTCGGTCCGGTAGTGCGACGGGGTGAGGCTGTCGAGCACCTCGGTCGTTTCCGGGACCGGGTGGCCGTAGGTGTTGTCGGCTCCGACCGAGGTGAGGACCGCGCGCGGGCGTGTGGCGGTGAGAAAGGCCGGGTCCTGGGTGGCGGCGCCGTGGTGCGGCGTTTTGAGGACGTCCACACCGCGGGTGAGCGGTTCGGCGGCCAGCGCGCGCTGGCCCGGCCCCTCGACGTCGCCGGTCAGCAGCACGGTGACGGGCTCTTGGTCACCGTCGGCCGGATCCCACTGGGCGTGCAGGACGACGCTGCGGTCGTTGCCGTCCTCCGGCGTGGCACCCTGCGGCGACGGGCGCGGCCACAGCACCCGAAGGGTCCACGGGCCGGCGGTCCAGACGTCGCCCGCCGCGGTGGCCTGCACGGCGGTCCCGCCGCTGTCGAGCGCCCGCTCGGCGTCGGCGGCATCGAACCCGTCCGGAACCAGGGCGCGCTCGGCGGTCCGCCCGGTGAGAACCCCTTCGGTTCCGCCCGCGTGGTCGGCGTCGCCATGTGTGAGCACCAGCAGCGGGATGGCGGTGACACCGAGGCCCGCCAGGCAGTGGTCCACGGGCTCCCGGTCCCGGCCGGTGTCCACGAGGACCGCCGACCCGGGCCCCGTCGCCAGCGCGAACGCGTCGCCCTGGCCCACGTCGCACATGGCGACCGCCCAGTCGCGCGGCGGCCACGACGGCACGGCGCACGTCGTGGCCGCCACCGCGGCGGCCAGCGCCGCGAGGACCGCGCGACCGCTCCGCCGCAGCACCAGGAACAGCACGATGAGCCCCGCCAGCACAGCCGCGCCGACCGCGTCGCCGCGCCACGGGATCGCCCCGAACGGCACCGACGACGCCACCGATGCGATGCCGGCGATCGCCCAGACCGCCAACCCCGGCGGCCAGGCGGCAACAGCGGCCGCCGCCGGCCACACCAGCGCCAGCACCGCTGCGGCGAACCCGCCGATCATCGCAACCGGTACGAACGGCGCCGCAGCGGCGTTGGCGGCCACCGGCACCCAGCCGATCTCGGGCTGCAGCAGCACCAGCACGGGCAGGCACACCACATGGGTCACCGCCGCCACCGCCACGGTGTCGGCCACCAGCCGCGGCAGCACCCCGGCCAGCCGGTCCGACCAGGCCGGAGCGGCGAGCAGGATCGCGCCGCTGGCCAGCACCGAGAGCGCGAACCCGTAGTCGCGGGCAAGCTCCGGCTCGGCGAACACCAGCAGGATGACCGCGCAGGCCAGTCCCGCGATGCCGCTGCGGCCCCGGCCGAGCGCGAACGCGAGCAGCGCCAGGCCGGACATGACGGAGGCGCGCAGGATGCTGGGGCCCGGCCCCGCAACCAGAAGGACCGCTCCGATCAGGGCAGCCCCCACCAGCGCGATGACCAGCCCAGGGGCGCGGACGAAGCGCCCGGCCGCCAGCGCGGCACCGACCAGCAGGGCTAGGTGCGAGCCGGACACGACGACGAGGTGCGTCAGCCCGGCGGTGCGGAAATCCTTGGTGACTTCGGCGGGCACACCGCGCTCGTCGCCGGCGAGGAACGCGGGCAGCAGCGAGTCGGCCGGCGGCGGCAGCCCCACTGATGCCTCTCTGATCCGCGCGCGGACGTGCTCGGCGCGCTCCTGCGCAGCGGGCGGGGGAGCGGCGGTCTCCGGCGGCCCGCGCACCGGGAGGAGGCCCCGCACGAGGCCCCCGCCGGCGGGCACGACCGGGCCGGAGAAGTGCACCTGCTGGCCCGGCAGCAGCTCGCCCCACGCGCTGCCGTCCCCCAGCAGCACGACGGGGACACGGCCACCGGAGGTGCCGGACGGCTCGGCGCGGACCCGCACCGTCTGTGC
Source organism: Nocardiopsis coralliicola (assembly GCF_054779695.1). Classification (NCBI taxonomy): domain Bacteria; kingdom Bacillati; phylum Actinomycetota; class Actinomycetes; order Streptosporangiales; family Nocardiopsidaceae; genus Nocardiopsis; species Nocardiopsis coralliicola. Next base: position 97,843 of record NZ_BAAGXT010000010.1, on the reverse strand, counting down.
GGCGACGGAGAACCGGACGCTGCCATCGGGCGTCGTCGATGCCCGGACGCGGGGCAGCGCGGTGACCTCGGCGACACCGTGCACCTTTCCGCCGTCGCGCGCGGCCGCGGCGATCGGCGACTCCTCGACCGCCGCCAGCCGCCCCGAGCACGCGAGTGCCGCGGTGGCGGCGCAGAGCAGTAGCGCCACCAGCGATTGGACGGCGGGGGAGCGCGGAGCCAGCACCAGCACGCCCGCTCCGCCCAGCGCGGCGATCCCGAGCACCACCGCACCCGCCATGGCCGCTCCGGAGGATGCGCCCAGGAACACCGCTGCCGAAGCCCACACTCCGATCGCGGCCGGAACCAGCCGCACGTCCCCGACCCGTCCGGCACGCTGGTGGCCGTCCGGCGCGTCGGTCCCGAGCAGGAACACGCGGGCCTCCCTCCGGGAGCGGTGGCGAGAGGGTCAGGTGCCGGGCGGGGGCGCCGCCGGCGGCGCCCCGGAGACCTGGACCAGAGGCTGCAGCTCGGCGAAGCGCTTCTCGCCGATGCCGCTGACGTCCTGGAGCTGGTCGACGGAGGCGAAGCCGCCGTGCTGCGTGCGGAAGGCGATGATGCGCTCGGCGAGCACCGGCCCCACGCCGGGAAGCTCCTGCAACTGCTCGGCCGTCGCCGTGTTCAGATCGATCAGTGCCGCCGGTGCGCCCGGCGCCCCCTCGGCGGCCGGAGGCGCCGCCGGCGCCCCGGCGCCGGGCGTTGGCTGGTCTTCGCCGACGAGGATCTGCTCGCCGTCGGTGAGCGGCCGCGCCAGGTTGAGCGCGCCCGTGTCGGCGCCCGGGGTGGCGCCGCCGGCGGCCTCGACGGCGTCGGCAACGCGCGACCCCGCAGACAGCGTGACCACGCCGGGCGATTCCACGTCGCCGCCGACGTGCACGGTGACCTTGCCCGGAGTCCCCGGCGCGCCAGGGGAGGCCCCCGGTGGCGGCGCAGCGGACGCGGCGGCCTCGGAGGGGACCGCCGAGCCGGCGGGCGCGGGCGCGCCGACGGGTTCCGCGGACGGGCGGGCCCGCACCGAGAACCAGGCCGTAGCGGCAATCGCCGCCACGCATGCCAGCGCTACCGCGACCAGACCGGTCCGCCCCAGTCGCGGCCGGTCCAGCCCGAGGGAGCGCAGGCGGTCGACGAGCCGGGCAGCCCCGGTCGGAACGCGCTCCGCCTCGACATATCCGCTGGGCAGCGGCCCGTTGTCGTCGAGCGGAATGGGCGGGGAGAACGCCTCGGCAGCGGGCGGGGGAGCGGCTCTGGCCGTGCGATCCCGGTGGCGCCCGCGGCCCGGTCCGATCGCGTACGGCGGTGCGGGGACCGCGTCCAGCTCAATGGCCGTGACGACATCGGGCCGGAACTCCGCGGGCTCACCGGTATCGGAGCCGCCGCACTGCGGTTCCGGCACGGTGCCGGCGATATCCGGCTCGACGGCGTCGGCTGAGTCGGGGGGAGCGGGCGGCGGCTCAGGTGGAGCGGGCTGCCGGCGGCCAGCGTGCCGCAGCCCGGCGGCGCGGAGGCGCTGAACAGCATGAGCGTCGTCGGGCGGAGGGGAACCGGCGGGTCTGGTGCGCATGACCGCGATAGTGACCCGGCCCCACCCACTGCGGGACCCCGCTCACGCCTTCTGTGGACAACCCGCCGGCGCCGCCCTGTGGATAACCGGCACGCCTCCCGCCCAGAGAACCAGCATCCCCAACCGCGGCCCGCGCCCGTGCACCGGTTCGCCAGTCCACGTCCTGAATTCCCCGCCACCGGTTCCCGACGCGTACCCTCAGGGAGTGCGCGGCCGTCACAAGTTGCAGAATCCTCCGCCTTATCGCGTAAAGCATGCAGGTGAACGAGGGTGCTCCCCGCACGCGCGGGGATGGTCCCTGGACCAGGTCCACGACGGAGAGGCAGTCGACGTGCTCCCCGCACGCGCGGGGATGGTCCCCGCCGGGTCGCGCGCCACTCGTCGACGTCTTCGTGCTCCCCGCACGCGCGGGGATGGTCCCGTTGCTCCACTCCCCGAACCCCGGGTCCCCGGGTGCTCCCCGCACGCGCGGGGATGGTCCTCTGGCAGCTCGATGCGCACTGCCCCGACGGTGGTGCTCCCCGCACGCGCGGGGATGGTCCCGACGCGCGTGGTCATCTCCCGCAGCCGCGAGGGTGCTCCCCGCACGCGCGGGGATGGTCCCCGCGCTGGAGCGGCTCGGCGACGACCCGCCGCGTGCTCCCCGCACGCGCGGGGATGGTCCCGCAACGCCGTAGGTGAGCGCCGCCCGGTGTGCGTGCTCCCCGCACGCGCGGGGATGGTCCCGGCCATGGCTGACCAGACCAGCAACGCCACCAGTGCTCCCCGCACGCGCGGGGATGGTCCCTGCTTGGGGTCGCCGATGCCGACCAGCTTGGTGTGCTCCCCGCATGCGCGGGGATGGTTCCTGTTCGCGGTGGGGGTGGATCCGTACGGTGCTCTGCTTCCAGCGGGCGAAGAGCAGGAGGCTGCTCGCAGAGCTGCGCAGTGCGCGGGCCAAGGCTGTCGGTGCCGTCGTCCATAGTCGCGGGTGACTGTGAGGAGCGATCCCGATGGACGTGTACAGCGTGATGTGCGTGCGCGACAGCGCCGCAGCACTGGAGTGGTACCGGGTGTTGTTCGGACGTGCGGCGGACGAGGACATCGGCGGCGAATACCTCTGGCAGCTGAGCGAAAAGGCATGGCTTGTCGTTGACGGCTCAGACGCGCACCGGGAGCGGGCGGGCGGGGCGGTGGTCACGCTCGGCGTCGACGACCTCGATGCCGTTCTGGCGCGGCTTGCCGCGAACGGCATTGCCCACGAGCCGGTGGAGACCTACGGCAACGGCGTCCGCCATGTGACCGTGCTGGATCCGGACGGCAACAGTCTGTCGCTCGCCGAGGCCCCCGCCGAGTAAGGGGTCCGCAGTCGGCGGGCGGTGCCGCCAACGCCGTTCCATCGTCAGGGGAGAGGCGAGCGGCAACGCCAGGAGAGGCCGCACCAGTTTGGGCAGGGCTGCCACACGTCCCCTCGGACGCTCCGCTCGAACCGGTGGTCCACCATCTCGCAGGCGTGCCGGCCGGGTGCGGGCAGTGCCTCAGCCGTCTCCCACGGAACCCCTGATCGGACGCAGGGGCCGGAGGGGGACCGTGCTCAGGCCAGGAGGGAGCCCAGCGGGTCCGTGGTCAGGCGCTGCAGGGAGGCTTGCACGCGCGTATGGACCGCCCGGGCGAGGGACGGCGCGAGCTCGGGGAAGACACGGGTCCAGCTGAGGGCGCGGGAGACGGCGGCCAGCCGCACGGCGGCCGGGACCGCGGCGCGCAGCGCCGCCAAGGGCGCCAGGTCCGACCACGGTTCCAGGTAGGCGTCGCGCAGGCGGCCGAGAGCAGCGGGGTCGGGCGGGCCGCCGGCGGCGAGCCGCTCCAACGGGGCGGCAAGGCCGGCGAAGGGGTGGGTGACGGCGGCGTCGCCCCAGTCGATGAAGCGGTAGCCGCCCGCGCGGACGACGACGTTGCCCAGGTTGAGATCGGTGTGGTCCAGTGACTCCGGAACGCCCGAGTCGGCCAGCACGCCGGCGAGGCGCTCCAGCTCGGGCCGGAACGCCGTCAGCTCGGGCAGTTCGCGGCCCGGCTCAGCCGCGCCCAGGCTGACGAGGAGGGCGTGGATGCGCGCCGGCAGCGCGGACGGGCGCAGGTCCGGGACATCGAGGACGAACAGGTCCCGCACCCGGTCGGCCAGCGACCGCTGCAGGTGCGCGTAGGCGGCCACGACCGACTCCCACGCCGCCGCCGAGCCGGTCCCGCGCCCGTCCAAGTGCTCCAGCACCGTCGGACCGCCGTCCGGCAGCAGGATCCAGCCGCGCTTCGCGTCGACGCCGAGCGGCTGCAGCACCCGGCCCGGCACCCACGACGGCAGGGCGCCGACCAGCGCCGCCTCGCAGCCGCTGTCCGGGACGGCCTTGAACCAGACGTCGCCGTGCGAGGTGGCGAACCGGGCCGTGCTCGACCACGGCCGCACGCGCACGTGCGGCGGCACCGGCAGCAGCTCCCGCCCGCGCTCGGTCAGCCGGCTCTCGACCCAGCCGGTCAGCTCCGCACGCTGCGCGGGATCCTCCCACAGCGCCAGCCGCAGCTCCGCATAGTCGACCCCGTCCATACCTCCACGCTAGTCCAGCCGGCCGGCGCAGAACCGCCGCGGCCGGCCGTCTGACCCGGCCGGAACCGGCAGATCTGCGGTGGTTCCGGGCGCTGTGGACCCCCGCCGTCCACAGACGCCCCAGCACCGTTCGCGGGCACCCCCAGGCTGGCGCAGACGGAGCGCGCTGCCGGACCCCGACCCACCCCACTACGGCGGTTGCGCCGAGGCGTACGCGGCGGACAACGAGCACAGCCTCATGAACGCCTACGACGAGCGCCCCGCGAGGCTCGCGCTCGCCGGCGACGTGGCAGGCCGCCGCATCCTCGACGCGGGCTGCGGCGCCGGTCCGCTGACCGCGGCACTGCGCGACCGCGGTGCTGAGGTGACCGGCATCGACGCCAGCGCCGCCATGCTGGCGCCGGCCCGCCGGCGGCTCGGCGACGACGCAGACCTGCACGTGGCCGACCTGGCCGACCCGCTTCCCTTCGCCGACCACGCGTTCGACGGTGCCGTCGCCTCCCTCGTCCTCCACTACCTGGAGGACTGGGGGCGCCACTGTCCGAGATGCGGCGCGTGCTCCGCCCAGGCGGGCGGCTCATCGCGTCGGTCCAGCATCCCTTCGCCGACTTCGCCCTCCGGGATCCGCGCCCCGACTATTCGGCGACCGCCAGCTACACCGACGAGTTCACGTACAGCGGCCCGACCATCGCCCTGACGTTCCGGCGCCGGCCGCTGCACGCGATGCCCGGCGCCTTCACCGCAGCGGGATTCCGCATCACCGCACTCAGCGAGCCGCAGCCCGACCCGGCCGCCCGCGAGCTCTTTCCCGAGGACTACCGGATCCTGCCGGCCGGTATCGGGTTCCTCTTCTTCGCGGCCGAGTCGCCCGCGGAAGGCTGAGCCCAGCCACCGGGTCCGCCAGAAGACCCGGAAACGCCGAAGGGCCGCCCCGCACTCCGGTGCGGGGCGGCCCTTCGGGCGATTCAGGAAACGCCGGGGCGCGTCAGCCGGAGATGCCGTCGAGGCGCTTGGCGATGGCGCTCTTGCGGTTGGCCGCCTGGTTCTTGTGGATGATGCCCTTGCCAGCGGCCTTGTCCAGCTGGCGGGCGGCGGAGCGCTGCAGCTCGGTGGCCTTGGCGGCGTCACCGGCGTCGGCGGCCTCGCGGAACCGGCGGATCGCGGTCTTCAGCGACGACTTCACCGACTTGTTGCGCATACGGGCCTTCTCGGCCTGGCGGATGCGCTTCTTCTGCTGCTTGATGTTGGCCATGCGAGAACGTTCTCCAGGAAATTTCGGGTGCGGTGGTCGTGTCGCGCGGCCTGCTCCGCGGGCAGCCGATCCGCGGGGCCGGCGGCGGTCGCCACCGGATGAACAAGTCCGAAAGGGCTCAATCGAACGTGGAACGCCCGAGACACGGGCTTCCATTATGCATCCTCCCGGCAACTGATCCGGACACCGGTCCGCGTCGGACCACCGCACGGGGGCAGGGAGGGCCGGCTGCCGGGCCAGACGCGGCAGCCGCCGGCGCCGCTCAGCCGGCCGGCGCCACCCAGCCGTCGATGTAGGCGTTCCACTCGCCCTCGGGCGCGGAGTCGATGCCGAGGACCGCTGCGCCGTAGTCCTCGCGCAGCCCGGCCCGGGTCAGGCCGATCCGGATGCCCTCGACCGCGGTCGCCGCCGTCTCCGTCCCGGCGTCCTCGCCGCCCCGGGCCGGCACCCCGAACCGCACCTTGGTGCCCGCGGCCTCCTCGCGCTCCAGGGCGGCGGCCGTCTCCTCCACCTGGCGCACCATGTAACCGCCGTACATCGAGTCGGTGGGCATGCGCGCGTTGTGCCCGGGCACCACGATGATGTCGGCGCGCTCGGCCACCGTGCGCACGAACCCCTTCGACCAGTACCGCTCGCCCCGGTCGATCGCGAAGAACGGCGCGCGCAGGCCCGGGATCAGCTCCACCGGCAGCGTCTGCACCGACAGCAGCGCATCCTCGCCGAGCTCGTCGCGCACCTGCTCCAGCAGCGCGCCCATCGACGGGTCGTTCACCGAGACCGGGCTGATGTCCAGGTGCACTCCGTCGAACCCGGCCGCGGCCACCCCGCCGGCCGCCGCGGTGAGCTCGGCGCGCGCGTCCTCGCTGAACCGGTCCTGCACCAGCGACGACCCGTCGGCGCGGTGCCGCAGCGTGCCGAGCAGCGCGACGCCGGGCAGCTCCTCATCGGCCCAGGCCAGAAACGCCTCGGCCGCATCCGACGCCGGGTCGGCGGCCACGGTGCCGTCCGCCTTGATGGCGCCCACGGCGACGTAGAGCTCGGTGATCCCGCCCTGCGCCACCCGCGCGGCCAGCTGCTTCCGGTCCGCCGCATCGGCCTTCCCGGTCAGCCAGCGCCCGTCCAGCCAGGCCGCGTTCTCCCCCTGCGAGGCCGCCCAGCCGGCCGGGTCGCCGCTGAACCGCGCGCTGAGCAGCGCGCCCGCAGCGACAATCACCAGGAGGACCGCCGCGAGGGCGGCGAGCAGGCGCGTCAGCAGCCACTTCACCGGTGTCTCCCGTTCCGTTGGGGTGGCATAGCCTGAGACCGGCCGCCTCCGTGCGGGCACCCGGTGTCGGAGGACATGGGACCATAGGGGCGGTACCCGCGCACCCGGCCGTCGTGCCGCATGCAGTCTGCCGCATGCCCTGGGGTCGCGCAGCCCTGACGAGAACGTGAACGGAGCACGGTGGCACAGCCGAATCGGACCGATCCTGCGCTGATCCGCAATTTCTGCATCATCGCGCACATCGACCATGGCAAGTCGACGCTGGCCGACCGCATGCTCCAGTTGTCCGGCATCGTCGAGGACCGCCAGATGCGGGCCCAGTACCTCGACCGGATGGACATCGAGCGCGAGCGCGGCATCACCATCAAGTCGCAGGCCGTGCGGCTGCCGTTCACCGCGCTGGACGACGCCGAATACGTCCTCAACCTGATCGACACCCCCGGCCACGTCGACTTCTCCTACGAGGTCTCCCGCTCCCTGGCCGCTTGCGAGGGCGCCGTGCTGCTGGTCGACGCCGCGCAGGGCATCGAGGCGCAGACGCTGGCCAACCTCTACATGGCGCTGGAGAACGACCTCGCCATCATCCCGGTCCTGAACAAGATCGACCTGCCCGCCGCCCAGCCGGAGAAGTACGCCGAGGAGCTGGCCGGGATCATCGGCTGCGACCCGGGCGACGTGCTCAAGGTCAGCGCCAAGACCGGCGAGGGCGTGGAGGAGCTGCTCAACGAGCTGGTCCGGCAGGTGCCGGCGCCGGTGGGCGACGCGGACGCGCCCGCCCGCGCGATGATCTTCGACTCCGTCTACGACACCTACCGCGGCGTTGTCACCTATGTCCGGGTCGTCGACGGCCACCTTGGCACCCGCGAGCGCATCACCATGATGTCCTCCGGCGCCTCGCACGAGGCGCTCGAGATCGGCGTCATCTCGCCGGAGCCCACTAAGGTCGCCGGCCTCGGGGTCGGCGAGGTCGGCTACCTGATCACCGGCGTGAAGGACGTCCGCCAGTCCCGGGTCGGCGACACCATCACCACCGCCGTGCGCGGGGCCGCCGACATGCTCGCGGGCTATGAGGACCCCAAGCCGATGGTGTTCTCCGGGCTCTACCCGATCGAGGGCACCGACTACCCGGTGCTCCGGGACGCCCTGGAGAAGTTGCAGCTCAACGACGCCGCGCTGGTGTTCGAGCCGGAGACCTCGGCCGCGCTCGGCTTCGGCTTCCGGTGCGGCTTCCTCGGCCTGCTCCACCTGGAGATCACCCGCGCCCGGCTGGAGCGCGAGTTCGACCTCGCCCTCATCTCCACCGCGCCCAACGTCATCTACCAGGTGGAGATGGAGGACGGCACCGAGCACGAGGTGACCAACCCCAGCGAGTTCCCCGAGGGCAAGATCGACAAGGTCTACGAGCCGATGGTCAAGGCCACGCTGCTCTCCCCGGCGGACTTCGTGGGGCCGATCATGGAGCTCTGCCAGTCCCGCCGCGGCAACCTGCTCGGCATGGACTACCTGTCCGAGGACCGGGTGGAGATGCGCTACACGCTCCCGCTCGCCGAGATCGTGTTCGACTTCTTCGACCAGCTGAAGTCGCGCACCAAGGGCTACGCCTCACTCGACTACGAGCCCACCGGTCAGCAGGCATCCGACCTGGTCAAGGTCGACATCCTGCTGCAGGGCGAGGCCGTCGACGCCTTCTCCGCCATCGTGCACAAGGACCACTCCTACGCCTACGGCACGGAGATGACCAAGAAGCTGCGCGACCTCATCCCGCGGCAGCAGTACGAGGTGCCGATCCAGGCCGCCATCGGCGCCCGGGTCATCGCCCGCGAGAACATCCGCGCCATCCGCAAGGACGTGCTCTCCAAGTGCTACGGCGGCGACATCAGCCGCAAGCGCAAGCTGCTGGAGAAGCAGAAGGAGGGCAAGAAGCGGATGAAGATGGTCGGCCGGGTCGAGGTGCCGCAGGAGGCGTTCATCTCCGCCCTGTCCACCGGCGCCGAGCCCAAGGACGACGCGAACAAGAAGAAGTAGGGCACCGCGCGCCGCGCACCGGGCACCGCCCGGGCCGCCGCAGATCGGGGCGCTCCCGCCGCGCGGGAGCGCCCCGATGCCGTACCCGCCCCTCAGCCCTTGACCGCCCCGGACGTCAGCCCCTCGCTGATGTAGCGCTGCAGGAACCAGAACACCGCCACCGTCGGCAGGGAGAGCAGCACCGCGCCCACCGCGAACATCCCGAAGTTGGCGTTGCGCTGGGAATCCACCAGCTGGTAGAGCCCCAGCCCCAGGGTCTGGGCGTCCGTGTCCCGCAGGAACACGCTGGCCAGCAGGAACTCGTTGATGGTGTTGATGAACACCAGCAGCGCCACGATCGCCAGCACCGGGGTGACCAGTGGCAGCATGATGCGGAAGAACACCTGGGCGTGCGTCGCGCCGTCCATCTGCGCGGACTCGTCCAGCTCGGTCGGCACGGTGTCGAAGAAGCCCTTCATCAGCCACGTGTTGATGCTCAGCGCCCCGCCGAGGTACACCAGCAGCAGCCCCCACCGGGTGTCGAAGCCGATCGCCGGATAGAGCTCGCCGAGCCGGGAGAACATCAGGTAGATCGCCACGATCGCCAGGAACTGCGGGAACATCTGGATCACCAGGAGCGCAACCAGTCCGACCCGCCGCCCGGCGAACCGCATCCGGCTGAAGGCGTAGGCCGCCAGTGCGGACAGCAGCACGGTGGCCGCCGCGTTGGTGACGGCGAAGAACAGCGAGTTGGCGTACCAGGCGGCGAACGGGGTGCTGCGGAACAGCTCCCGCGCGCTGGCCAGGCTGGCGCCGGTCGGCCACAGCTGGGAGCTGCTCAGCGTGCCCACCGGGTTGAGCGCGGCCGAGACCACGAACAGCACCGGGAAGAGCGCGAAGCCGGCGACCACCCACATCACCGCGTGGCGCCAGCCCAGGCGGCCGGCCCACAGCGCGAAGCGCCTGCCGGTGCTGCGCTGGTAGCCGGCGCCGCCGCGCGCCGGCCGGTCCGCTGCTCCGACGCCGGCGCGGGGGTCGGTCGTGCTCATCGGTCCACCTCCTGCAGGGCCCGGGTGCGGCGCAGGCTGGCGACCGACATGCCTGAGACGATCAGGAAGATCAGCACCGACAGCGCGGCGGCATAGCCGTACTGCGCGGTGGCCTCGCTGAACGCCAGCCGGTAGGTGTAGGTGATGAGCAGGTCGGTGGCACCGCCCGCGGCGGTGCCCTCCGAGCTGAACGGGCCGCCCCGGGTGATCAGCCACACCGCGTTGAAGTTGTTGAAGTTGAACGCGAACGTGGCGATGAGGATCGGTGCCATCGCCACCATCAGCAGCGGCAGGGTGACGTGCCGGAACGCCTGCCACGGGCCGGCCCCGTCGAGCTGCGCCGCCTGGCCCAGCTCCCGGGGGATGGCCTGCAGCGCTCCGGTGGCGACCAGGAACATGTACGGGTAGCCCAGCCACACGTTGGCGAGGACGACCGCGAACCGGGCCGCCCACGCATCCCCCAGCCAGTCGACCTGCAGTCCGAGCATCCGGTTGAACAGGCCGAAGTCGGCGTTGAACATGTCCCGCCAGAGCAGGTACATGGCCAGCGAGCTCATCGCGTAGGGCAGGACGACCAGGATCCGGTAGACCGCCTTGCCGCGCATCGCGGGCACGTGCAGGGCCAGCGCCACGGCCAGGCCCACCGCGAACACCAGGAAGGTGACCACCGCGGCGAACGCGATGTTCCACACCAGGGTGGAGAAGAACGAGGACGCGAACGATCCGCTGGCAAGGAACCGGAGGAAGTTGTCCAGCCCCACCCCGACCTGCCAGCCCTGGGGCAGGCTCTGCCCGTCCTCGCTGACGAACGCGCCGCGCTCGTTGTCGGCGCGGTAGACGGTGCCGGTCGCGGTGTCCTCGACGCAGTCGCACGCCTCGTCGTAGACGCGGACGGCACTGCCCTCGAACGCGCTGGACAGGCCGCTGGAGCGGATGCCGGCCCCGTCGCCGGTCGGCACGGCGAACTCCTGCAGCTCGCCGCTGCGCGCGTTCACCTCGGCGGGGGAGAGGACGGTGTAGCCGAGGGCGCCGGTGATCCGGCCGGATTCCTCCACCTGGGCGCCGGCCAGGTCGCTCAGCCCTTCCCCGGTGCCCGCGAAGGCGTTGCCCCGGTCGTCGGCGAGGAGGAAGACGAGGTCGCCGTTCTCCGGGTCCCCGCTGGTGGCGACGGTGAGGGCGAACTCCTCCGAGTCGGCGTCCTGGGTCACCGAGAACGCCTCGATGGACGCGATCGCCTGCTCCTTCGACCCCCGGTGCCCGTCGCTCATATTGGTGACCGAGGTGCTCATCGTGTAGAGCACCGGGAAGATCTGGAAGGCCATCAGGAACAGCACCCCGGGGACCAGGTACTTGGCCGGGACGGCGCGCCTGCTGAAGTAGACCCGGTAGACCAGCGCCACCACTGCGGCGACCAGGCCGAGCCCCCACCACGCGCCCGCCAGGTACAGCGGCAGGGCGGCCCACACGCCGAGGGCGGTGAACAGGCCCAGCAGGAGGATCTTCACGGCCTGCCCGGCAAGGGAGGCGCCGGCCAGCGGGTGCGCGGGGCGGCGGTCCGCGGATGCCCCCGGGATGGGGCTGTCCGCGGGGCCGGGGCGGTGAGCCGCCACCGCTACTCGCCGATCCGCTCGGTGACCGTGTCGTGCGCGGTCTCCAGGGCCTCGCGCGGGTCGGCGCCGCCGATGATCTGGGCCTGGGCGACACCCAGGGGCTCCCACGTCTCGCCCATCTCCGGGATGCTCGGCATCGGGACGCCGTCCGCGCCGGTCTCGGCCATGGTGGACACGTCGGGGTCGTCGGCGGAGACGCTCTCCAGCGCCTCGGACTGCACCGGGGTGCGCGGGTCGGCCTCGTACAGCGCCAGGATGAACTCGGAGTCGGTGACGTAGTTGACCACGAACTCCTCGGCTAGGGCGCTGTTGGCGCTGCCCTCGGTCACGAAGAAGGACTGGTAGCCGATGTAGGGGGTGGCCGGGTCCATGCCGGCGAAGCCGGGGAGGGCGCTGATCTCGTAGTCGATGCCGGATTCGGCGGCGTCGGCGATGCTCCACGGGCCGGCCACGAAGAACGGCGCCTTGCCGTCGAAGAACAGCGCGTCCTGGTTCTCCAGGGTGATGGAGCGGCGCAGCACCCCCTCGCCCTCCTCGCCGTACTCGGCGACCTTCTCCATCGCCTCGATGGTCGCGTCGGAGCCGATGCCGAGGTCGGAGGGGTCGGGGTTGCCCTCGGCGTCCTCGCCGAAGAGGTATCCGCCGGCCGAGGACATCAGGGCGTTCATCCGGTAGGGGTCGCCCTCCTGGCCGACCGCCATCGCCAGGACCTCCTCGGCTTCCCCGGAGTCGGTGAGCTCGCTGCCCGCCTCGACCAGGTCCTCGAAGGTCTCCGGGGCGTCCGGAGCGAGCTCGGTGTTGCGCATCAGGAAGATGTTCTCCTGCGCGTAGGGCACGCCCAGGAGCTGGTCCTCCAGGGTCATCGCGGCCACGGCCCGCTCGTCCAGCGTGCCGGCGCGGTCGGCGGGCAGCTCGATCGGCTGGACGGTGCCGTTGCGCAGCAGGTTGCCGGTCCAGTCGTGGGCGCCGATGAAGACGTCGGGGGCGTTGCCGGCCTGGTGGGCGTTGACCACGTCGCCCTGGATGTCGTCGAAGGAGACGTTCTGGACGTCGACTTCGATGCCGTTGGCCTCGGAGAACTCGGCGGCCGCGCTCTGGATGGCGTCGGCGCGCTCGGGGTCGGACCAGATGACGAGGGTGCCTGCGGCGCTGCCGTCGCCGTCCCCGCTGCCTCCGCCGCAGGCGGTTGCCGTCAGGGCGAGCGCGGCGAAGCCGGCGGCCGCCCGCGCGCTTCGGGATCTCATGGTGGTTCCTTCCGGGGGCCTTTCGGGGGGTGCGCACGCGGCGCTGCGGAGGACCCGGCCGCTGCGGCGCGCGTAGTGATGCGACGTTAGCAACAGCTTGCAGTCTTTGAAAGGCTTTGCAAGAACCACGGATGAAGACGGCGAAACCACCCCGAATCGGTTGGGTGCCGGGGTGCTCGCCCGCCAGGCGGGCCGATCGCCCGGAAGCGCAGGCGGGAACGGGTGCGCCCGGGCGGCCCGCCGCGCGCACGTGCCGGGCGGCCCCGCAGGGCCGCCCGGCACGGGGCGGGAAGGGCCAGGCCAGCGCTACGGCAGCGGCACCGCCTCGGCGCCGGCGTCCGCCGAACGCAGCCAGACCGCGGCCTCGGCCGGCAGGCGCAGCCTGCCGTCCGCGCACTCCGCATCCGGGCCGCTGGCCAGGAGCACCTCGCCGGATGCGGCCAGCTCCACCGGCTCGGCGGTCAGGTTGACGGCCACCCGCACCCCCGCCTCGCGTGCGAAGTACAGGACGCCCTCGGGTGCCTCCAGCCAGCGCAGCGCGCCGTCGCCGAGGCCGTCCAGCTCCCGCCGCAGCCGCAGCGCCCCGGTGTACAGCTCCAGGGTGGAGCCCGGAGTGCCGCGCTGGGCCGCGCGGGACAGCCCCGCCCACGAAACCGGCATGGGCAGCCACGGCACGGAGCCCTCGGGGCCGAACCCGTACGGCTCCGCGGTGCCCTCCCACGGCAGCGGCACGCGGCAGCCGTCGCGGCCGCGGTCGCTGTGGCCCGACCGCTTCCACGTCGGGTCCTGCAGGGTGTCCTCGGGAAGGTCGGTGACCTCGGGAAGGCCCAGTTCCTCGCCCTGGTAGAGGTAGACCGAGCCGGGCAGGCCCAGGGTGAGCAGTGCCGCCGCCCGGGCGCGGTGCAGCCCCCGCGGGCCCCCGCCGAACCGGGTCACGTGCCGGACCACGTCGTGGTTGGAGAGCACCCAGGTGGTGGTCGCGCCGACGGCCCCGTTGGCCGCCAGGGAGGCGTCGACCACCGCGCGCAGCCGCGCCGCGTCCCACGGGGCGGTCAGGTACTCGAAGTTGAACGCCTGGTGCAGTTCGTCCGGGCGCAGGTAGCGCGCCACCCGGTCGGCGTCCTCCACCCACGCCTCCGCCACCAGTGCGCGCTCGCCCGGGTAGGAGGCGGCAAGGGCCGACCAGCGCCGGTAGATGGCGTGCACGCCGTCCTGGTCGAAGTAGGGCAGCGAGGTGCTGCCGTCGAGCAGGTCGGCCTTTGCGCCGGGGTCGATGTCGGGCAGGGCCGGGTCCTTCACCATGCCGTGCGCCACATCGATCCGGAAGCCGTCCACGCCTCGGTCCAGCCAGAACCGCAGCACGTCGTCGAACTCGGTGTGCACCTCCGGGTGGGTCCAGTCGAAGTCGGGCTGCTCGGGGTCGAACAGGTGCAGGTACCACTGCTCGGGGGTGCCGTCGGGCCGCTTGAGGCGGGTCCAGGCCGGACCGCCGAAGATCGACTTCCAGTTGTTCGGCGGCTTCCCGCCGTCCGGGCCCTTGCCGTCCCGGAAGATGTAGCGCGCCCGCTCCGGCGCACCCGGCTCGGCCGCCACCGCCGCGCGGAACCAGCGGTGCGCCGAGGAGGAGTGGTTGGGGACCACGTCGATGATCACTCGGATGCCCAGGATGTGGGCCGCCTGGAGGAGGCCGTCGAAGTCGGCGAGGGTGCCGAAGCGGGGGTCGACGTCGCGGTAGTCGGCGACGTCGTAGCCGCCGTCGGCAAGGGGCGAGACGTAGAAGGGGGTCAGCCAGATCGCGTCGATGCCCAGCTCGGCCAGGTGGGGGAGGCGCTCGCGGATCCCGGCCAGGTCGCCCTCCCCGTCCCCGTTGGAGTCGGCGAAGCTGCGCACATAGATCTGGTAGATGGCGGCATCGCGCCACCAGCGTGCCGTGTGCTGCATCATCGGGGCCCTTCCCAGAAGACGGCTGCAATTTCTTGCGCAACATTACCGGCAACTTTTCATCTGCTGGCGGCAAACTCGACTAGGGTGAGCGCCATGGGTCCACGACTTGCCGACATCGCGCGGCACGCAGGCGTCAGCGAGGCCACCGTTTCGCGGGTGCTCAACGACAAGCCCGGCGTCGGCCAGGAGACCCGCAAGGCCGTGCTCACCGCCCTCGACGTGCTCGGCTATGAGCGCCCGGCGCGCCTGCGGCAGCGCTCCGCCGGGCTGGTCGGGATGGTCACCCCCGAACTCGACAACCCGGTATTCCCGATGTTCGCCCAGGCGGCGGAGGGGATCCTCGCCCAGCGCGGCTTCACGCCGGTGCTGTGCACCCAGACACCCGGCGGGATCACCGAGGACGAGTACGTCGACCTGCTCCTGGAGCGCAACGTCTCCGGGATCCTCTTCGTCTCCGGAAAGCACGCCGACACCGCCGCCTCGCACGAGCGCTACCACACCCTGGTCTCCCGGGGGTTGCCGATCGTGCTGGTCAACGGCTACTCCGACGCCATCCCCGCCGCCTTCATCTCCGCTGACGACCGGGCGGCCGGCCGCCTGGCCGTCAACCACCTGGCGGCCCTGGGCCACACCCGCATCGGCTTCACCAGTGGCCCCGAGCGCTACGTGCCGGTCCGCCGCAAGCTGGCCGGCTTCCACGCGGCGATGGCCGAGCACGGGATGGACAGCGAGGGCCTGGTCGAGCTCTCCCTGTTCGGGGTCGAAGGCGGCAGCGCCGCGGCCGGCCGCCTGATCGAGCGCGGGGTCACCGCCATGGTCTGCGGCTCGGACATGATGGCGCTCGGCGCCATCCGCGCGGCCCGCCAGTACGGACTGCGCGTGCCGGCGGACTTCTCCGTGGTCGGCTATGACGATTCCCAGCTCATCGCCTTCACCGACCCGCCGCTCACCACCGTCCGCCAGCCGGTCACCGCCATGGCCATGGCGGCCGTGCGGGCCCTGTGCGACGAGATCGCCGGCTACCCCGTCTCGCACGCCGAGTACGTCTTCGACCCGGAGCTGGTCGTGCGCAGCTCCACCGCAGTCGCACCCTCCGGGCCCGCCCGCTCCGGAGCGGGCGGCGCCGCCTCCGCCGCTGCGCAGGCCCCCGGCGCACCGCTGTCCCGCGGCCGCGAGGGCGCGCCGCAGGGCTAGGGCGTGTGTGGTGGACACCTGCCCTGCTCGCGACGGACGCCACCCACCGCACACGCCCTAGCCGGCCGGCTCCGCCGGTGGCGGGAAGGCGCCGCACCGGCCTCCGGAGCGGCACTGTGCGGCGGATCTCCCCCGCGGTGCGGTGCTGCTTCGCTGCGGGTCCGCGGCCGGTCCGGGCACTCGCCGTGATCGCCGAGACTGGGGGTATGCCTTCTGTCGTGCTCGACGGGGAGCCCGTGCCCGCGGACGGCCGGCTCCCGGCGGAGTCCGCGGCCGGGTTCGGGACCCGCCCGTTCGGCTTCTACGTCCACGTCCCGTTCTGCGCCACCCGGTGCGGCTACTGCGACTTCAACACCTATACCGCCGCCGAGCTCGTCTCCCGGGACGGCACGGCCACCGCGAGCCGCGAGACCTACGCCGACCAGGCGGTGCGCGAAGTGCGGTTCGCCCGCCGCGCGGTGGAGTCCTCCGGCGGTACGCCGGCGCCGGCCGCCACGGTCTTCGTGGGCGGCGGCACGCCGACCCTGCTGCCGCCCGAGGACCTCGGCCGCATCCTCGCCGCGGTCCGCGCCGAGTTCGGCCTCGCCCCGGACGCCGAGGTCACCACCGAGGCCAACCCGGAGACCGTCGGGCCCGGAGAGCTGGCCCGCCTGCGCGAAGCCGGCTTCACCCGCATCTCCTTCGGGATGCAGAGCGTCCGCCCGCACGTGCTGGAGGTCCTGGAGCGCACCCACACCCCGGGGAGGCCGCAGCAGTGCGCGCAGTGGGCCCGCGAGGCCGGCTTCGAGCACGTCAATCTCGACCTGATCTACGGCGCACCGGGCGAGACCGACGACGACTGGCGCGCGTCGCTGGACGCGGCCCTCGAAGCCGGTCCCGACCACGTCTCGGCGTACTCGCTGATCGTGGAGGAGGGCACCCGGCTCGCCGCTCGGGTGCGCCGCGGCGAGGTCGTTCCCGCCGAGGACGACGCGCTCGCCGACCGCTACGTCATCGCCGACGACCTGCTCACCGGGGCCGGGCTCACTGCCTACGAGGTCTCGAACTGGTCCCGCGGCACCGCCGCCCGCAGCGCGCACAACCGGCTCTACTGGACCGGCGGCGACTGGTGGGGCGTCGGCCCCGGCGCGCACAGCCACGTCGGCGGCACCCGCTGGTGGAACGTCAAGCACCCCGGCGCCTACGCCGCGCGGATCGCCGCGGACACCTCGCCCGGCCACGCCCGCGAGGTGCTGTCGGCCGAGGACCGCCGCTTCGAGCGCATCCTGCTGGAGCTGCGCATCGCTGAAGGCTGCCCGCTCAGCCTCCTGGACTCCGGCGGCCGCGCGGCGGCGGAGCGCGCCGTCGCCGACGGCCTGCTGGAACCGGGCGCGCACGCCGCGGGCCGCGCCGTCCTCACCCGCCGCGGCCGCCTGCTGGCCGACGCAGTGGTGCGCGACCTGACCTGAGCGCCGCCGGCGCGCCCGCGAACGCAGTGAGGGGCGGTGCCGGCCGGGGACCCTGGCCGACACCGCCCCTGGTGCACCGGTGCGTGCCTCGGCGCCGCACGCTTCCGTGCTGCTGCTACTTCGCGATCGGGATGCCCATCGGGTACTTGTACCACTCGCCCTGCTTGGCGGCGGTGTTGGCCTTCACCCCGAGGATGATGGCGATCACCAGAGTGACGACGTAGGTCAGCAGCCCGATCAGGATCACCATCAGCAGGCTGTTGATGATCTGGATGATGCCCATCAGCAGGTGGAAGTTGGCCGCCTGGCCGATGTGGTGGCGCGCGAAAGGCGAGGCGTCGCCCTTGGCGAAGTACATGATGATCGGGATCAGCGGGATGAAGGCGCCGCCGATGTGGCTCAGCGCGATCAGCCCCGGCTCATCCGGGCGCAGCTGCGTGTCCTGCCCGTAGCCGCCCTGGGCGTAGGGCTGCTGGCCGCCGTACTGGTAGCCGCCCTGCTGCTGGGCATAGCCCTGCTGGCCGTAGCCCGGCTGCCCGCCGGGGGGCGGGCCGTACCCCTGCTGGGCGCCCGACGGCTGGCCGTAGCCGGGGTAGCCCTGGGGCTGCTGGCCGTAGCCGGGGTGGCCCGGCTGGGCGGGCTGCTGCTGGCCGTACTGCTGCCCGTACTGCGCGGGCTGGCCGGGCTGCTGGCCATAGCCCTGCTGGCCCTGCTGGCCGTAGGGGGCCGGCTGGTTACCGGGCTGCTGGGCGCCGTAGCCCTGCTGTGCGCCGCTCGGGTACTGGCCGTAGGGATCGGGCTGGGGAGGGTACGCCATGGCTTGGAGCTCCTGAGAAATCGACGTTTCGGTCCGGGGGAGCGGGGGATGCGGGGGGCTGCTTCGGGACTACTTCACGAGGCGCAGGGTGAGCGGGTACCGGTACCAGCCCCCCTTGTTGGCCCGCATCGCCGCAAGGACTCCGAACAGGATGGACACCGCCCACACCGCGGCGATGAGCAGGGAGCCCACAAGGGACAGCTGCGGGGCCCAGATACCGATGGCGATGTAGGCGATCCATGCCACGGCGTACGGGATCAGCAGGGTGATCTGGAAGTTGACCGCTTCGCTGGTGTGCGCGCGGGTGAACGCCGAGCGGTGCTTCTGCACCGCGTGCACCAGCAGCGCCGGCAGCCACCCCAGGCACGCCATGATCAGGCCGGACAGGTGGGCCACCATCGCCCACGTGGGGTCCTCCGCGCTGGGCGGCGGCGCAGCCGGCCCGGCCGGTGCATACCCGGGTGCGCCCGGAGCCGTCCCCGGCGCCCCGTGGCCGGGCGGCGGGCCGTAGGGGGCCTGGCCGCCGGGCATCGGAGCGCCCGGCGCCGGCTGCGGACCGGACGGCGGGCGCAACTGCGGCCCCGGAGGCGGGCCCTGCGGTGCCGGCGGCGGGCCCTGCGGTGCCGGCGGCGGCATCGGGCCGCCCGGCGGGACGGGCTGCTGCGGCGACCCGGCATGCCCTCCCGGTCCGCCCGCGGGCGCCCCCGCGACGGGGTACTGCGCGGGGTCGGAGGGGTGTGGTCGGTTCGGCGGGGTCTCGCTCATCTCGTCCCTTGGTCTGCGGAGGGCTGTCGCACGGCGGCGGCGCACCCGCCGGTGCGGGCCTCGGCCCGCGCCGGCGGTCCGGCGTCCCCGCCGGCCGCCCCTGTTCGCCCGGAGGCATGCTCGGTGGACCAGTGTCCTGGTGCGCGGCGGTCGGCACGCCCGTCGCGGCGTCCCGATCCGATAGGAGAGCGGTGCGGCGGGCCCGGCCCCGACTCCCTATGCTCCGGCACCAGGGCACCGTCCGCTGCGGACGCCATCCACCGAGCACGCCCCAGGGCATACTCAGTGGATAACTGTCCGCTCGCGACGGACGCCATCCACCGAGCACGCCCTAGTCTTCCATCAACGTCGGGTCGGTGACGAAATCGATGAGCTCCTCGACCCTTCCGAGCAGCTCCGGTTCCAGGTCGGCGTAGCTGCGCACGGAGCCCAGGATGCGCTGCCACGCCTCGCCCGGCTCTTCGCGGCTGCCCAGCGCCTGCAGCACGCCCGTCTTCCAGTCCGTGCCGCGCGGGACCTCCGGCCACGCCGCGATACCCAGCGCCGACGGCTTCACCGCCTGCCACACGTCGATGAAGGGGTGCCCGGTCACCAGCACGTGCGGGGAGGAGACCTGCTCGGCGATCCGGCTCTCCTTGGACCCCGGAACGAGGTGGTCGACGAGCACGCCGAGGCGCCGCCCCGGGCCGGGGCCGAATTCGGCCACGACCTCGGGGAGGTGGTCCACCCCCTCCAGGAATTCCACCGCGACCCCCTCCACCCGGAGGTCGTGGCCCCAGATGCGCTCCACCAGTTCGGCGTCGTGGGCGCCTTCCACGTAGATGCGGCTCTCCCGGGCGACGCGGGCCGGCGCGTTGCGCACCGCGATCGACCCCGAGGCGCTGCGCACCGGGCCGGACGGCGCCGCGCGCGCCGGGCGCACCGCGGTCACCGCGCGGCCGTCGAGCAGGAACGCGGCCGGCGCGAGGTCGAACACCCGCGTCGCGCCGCCCCGGTCCTCCAGGGTCACGGTGGACTTGTCCCACGTGGTGACGGCGCCGCAGAAGCCCTCGTCGGCGGATTCGAGCACCAGGCCCGGCTCCAGCTCGACCCGCTCCACCGCGCCCTTCTTCGGCCGGCGCCAGTCCCCGGCGAGGACGTCGCCGCCGTACCTGTCGGTTCTGTCGCTTCGTCTCGGCACGGGCGGGAGTGTAGCGGGCGCGGTGCGCGAGCGGCAGGGCAGCGGCGGGCGCGGCGCGGCGGCCGCGCCCCCTGCTGCCCTGCGCCGCCGGTCGTCCGGAGCGGCGGCGACCCGCTATGCCGCGCGGCGCCGCGCGGTGAAGCACGCGGCGATGATGCCGCCGCCGAGCGCGCCGCCGACCAGCGGCGGGAGGGCGATCGCGGCGAAGGAGAGCGGCAGGCCGCTCGCCCCACTGGGGATGCTGTCTGCGGTCACCGTGAAAGCGGGCGGTGCCTCTGCGCCGGCGGCCGCGCCCCTGCTGCAGTCCAGCGTGTACTCGCCCGCGTCCTCCGGAGTGACGGCGCCGATCGTGAACCACTCCGTATCGCCGCCGTAGTCGATGACGGCCTCCTCCGCCGGCGGAGCGACGGCGAGGTCCTGGCCGCCCGGGCCGGCCACCGCGCAGTCGGCGCTGCCGTCCGCCCCCGGGCTGTCGGAGAGCAGCGTCCACTCCTGCCCGGCCTGCCCGCCGGAGACGGTGAAGGCAGCGGGGTCGCCCTCGGTTTCAGCGGCAAAGGCGGGAACCTGCTCTCCCCGGTCGATCGACCAGACCAGGCCGGCGCCCGCACCGGCGAGGCCGAGCACGAGGGCTGCGGCGCCCAGGAGGTAGCGGGCGCGGCCCGGCCTCTTCAGCGGGCTTCCCGGGCCGCCTGCGCCTCTGGGGCTGGTCGGGCCGCCGGTACGGCCGGGGCCGCCCGGGGCGCCGGAGTCCGCCGGCTGCTGTGCTGCGTCGCCGCCCGGCAGGCGGTCCGTACCGGGGGTCGGGGGGTGGGTGCGCAGAGCCATCGGGCGATGGTCCCTCTCCCGCCCGCGGGGTGCAAGCGGTTCGGCCGATTCGCCCGGCAAGTGCGCCTTTCGCGGCACCGGCCGCGCGGTCCGGTGCGGCCGCCGCAAGCCGGACTTGGCCGGGAGGCATAGAATTAGCACTTGAGACTGCGGAGTGCCAGGAGGTGAGTGCGTGCTGAACGATCGGAAGCTCGCGGTGCTACGCGCCATCGTCGAAGACTTCGTCTCCACAGAGGAGCCGGTCGGGTCGAGGGCGCTGTCGGAGCGGCACACGCTCGGGGTGTCGCCCGCAACGATCCGCAACGACATGGTGGCGCTCGAGGACGAGGGCTACATCGCCCAGCCGCACACCAGCGCCGGGCGCATCCCCACCGACAAGGGCTACCGGCTGTTCGTCGACCGGCTGTCCACGGTGAAGCCGCTGTCGCCGGCCGAGCGCCGGGCGATCGAGACCTTCCTCGGCGGCGCCGTCGACCTCGACGAGATCGTCGCTCGCACGGTGCGGCTGCTCGCGCAGCTCACCCGGCAGGTGGCCATCGTCCAGTACCCGTCGCTGACCCGCTCCGCGGTCCAGCACGTCGAGCTGGTGCCGATCGGCCCGCAGCGGCTGATGATGGTCCTCATCACCAACACGGGCCGGGTCGAGCAGCGCGTGGTCGACTCCCGCGACACGATCGCCGAGGAGTCGGTGGAGGCGCTGCGGCGTGTGTTCAACCACTCCCTGGCCGGCACCTGGCTCTCCGACGCGCGCTCGATCGCCGCGCAGCTGCCCGAGCAGGTGGACCCGCAGGACCGGCCACTCGCCCAAGCCGTGCTCTCGGTCCTCCTGGAAAGCCTGGTCGAGGGGCACGAGGAGAAGGTCGTGCTGTCTGGGACGGCCAATCTCGCGGGCATGGGATTCTCCGCTAGCCTGCGGGACGTACTCGAAGCGCTGGAAGAAAACGTCGTCCTCATCCGTTTGCTCGGTGAGGCGGGAGACCCTTCCATGCTGACAGTGCGCATCGGTGCGGAGAACTCCCACGAAGGGCTCAGGGGTACCTCCATCGTGTCCGCCGGCTACGGCGTCGGCGACCAGTCCCTGGCCAAACTCGGAGTGGTGGGACCGACGCGCATGGACTATCCGGGAACGATGGGAGCGGTTCGCGCCGTGGCCCGATACGTAGGTTCGATATTGGCGGGGCAGTAAGTGGCCAGAGACTATTACGAGATCCTCGGTGTGCGCCGGAACGCGTCCAAGGACGAGATCAAGAAGGCGTACCGGCGACTCGCTCGGGAACTCCACCCTGACGTCAACCCCGACCCCGCCACCCAGGAGCGGTTCAAGGAGGTGACCCAGGCGTATGAGGTCCTGTCCGACGAGCAGAAGCGGGCCATGTTCGACCGGGGCGCCGATCCGTTCGCTTCGGGCATGGGCGGCGCCGGCGGCGCCGGCGGGTTCGGCGGCGCGGCCGGGTTCCCCTTCGACGACATCCTGAACGCCTTCTTCGGCGGCCAGGCCGGCCCCCGGCCCGGCGCGCGGGAGCGGGCGCGGCGCGGCCGCAGCATCAAGGTCCGGGTCGAGCTGGACCTCGCCGAGACCGCGTTCGGGGTGACCAAGGAGGTCACCTTCCCCACCGCCGTGCTGTGCTCCACCTGCCAGGGCGAGGGCACCGCGGCCGGCACGTCGCGGCACACCTGCGGCATGTGCCAGGGCAGCGGCGAGGTGACCCAGATGCAGCAGTCCTTCATGGGCCGCGTGATGACGTCCCGCCCCTGCCCCCAGTGCAGCGGCCAGGGCACGGTCATCTCCGACCCGTGCGCCGACTGCTCCGGCGAGGGCCGGGTGCGCGAGCGGGTCACCCGCACCGTGCAGATCCCGGCGGGCGTCGAGGACGGCACCCAGATCCAGCTGGCCGGCGAGGGCGAGGTCGGGCCGAACGGCGGCCCGCGCGGCGACATCTTCCTGGAGATCGTCGAGCGCGCGCACCCGCTCTTCGAGCGCCGCGGCGACGACCTGCACTGCACCGTCACCGTGCCGATGACGGCCGCCGCGCTCGGGGCTTCGTTCGCCATAGAGACCCTCGACGGCGAAGAGGAGATCGACCTGCGGCCGGGCACCGACTCCGGCCACGTGATCACCCTCGGCAGCAAGGGCGTGCGGCACCTCGACGGGGGCGGCCGCGGCGACCTGATGATCAAGTTCGAGGTGGAGACGCCGGGCAAACTCGACGAGGAGCAGGAGGCGCTGCTGCGCAAGCTCGCCGAACTGCGCGGCGAGGACAAGCCCCCGGGCAAGTTCAGCCCCGGCCACGGCGGCCTCTTCTCCCGCCTCCGCGGCGCCTTCGGCGCCCGCTGAAGCAGTACGGGCAGCAGCAGCACGTCCGCCCGCTCCGCACGGATCCCGTGCGGAGCGGGCGGACGGCTGTGCGCCCTCTGACGCACCGCGGCCACCGCACCACCGCACCACCGCACTGTGAAGGGACGGGCCGCCATGACGGTTCCGGTGTTTCTCGCCGAGCCGGGCGCACTGGACGGTGCGACCGCCCTCCTGACCGGCCCGGAGGGCCGGCACGCCGCAACGGTCCGCCGCATCGCGGTGGGCGAGGCGGTCGACCTCGTCGACGGGGCGGGCACCCGCGCCCGCTGCACCGTGGCCGAGGTCGCCAAGGACACCGTGCGCTGCACGGTCCAGCAGCGCCGCACCGACCCGCCGCCGCAGCCGCCGCTCACCGTCGTGCAGGCGCTGCCGAAGGGGGAGCGCGGCGAACTCGCCGTCGAGGTGATGACCGAGGCCGGCGCAGACCGCATCGTGCCGTGGGCCGCCGAGCGGTGCATCACCCGGTGGAAGGGCGAACGCGCGGCAAAGTCCCTGGCCAAATGGCGGTCCGCCGCGCGCGAGGCCGCCAAGCAGTCCCGCCGCAGCCGCCTGCCGGACGTGGCCGGCCTGGCCTCCACCGCCGAGGCGGCCGAACTGGTGCGCGGCGCCGCGCTCGCCGCCGTCCTGCACGAGAGCGCCGAGGAGCGCCTGGCTGCCCTGCCCCTTCCGGTACCGCGCGAGCAGACGCCCGCGAGGGCGGGCGGCCGCTCGGCAGCCGAGGACGGTGATCCCGCAGTAGCGGGGATCGTGCTGATCGTCGGCCCCGAAGGCGGCGTGTCTGACGCCGAACTCGACGCCTTCACCGCCGCCGGCGCCATCCCGGCCCTGCTCGGACCGACTGTCCTGCGGACCTCGACCGCGGGTGTCGCAGCGCTTTCCGTCCTGCAGGCCCGGCTCGGCCGCTGGTAGACCGGCGGCACCCCACCGCTGTCCTGCGGTCGAGGGGCCGCCGCGCGGCGCAGCGATCGGCGCCGAGACGGAGATCCGGACGGTGCGCCGGGTCCGAGGGCCGGTCCGCCACTCCGCGGAGCCGCCGGCCGGCGGGGCCCGGCCTGCCGCCGCTCTCTCTGCAGGCTCTCTGCAGGGCGTTGGCGAGCCCAGCAGGCGAGGCGGACTCGGCCCGGGTCGGCGCCCGTCGGCACCCGGCGAAGAGCTGGAGTGCGGAGCCGCCGATGAAGCCGGAGAAGAAGGAACCGCTGGAGAACGCGCGCGGTTCCGGCCGCGGCCCCCGCGGCCCCCGCGACCGCCGCACGCACGCGGCGGAGGTCTTCCGGAGCGGCCCGCTGTGTCGCCCGTACGAAGCGCCGCCCGAATGAAGCCGCGGCTGTGCACGGCCACCAGGGAGCGCTGCCTGTTCCCGCAATCAGCCGGCCGACCCGATCGAACGGCCGGAGCGGTGACCGGTGCCACCACGCGCGATGGCACCGGCGGCGCTGAGCCGGACGGTGCCGCGGCGCGGCGGCTGAGGCGGTACAGGGCCGGAGCCGGGATGCCGGTCCTAGCCGGAAGGTGCTGTGCGTGCGCCGGCGGCGCACGGCCGCCCCGGAGGCCGTGCGCCGCCGGGGCGGCCGTGGCGGACTACTCGACCGGGGGTTCGATCGGCTCGGGCGACGAGCCGTCGCCGCCGCCCGGGTCGGGGGAGGGGGCCTCGCCGTCGCCGTCGCCCGGTGCGGGCTCCTCGGTGCCGGGGAGCGGCTCGCCCGGTTCGCCGCCGGGCTCCGACGTCGAGCCGGTGCCGGGGCCGTCCGTGGGGCAGGGCTCCGGGTCGGCGCTGGCGCTGCGCTCCGGACCGCCGGTGGCCATCGGCGTGGGGGCGTCCGGATCGGTGCCGGGCTCATCGCCGGGCGGGGCGCAGTCCATCGCGGTGGCCTCGCCGCCGCCCTCGCCGCCTTCGGTTCCGGTGCCGCCCGTCGGCTGCCCGCCGGGGTCGGTCCCGCCGCTGCCGCCGCTGCCGGAGGTGTCCCCGTCCGCGGGGTCGCGGGACTGCTCCGGGGCCGCGTAGTCCTGCTGGCCGCCCCCCGCCGCGGACTCGTTCGCGGTCGGGAAGACCTGGTCGCGGAATTGCGGCGTGCCCAGCAGCACGGTGCCGGCGATCGCCGCCGCGGCGCCCACCGCCAGTGCCGGGCGGAGCCACGGCACCGCGAACCAGCCCGCCGCCGAGCGCCCCTCGGCGCGCTCGCGGATGCGGGTCAGTGCTTCCGGTGACGGATCGACCGCGTCGGCCTCTGCGCGCAGGATCGCGCGCAGCCGCTCCTCGGTCTCGTCGTTGAAGGGTTCGGTCATGTGGTCTGCTCCAGAACCGTGCGCAGCGCCGCGATGCCACGGGCCGTGTGGCTCTTGACCGCGCCCTTGCTGATGCCCATCGCGCCGGCGATCTGCGCTTCGGAAAGATCACCGTAGTAGCGGAGCACAATAGCTTCACGCTGCCGGGTGGGCAGCTTGCGCAGGGCGGCGATCACTGCGTCGCGCTCGAGCGCGCCGATCGCTCCGTGCTCGGCGCTGGGCGCGTCCGGCAGGGCCTTGGGGACATGCTTCTCCACCACCGCCCGGTGGCGCAGGACCGAGCGGGCGCGGTTGACCACGGACTGGCGCAGATAGGACAGCGCCTTGTTGGGGTCGCGCAGCCGCCGCCAGGCGCCGTGCATCGCCACGAACGCATCCTGGACGACTTCCTCCGCGGTCGCGTGGTCGCGCACCAGGAGTGCGGCCAGCCGGACCAGGGGCCGGTAGTGCTCGCTGTAGAGCTGCGTCACCGCCTGGTCGGCATTCCACTCGATCGCTGTCGCCGCGGTCCTGCCCGCGACCATCGTTTCCGTCGTCACGTCCGTTTGACGCGCGCCCTTGTCGCCAGGTTTACGAAAGGGCATACCTGTTCTTCTCGTCGACGTGTGGTTCCGGCACATCCGCGCCGACGTCCGCAGCCGGGAGGGGCCGACCGGGGTGGAACGGACGGGCACGGACCCACCACCATAGCCCTCCCCATGGCGCGGGCGCGGAGGTTCGCCCATCGCGGCCGCCTCCTCCGTGCCCCCGCCGCAGCCCCCGCTGCGGCATGATGGGGCGGGTCAGAGCCCAGCCGCAAGGGAGAGTGGGGGCGCAGGTGGCGCAGCGAGACCCGGATTGCCTGTTCTGCAAGATCGTGGCGGGCGAGGTGCCCGCCGACGTCGTCCGCGAGGACGGCCGCACCGTCGCCTTCCGCGACATCAATCCGCAGGCGCCGACCCACGTGCTGGTCGTGCCGAGAGAGCATGTGCCCGACGTCGGAGCCGCCGCCCGGGCCGGCGCCGGCCTGGTGGACGCGCTCGCGGCGGCCGCCGCCGAGGTCGCCGGCGCCGAGGGCATCGGCGACGCCTACCGGCTCGTCTTCAACACCGGGTCGGGCGCCGGCCAGACCGTGTTCCACGTGCACGCCCACCTGCTGGGCGGGCGCGGCCTCGAGTGGCCCCCGGGATAGCCGGCGGGCCGGGCGCGGCGGAAATGCCGACGCGCGCGAAAAGGGCGTGTGGCCCTGCGGTGCGCCCCGCTACGGTTCTCCGCGGCGCCCGGGGGATCCTGCCGCCGGGGACCGGGTGCGCATGCCGCGGGCCGCACCGGGGTATCCCGCGGCGGCGGAGCCGCAGGCGGCCAGCGGTGCCGGCGGCGGCGCTGAGATAGAGTGAGGGGGCCGCTTCGGGCGAACCCCCATGGACGCGAGAAGACAGGGGCGAGACGGCCGCGAGGCCCAACCCATGGTCGAACCAACACAGAACCCCAACCAGGTCAAGATCACCGTGCCCGAAGAGCACATGATGGTCAGCCTGCTCGGCTCCTCCGACGTCCTCCTCCGCACCATCGAGCGGTCCGTCGAGGCCGACGTCCACGTCCGGGGCAACGAGATCACCGTGAGCGGCGGCCCCGAGGAGACGGCGCTCGCCGTCCGGCTCATCGAAGAGCTGCTGGAGCTGGTCAAGAACGGCACCCACATCACGCCGGACGCCATCGACCGCACCTTCG
The DNA here is from genome assembly GCF_054779695.1 of Nocardiopsis coralliicola. Classification (NCBI taxonomy): domain Bacteria; kingdom Bacillati; phylum Actinomycetota; class Actinomycetes; order Streptosporangiales; family Nocardiopsidaceae; genus Nocardiopsis; species Nocardiopsis coralliicola. The sequence goes on along the minus strand of NZ_BAAGXT010000010.1, from coordinate 70,724 downwards.
CCATGCTGCGCTCGCCGTCGGTGGGCGAGCGCCCCGCCGACGTCCTCACGCTGGACATCCTTTCGGCGCGCGGGCGCACCATCCGGCCCAAGACGCTCAACCAGAAGCACTACGTCGACGCCATCGACCGCAACACCATCGTGTTCGGCATCGGCCCGGCCGGCACCGGCAAGACGTACCTGGCGATGGCCAAGGCGGTCAAGGCCCTGCAGAACAAGCAGGTCAACCGCATCATCCTGACTCGCCCGGCGGTTGAGGCCGGCGAGCGCCTGGGCTTCCTCCCCGGCTCGCTCTACGAGAAGATCGACCCCTACCTGCGGCCGCTCTACGACGCCCTGCACGACATGATCGACCCGGAGACCATCCCCAAGCTCATGTCCGCCGGCACCATCGAGGTCGCCCCCCTGGCGTATATGCGGGGTAGGACCCTGAACGACTCCTTCATCATCCTGGACGAGGCGCAGAACACCTCGCCGGAGCAGATGAAGATGTTCCTGACCCGGCTCGGGTTCGGGTCGAAGGTGGTGGTGACCGGCGACGTCACGCAGGTCGACCTGCCGTCGGGGACCTCCAGCGGGCTGCGGACGATCGAGCGGATCCTCGGCGGCATCGACGACATCGGGTTCTTCCGGCTCACGAGCGAGGACGTCGTGCGGCACAAACTGGTGGGCCAGATCGTTGACGCCTACGGCCGCTACGACGCCGCCAAGAGCAGCGGCGGCGCCGGGCCGGGGGAGAGCGGTGCGCCGGAGCGGAACGGCGCCGGCCGCCGGCCGAAGCGGTAGACGCCCGTACCGGGGCCGCGCAGCCGTGCGCGGCCCCGGCAGCGGCGGCAGGGCCGTGCCCGGCAGGCGGTGCACGGCCGACAGCACAGGGGAACCCAGGGATACGGGGGCATGCGGAAGTGATGGCGCGATGAGCATCGACGTCGCCAACGAGTCGGGGGTGCCGGTCGATGAGACCGCGCTCGCGGAACTGGCGCGCTACGTCCTGGACGCGCTGCGGGTGCACCCGATGGCCGAGCTGTCCGTCGTCCTGGTGGCCGAGGAGCCGATGGCAGAGCTGCACGTCCGCTGGATGGACCTGGCCGGCCCCACCGACGTGATGTCGTTCCCGATGGACGAGCTGCGCCCCGGCGGCGCCGACCGGCCCTCGCCGCCCGGCACCCTCGGCGACGTCATCATCTGCCCGCAGGTCGCGGCGCGCCAGGCCGAGCAGGGCGGGCACTCCTTCGCCGACGAAGTCGACCTGCTGTGCACGCACGGCATCCTGCACCTGCTCGGCTACGACCACGCGGCCGACGACGAGCGGGCCGAGATGTTCGGGCTGCAGACCGAGCTGCTGATGGGCTGGCGACCCAGCGCCGCAGCGGCCTCCCGCACCGCCGAGACACGAGAAGACGCCTGACCGCGATGAACGACCCCGCTTCCTGGGCCGTGCCGTTCGGCACCGCCGTTGCCGCCGGCGCCCTCGCCGCCTTCCTCGTCGCCGCTGAGATCGCGGTGACCCGGGTGGCGGGCGGCGGCGCCGGTGCCGCGCCGGAGGGCGGCGGCCGCAGCGGCGAGCGCTTGCGTGCCGTCGCCGAGCAGCCCGGCCCCTTCCTCAACCTGGTGCTCTTCCTGCGGGTGGCGTTCGAAGTGGTGGCCGTGGTGGCCGCTGCCGCCGGCGCGGCCGCGCTGCTCGGCCCCACCTGGGCGGCCTGGGCCGCGGCCGCCGCGGCGATGATCGCCGTCGACTACGTGCTGATGGGCGTGACGCCGCGCATCCTCGGCCGCCAGTTCGCGCTTCCGGTGGCCCGTACCGCGGCCGCGCTGCTCGCGCCGGCCGCCGCGGTGCTCGGGCCCGCCGTGCACCTGCTCGTCCGGCTGGGCCGCGGCCTGACGCCGCGCGGCAAGGGAGAGCGCAGCGGTCCGTTCAGCTCCGAGGAGGAGCTGCGCCGCCTGGTCGACCTCGCCGAGCGCGGCCAGGTCATCGACGCCGACGAGCGGCAGATGATCCACTCGGTCTTCAAGCTCGACGACACGATGGTGCGCGAGGTGATGGTGCCGCGCACCGACATCGTGTTCACCTCCGCCGACACCCCGGTCGACGACTGCCTGTCGCTGGCGCTGCGCAGCGGGTTCTCCCGCATTCCGGTGACCGGCGCCGACGAGGACGACGTCGTCGGCATCGTCTACCTGAAGGACATGGCTGCGCACATGCGCGACCACTGGGCGCACGGTGCCGGCGGCCCGGTGCCGCCGGTGCGCGACATCATGCGGCCGGCGCCCTACGTACCCGATTCCAAGCCCATCGACGAGCTGCTCCGCGAGATGCAGCGCCGGCGGATCCACGTGGGCGTCGTCATCGACGAGTACGGCGGCACTGCGGGCCTGGTCACCATCGAGGACATCGTCGAGGAGATCGTCGGCGAGATCACCGACGAGTACGACGACGAGGTGCCGCCGGTCCAGGAGCTCGGCGACGGCCGCGCCCGGGTGACCGCCCGGCTGCCGCTGGGCGAGCTGGCCGAGCTGTTCGGCACCGAGATCGATGCGCCGGACGTGGACACCGTGGGCGGACTGCTGGCCTACGCGCTGGGCCGGGTGCCGATCGCGGGGTCCACGGCCGACTACGCTGGGCTGCGGCTCGTCGCGGAGAACCCGTCCGGCCGCCGCAACCGCACCGCCACCGTGCTGGTGGAGCGGGTGGCCCAGGACAGCGACCCCGGCGGCGCGCACAGCACTGACAGCAGCGGAGCCGGCAGCGGAGGCACCGCCGCGGACCGGGCCGAGGGCGCCGGTCCGGCGGACGCTCCGGGCCAAGGACAGGGAGAGCAGTGACCGACAGCCACGACCTCGGTGCCGAGGACCAGAAGCTGGTGACCCTCGCGCGCGCCTCGCGCGCCCGCACCGGCGCCGCCGAAGGTGCGGCCGTGCGCGACGAGACCGGCCGCACCTACACGGCCGCCACCGTCGCCCTGCCGCACTTGAGCCTGACCGCGCTGCAGGCCGCCGTGGCCGCAGCGGTCTCCAGCGAGGCCGCCGCGCTGGAGGGCGCCGCGGTCGTCGGGGAGAGCGGTGCGCTGCGCGAGGAGGACCTCGCCGCGGCAGCCGACCTGTCCGCTCCGCTGGTGGTGCTCGCCGGCCCCGACGGCAAGCCCGTCGCGGTCAGCCGCCGCTGACCGCGGCCGGGCGCGGGGCGCACCGCGGCTCCGGCGGGGGCCGCCCCGGGCGGACGCTGCGCCGGGCCGCCGGCCGCCAGTACCGCTGACCACCGCCGCGCGCCGTACCGCTCGGCCGCACTGCACCGCCTGCACCTGCCGCTGCCCGGCACCGACCGCTCCGCGCCCGCCGCGCCGCACGAACGTGAGACCCCATGGACGAGCTCGACCTTGAGAAGCTGCGCACGCCGCTGCCGCCGCTGAACTTTCCCGACGGCTTCCGCAGCGGCTTCGCCTGCTTCGTCGGCCGGCCCAACGTGGGCAAGTCGACCCTGATGAACGCGCTGGTGGGGCAGAAGGTCGCCATCACGAGCAACCGTCCGCAGACCACGCGGCGCACCGTGCGCGGCATCGTGCACCGGCCCGACGCGCAGCTGATCATCGTCGACACGCCCGGCCTGCACAAGCCGCGCACGCTGCTCGGCGAGCGGCTGGACAGCCTGGTCCGCTCGACGCTGGTGGAGGTCGACGTGATCGCCTTCTGCGTCCCTGCGGACGAGCCGATCGGCCGCGGCGACACCTACATCGCCCGCGAGCTGGCCGCGCAGCGCAACACCCCGGTCGTGGCGCTGGTCACCAAGACCGACAAGGCCACCCGCGAGCAGGTGGCCCGCCAGCTGCTGGCGGTGCAGGAGCTCGGCGAGTGGGCCGACATCGTTCCGGTGTCGGCGAACGGCGGGGAGAACCTCGACCAGGCGCTCGACGTGCTCTGCAGCCACCTGCCGCCGGGCCCGCCGCTCTATCCGGACGGCGACCTCACCGACGAGCCCGAGGAGATGCTCGTCGCCGAGCTGGTGCGCGAGGCCGCCCTGGAAGGCGTGCGCGACGAACTGCCGCACTCGATCGCGGTGGTGGTCGACGAGATGGGTGTCCGCGAGGGCAGCGACCCGGACCGGCCGCTCACCGACATCTACGCGTCGCTCTATGTCGAGCGGCCCAGCCAGAAGGCGATCGTGATCGGCGGCAAGGGCGAGCGGCTGCGCCGCGTCGGCACCGCCGCCCGCAAGCAGATCGAAGGCCTGCTGGGCACCCGCGTCTTCCTCGACCTGCGGGTCCGCGTCGCCAAGGACTGGCAGCGCGACCCCAAGCAGCTCCGCCGCCTCGGCTTCGACCAGCAGACCTGACCGCGCCCCGGTGTCCGCGGCGGAGCGCCCCGGCCGGATCCGCGGCCCGGCACTGCCGCCCGGGCGCGGCGGGTCAGGACTGGTTGTTCAGGTCGCCGGCGAGCGAATCGGCCGCGGCGCGCACGATCGGTGCCGCGCGGTCGACGAAGTCCCAGCCCACCCGCGCCTCCGGCCCGGAGATCGAGACCGCCATCATCGCCGGGCCGCCGACGACCGGCACCGCCAGGCAGCGCACGCCGATCTCCTGTTCGCCGTCGTCGATGGCGTAGCCCTGCTCGCGGATGCGCACCATCTCCTCGGCGAACGCCTCGGGCGTGCGCAGCGTCCGGTCGGTGGCGGCCGGCATGCCGGTGCGCGCCAGCGTGGCCAGCGCCTCGTTCTCGGGCAGCTGGGACAGCAGCGCCTTGCCCACGCCCGCCGAGTGCGGCAGCACCCGCCGGCCCACCTCGGTGAACATCCGCATCGCGTGCGGCGACGGCACCTGCGCCACGTAGACCACCTCGTCGCCGTCGAGCATGGCGAGGTTGGCCGTCTCGCCGAGCTCGTCCACCAGGCGCGCCAGGTGCGGGCGCGACCAGGTGCCGAGCATGCGGGAGGCGCTCTCGCCGAGCCCGATCAGCCGCGGGCCCAGGGCGTAGCGGCGGGACGGAAGCTGGCGGACGTAGCCGTTGCCGACCAGTGTCCGGATGATCCGGTGGATGGTGGGCAGCGGCAGGCCGGAGGAGTCGGCCAGCTGGCTCAGCGAGATCTCGCCGCCCGCCTCGGCCATGATCTCGAGCAGGTTGAACGCCCGGTCGAGCGACTGCACCCCGCCGGAGCGGGCACGCGGAGCGTCCTCCGCGGGTGCGCCCTCGAGCGAAGTCGGTGAGGTTGCCACGGTCTCCTGCTCCCATCGCCGTGCCCCGCGGATGCGGAGCGTCGTGCGGGTCTGAATGTCCGGGTCGGCAGTATGACACTGCTGCGCTAGGGATTCTGCAATACGGAAGCGCTGTTGCGCCAACGGAGGCCTCTGGTGTTGCCAGTACCCCCTTGTTCTTCCGAATTGTAAAAGTTATTGTCCGCTATATAGAAGGCCCAGATCTGGTGAACGCCACCGGCGGACCGGGCGGGCCCCGCGGTCCCCAGCCTGCCGCGGGGCCCGGCGCAGTGCAGCGCCGCCGGAGCGCTGCCCCAGGGCCACCGCAGAGACGCCGACGACTGAAGGAGTGTGCAGTGGGAGAGCAGGACCCGGACCGCGCCGAGCAGCGAATGGCCGGGATCGGCCTCGCCGAGGTCGCCGAGGCGGTCGACGCCCGGCTGGCAGACGCCGACGCGGCTCTGGACCGCCTCTACCCGGGCGCCCGGCCCGGCCGCCAGCCCGTCCACACCGTCTACGTGCCCGCCGACCAGATTTCCCCCGGCCTCGCCGCCGACTGGGGCCGCCGCGCCCTGGCCGCCCTCGACGAGCACGCCCCGGATGCCGCCGCCCTCGCCGCCGCCGTCGGCGCTGAGGAGGCCGCGGTCGCCGAGGCCCTGCCCCGGGTGCGCGCCAAGCTCGCCGCAGAGCCGGTCGAGGACCTCCGCATCGACTTCGAAGACGGCTACGGCGCGCGCAGCGACGCCGAGGAGGACGGCCACGTCGCCGGCGCGGTCGCCGCGCTCGCCGCCGACCTCAAGGCCGGCACCGCGCCGCCGACCGTCGGCCTGCGCGCCAAGGGCATGGAGGCCGCCGGACGCCGCCGCGGGCTGCGCACGCTCGCGCTCTTCATCGACGGGCTCCTGGAGGCCGCCGGTGCGCTCCCGGAGAACTTCGTGTTCACGCTGCCCAAGATCACCTCGGTCGACCAGGTCGCGGCCACCGCGTGGGCCGCGGCGGAACTGGAGCGCCGGCTCGGCCTGCCCGAGGGGCGGCTCCGCTTCGAGCTGCAGGTCGAGACGGCGCAGTCACTGGTCACCGCAGACGGCGCCGGAGCCGTGTCGCAGATGATCCAGGCCGGTGCCGGGCGCGTCACCGCGCTGCACTACGGCACCTACGACTACAGCGCCTCCCTCGGCGTCACCGCCGCGTTCCAGAGCATGGCCCACCCGGCCGCCGACCATGCCAAGGCCGTGATGCAGCTCGCCGCCGCCGGCACCGGCGTGTGGCTGTCCGACGGCTCCACCAACGTCCTTCCGGTCGGCAGCCGCGGCGACGTGCACGCCGCCTGGAAGCTGCACGCCGGACTGGTCCGGCGCTCCCTGGAGCGCGCCTTCTACCAGGGCTGGGACCTGCACCCGCACCAGCTCCCCACCCGCTACCTGGCGACGTTCCACTTCTTCCGAGAGGCGTTCCCGCCGGCCGCCAAGCGGCTCCGGGACTACCTTTCGGCGCAGGGCGGCGGCGTACTCGACGAGCCGGCCACCGCCCAGGCGCTCGCCGGCGCGCTGATCCGCGGCACCGACTGCGGCGCGCTGGCCGAGGACGAGGTCGAGAAGGCCGTCGGCGCCCCGATCGCCGACCTGCGCGCCCTCACCGAGCGCCGGGTCGGCTAAACAGCAGCGGAAAGCAGGCAGCGGGCAGCCCGGCCGCCGGGCTGCCCACACCGCCTGCCGGGGCGGTGCGGGCAGCGGGCCGCGCACCCGGGCAGAGGGCACGGAAGCAGTGACGGACCAGGGACGGGAGAGCGCGCGAGCAATGGCGGACGCACCGGAGGGGCACGTGCAGCAGCAGAGCGGCGGAGCAGCCGCGCCGGGGGAGGCCCGGTTCGATCTCGTGGTGCGGGCCGGACACGCCGTCCTGCCGGACGGCGAGGGCAGCGCAGCGCTCGGCATCCGGGACGGCCGCATCGCCGCGGTGGCCGCCCGCGACGCGCCGCTGGATGCGGAGCGCGAACTCACCGTCAGCGGCGGCGACGTGCTCATCCCCGGCCTCGTCGACAGCCACGTGCACATCAACGAGCCCGGCCGCACCGAGTGGGAGGGCTTCGCCACCGCCACCCGCGCCGCGGCGGCCGGCGGCGTCACCACCCTGGTCGACATGCCGCTGAACAGCATCCCGCCGACCACGACCGCCGCCGGCCTGGCGGCCAAGCGCGCCGCCGCCGAGCACAGCGTGGCCGTGGACGTCGGGTTCTGGGGCGGCGCCGTTCCGGAGAACAGCGCGCCGGGCGCCACCGGCGAGCTGGACGCGCTGCACGCCGGCGGGGTTTTCGGGTTCAAGGCGTTCCTGTCGCCCTCCGGCGTGGCGGAGTTCGGCCACCTCTCCCCGGAGCTCTACCGGTCGGCGGCCGCGGCCATCGGCGCGCTCGGCGGCACCCTGATCGTGCACGCCGAAGACCCCGGCCTGCTGGCCGCGGCGCCGCCGGCGGCCGGCCGCGGCTACGGCTCCTTCCTCGCCTCCCGCCCCGACGAGGCCGAGCTCGCCGCGATCCGGCTGGTCGTGGACACCGCACGGGAGACCGGCACCCGCTCGCACATCCTGCACCTGTCCTCCGCCGCGGCACTGCCGCTGCTGGCCGAAGCGAAGGCCGAGGGAGTGCCGGTCACCGTGGAGTCCTGCCCGCACTACCTCACCATCGCGGCCGAGGAGGTGCCGGAGGGCGCCACCCAGTTCAAGTGCTGCCCGCCGATCCGCGGCACCGCCAACCGCGATGCGCTGTGGGAGGCGCTCGGCTCCGGGGTGATCGACGCGGTGGTCAGCGACCACTCGCCGAGCACCGCTGACCTCAAGCACCTCGACACCGGTGACTTCGGCACCGCCTGGGGCGGCGTCTCCGGCCTGCAGGTGGGGTTCCGCGCCATGCTCACCGAAGCGCTGGAGCGGGGCTACGGCATCGCCGACGTGGTGCGCTGGATGGCGGCGGGGCCGGTGCGCGTGGCCGGGCTGACCGGAAAGGGCGCGCTGGCGGAGGGGCACGACGCCGACTTCGCGGTCGTGGACCCCGCCGGGCGGTCCCGCGTGGACGCAGCACAGCTGGCCCACCGCAACCCGGTCAGCGCCTACGACGGCCGGACCCTGGCCGGCGAGGTCCGCGCGGTCTACCTGCGCGGCACCCCGGTCGACCCGGCCGCACCGCACGGGCGGCTGCTCACCCGGCAGGCGCCGGGCCGCGGCACGCCCTAGGGCGCCCGGGCCGCCGGTGCCGAGGACCCGGACCCTGACCCCGCCGACCCCGCCGCTGCACCTGCGCGCCCCTGCCCTGCACCCACGCCGGCGCGCAGCCGCAGATCGGCGAGCTGCAGGCCGAGTACGTCGTCCGCTACGGCAGCGAAGACGCCACGCCGGTCGACCCGGCGGAGTTCGCCGCGGCGGCCGGCTACTTCGGCGCGGGCTACCGCGGGGGCGCCCGGCCGCCTGCGGCGGCTGGCGCATCCTCGACCGCGGTGCTCCGGTGCTCGGCCCGACCAGTGCCGAACTCAAGCGCCTGTTCGTCCGGCCCGCCGCACGCGGCACCGGGATCGCCCGCGCGCTCCTGGCCCACCCGGAGGAGGCCGCGGCCGGACACGGACTGCGCCGGAGGGTGCTGCACTGCGGGTTGAACCAGCCGGAGGCGGTGGCGCTGTACCGGCCCAGCGGCTCTACCGAGGTCGAGGGGCGGGGGCCGTACCGGTAGAAGGACCTCTCCCTGTACTTCGCCGAGAACCTGCCGCGGGACAGGGGGACGGCAGCGGCGGCGTCAGCGGCTGGAGGGGTCGGCCCGGGGGAACGGGCTGAGCACCACCTTGCCGGGCGCTTCCGGGCGGCGGAGCAGGTCCAGCGCCCGGGGCGCCTCGGCGAAGGGGACGAGCGCCGCGATCGGCGCGCGGACCGATCCGTCGGCGACCCAGTCCAGGGCGCGGCTGCGTACCGCGGCGGCGATGGCGGCGCGCTCGGTGTCGTCCCTGGTCCGAAAGGTGCTGCCCACCAGCCGCACGCGGCGGTAGGCCAGCCGGTCCAGGTCGAGCTCGCCGCGGGTGCCGCCGAGCCGCCCGAGGTGGACCAGCGTGCCGCCGATGCGGGTGGCGGCCACGGCGTCGTCGAGGAGGGCGCCGCCGACGTGGTCGATGACGAGGTCGGCGCCGCGGCCCCCGGTGGCCGCGCGGACCGACGCGGAGAGTGCCCCGGGGCGGCCCGGGACGGGGGACACGCCTCGCTCGGCCAGGTACGGCATCCGGTCGGCCCGCGTGGTGCTGCCGAGCACGGTGGCTCCGGCGCGCCGCGCCAGGGCGGCGGCGAGGAGGCCGGTGCCCGAGGTGGCGGCGGTGATCAGCACCGTCGCGCCCGGTGCCAGTCCGCCCTGGAGGAAGAGCGCGTCGTACTCGGTCATGAGCGCCGAGGGGAGGGCGGCCGCATCGGCGTCGGAAAGCCCGTCGGGGACCGGGAGGAGCAGCCGGGAGTCCACCGCCGCGTATTCGGCGAAGGCGGCCTCGACCATCGCCATGACCCGGTCGCCGACCCCGGCGCCCGCAGTGCCCGGCCCGAGCGCCGCCACCGTGCCGGCGAGCTCGGATCCGGCGGCCTCGGTGCCGGCGCCGCGGTCGCGCGGCCGGTACCGCCCCGCCAGCTCATCCAGGTCGGCGCGGTTCAGTGCCGCCGCGCGCACCTGGACGAGGACCTGGCCGGCCCCGGGAACGGGGACGGCGGCCTCGCGAAACGTCCAGGAGCCGCTGCCGGGCACGATCATCCGCATCATCGGGGTGACACTAGCGGGCCGGTGCGCACGCCGGCGGGCCCGGGTGCAGCGCACCCGGGCCCGCTCGCGGAGGGGGAGCGGAAGGCCTCAGTCCCGCTGCTCGGCGGGTGCAGCGGGCTCGGGCGGCTCCGCCTCGGCAGAGGAGCGGTAGGCGGCGTCGGCGGCCTCGGTGTACTTGGCTTCACCGGGGCCCGCGGTGCGCAGCTCGTCGGCGTCGACGTCCGCGGACGGCGCCTGCGCGGGCCGCCCGATCACGTTGAAGCAGATGTTGAGGAGGATCGCGACCACGGCCGCACCCACGATGCCGGAGTGCAGCACCAGCGCCACGGTGGCGGGGAAGCCCTCGTAGAAGTCCGGCACCGCCATCGGGATGATGCCGAACCCGATCGAGGTGGCCACCAGCACCAGGTTGAGGTTGTCGTCGAAGTCGACCTTGCTGAGCGTGCGGATGCCGCTGGCCGCCACGGTGCCGAACAGCACCAGGCCGGCGCCGCCCAGCACCGGCATCGGGACCGCCGCGACGAGCCGCCCGAGGACCGGGAACAGGCCGAGCAGGATCAGCATCCCGGCGCCGACGGCGACCACGAAGCGGCTGCGGATCTTGGTGAGCGCCAGCAGCCCGATGTTCTGCGCGAACGAGCTGCCCGGGGTGGCGTTGAAGATCGGGCCGATGACCGAGGCGCTGACGTCGGCGCGCAGTCCGGCCGAGATGCGCTTGGCGTCGACCTTGGAGCCGGTGATCTCGCCGACCGCGATGATGTGCGAGGCGCCCTCGGTCAGCACGACCAGCATGATCACGCACATCGTCATGATGGCGGCCGGCTGGAACTCCGGCGGGCCGAAGTAGAACGGCGAGCCCAGCGAGAACACCGCGCCGTCGGGTACCGAGCCGAAGTCGGTCTTGCCCATCGGCAGCGCGATCAGCGTGCCGGCGACGAGGCCGAGCAGGATCGCGATCCGCCCGAACAGGCCGGGCAGGATCCGGGAGAAGAGCAGCACCAGGCCCAGCGTCGCGGCGCCCAGCCCGATGTCGCCCATCGAGGGGTGGCCGGCCGGGTTGTCGTTGACGATCCAGCCGGCGGCCACCGGCATCAGCGACAGGCCGATGACGGTGATGATGCTGCCGGTCACCGCCGGCGGGAAGAAGCGCACCAGCTGGCCGAAGAACGGTGTCAGGCAGAGCGCGAACAGGCCGCCGGCCAGGGATGCGCCGAAGACCACCGGCAGGCCCTGGTCGGCGGCGATGGCGGTCATCGCGCTGACCGGGACGAAGGACGCGGCGACGACGATGGGCAGCTGCGCGCCCATCCGCCAGGGGCCGAGCGTCTGCAGCAGGGTAGCGATGCCGGCGACGAGCAGTGCGCCGCTGACGAGGATGCCGGTGTCGACGGGTCCGAGGCCCGCGGCGGCACCGATCACCAGGGCCGGCGCGACCGCGCCGGCGTACATGGTGAGGATGTGCTGTGCGCCGTAGAGCACGAGCAGCGGGGTGGGGTGGCGCTCGTCCTCCGGCCGGGGGGCGGGGGCGCCCCCCTTGGCGGTGGCGGTGGGGTCGGCGGGGGAGCCGCCGTCCGGCTTTCCGAGTTTCATGGCCTGGTTCAGCCCCTTGCGTCCGTGGCGCGACCGTCCCGAGGCGCGGGGCGCTCCACCCTGGGGGCCATCGTTCCCGGGGTGCGGTCGTGCCGGTTCAGTGGGTCGGAGCGGGCCCGACTGCATCATCGGGGCCGGGCCGGTGCTCCCAGTGCGCGCGCCCGCGCGCCGCCCGCGGAGGCGGTGCACGGTGCGCCCCGGCGGGGCGCAGCGCCGCTGCTGTGCGGAGCGGGGCCGGGACTCGGACCCGCGGAGTGCTCCGCGGGCGGGGGGTTCCGGTCCTGCTGCCGTGCAGTCACGGGGAATGTGACGGATGTGCCAGTGCGATGAGGGTGGGGAAACGGATCGATGATCCCGGCCGGCTGCCGGCCGGATTCTGCCCGGGGGCCGGTGCCGCGCCGCCGCTGCCGCGGGGGCGGAGCCCGCTGTGCAGGCGGCGGCGCGGAGTCCGGGCTCCCGGACGGCGCCCTCGGCGGCCGCCCGCGGGGGAGCCGGCAGTGCCGGGGCGGACGGGTCCTACAGGAACCCGGGCACGGTGTGCCAGGCGCGGCCCGCGGGGGGCGCGTCGTCCCGTTCGACGGTCGCCTCGATCTTGCCGTAGGGGCGGTCCGCGGCGAAGAACACCTCGCCGGGGTTGTCGAGCTCGAACGGGGAGAGGTCCACCAGGAAGTGGTGGTTGTTGGGCATGGAGAACTTGACCTCGGCGATGTGGCCGTGCGACTCCAGGACGGACCGGCCCATCTCGTACAGCGTCTGCTGCAGCGCGTAGCTGTGCGTCTCGGCGAACGCCTCCAGCATCAGCGACTTCACCGAGGCATAGACCTTGTCCCAGTCGTGGTCGGTCCCGACGCTCCGCCAGCGCGCGGACACGTCGGTGGCGAGGATGCGGTCGGTGACCTCCGCCAGCGTCGTGTAGTGCGTCTTGGGGTAGCCGTGGAACTCCGAGCCGGTCGACTTGAGCACGGTGAGCCCGGAGAACCCGGACACCACCCACTCGTCGGCGCCGTCCTTGGTGACCACGGCGTTGCGCACCTCGGCGCCGTTGCGTACGAAGGCGTGGTTGTGCGGACCGTCCGCGGTGGCGATCCGCTCCCAGGTGTACTCCTCCACCTCCTGGCGCGCGCCGTGCACGTAGGGGTGCTCATCGTGGAAGTGGCGCGCCATGCGCAGCGCGAAGTCCTCGATCGCGCCGACGCCGCCCCACTCCCGCGCCTTGGCGTAGACGGTGTTCTTCTGCGTGTCGGTCGGCAGGCAGGTCGCGTTGTCGCCCTCGGTGTGCACGGTCTCCAGCTCGCCGCGGAGCTGGGAGGTGTAGTTGATGTCCTTGAGGGTGTGCACGGGGGTGTCGCGGGTGACGCGCACCAGGCGCACCTCCGCCTTGCCGTACTGGTTGTCTCCGAGCCGGATGCCCATGGCCGTCTCCGTCCGTTCGCGATGCTGCATCGGTTCCCGCGGGGCGCGCCGCCGAAGCGGGCGGGCGCTCTGCACGCAGGCCGCGGGCGGGTGGCCCGGCGGCGGGGAACCGACAAGGGGGTGGCCGGCGCCCGGTATCTGTCCGGGGGCGCCGATCGCGACGAGGGAGGACCGCTTTGGGCGTGCGGAAGGACCTGTCACCGCGTTTCCTGGGGGTGTTCTCAGGGCTAAGGCATCAGCTCCCGCGGTAGGTGGAGAAGGCGTACGGGCTCAGCAGCAGCGGCACGTGGTAGTGCTGCGCTGTGTCGGCCAGCTCGAAGGCGACGGTGACTTCGGGGTAGAACCCGGTCTGGCCGGTCGCGGTGAAGTACTCGGCGGTGGCGAACACGACCCGGTAGACGCCGGCGGGCAGCGTGTCCGGTCCGAAGTCGGGCACCCGGCCGTCGGCGTTGGTCGCGCCGGTCGCCACCGGGCTCCAGGAGGTGCGCTGCGGGTCCTCGGCGCGCTCCAGCCGCACGGCGACACCGGCGGCCGGCCGCCCGAGGGCGGCGTCCAGGACGTGCGTGGTCACATGGCTCATTGGTCGTCCAGCACCTTCTCCACGCGCAGCAGCGCGATCTTGCGGAACTCTTCGGCGACCACCCGCTTCTCCTCGGCGGGGCTGTGGCCCAGCCGCTTCTCCACGTCGGCGAGCAGGTCCTCCGGCGAGCGCCCGCTCGCGCAGACGAGGTAGATGTGGTCGAAGCGCTCCTCATAGGCGGCGTTGGCCGCGGCGAACGCCTGCTCGGCCGGCGCGCCGGCGTCGGACACCGCTGACTGCTCCTGGCGGGACCAGCGGGACTCGGTGTCGGCGCCGGCGGACTTCTCGCCGATCCGCGGGTGGCGGGCGAGTGCCGTGCCGACTTCGGCATCGGTGAGGTGTTCGGCGTGGGCGCCGGCTGCCGCGAGCAGCGCGGCGCGGTCGGCGAACGGGCGCGCCTGCTCCAGCGCGCCGGTCCACCGGTCGATGTCCAGGCAGCGCGCCAGCTCGGCGCGGAACGCGTCGGCGGGCAGGGCGTTCAGCCGCTCCAGGGCGGTTGCGGGCATGGTCCCCTCGTGGCCGTCTTCTCGGTCGGTCGCTGTGCGGCGGGGCTGGGTCTCCGCGCCGTTGCGCGGACACCCGGAGGCCATCTGCCGCACGTGTGGATTTCGTAGAGCAGAAACCCGCTTTTGCATATCGGACTGTAGCCCGGATCACAGGAGGGCTGTCAATACCGCGTTCCCGATGCGCGCCGGTTCAGTCCTCCGCGGTCCGGCGGCAGTGCCGGTGCGCGCCTGGATGCGCGGGAGTCGGCGCTGCCCCGGTTGACAACCGGCGCCGCTCCGCGCACACTCTCAGTATTCCTTCAAGTGAAAACTGAATTCCGAATAGCGAAATTAAAGGCCGGTGCACGACGGGGAGTGCCGGGGGAGAGCGCCGGGCCGACCGCCATCCGGTCCGGATCCGGGGCGGCGGCGCAGGAGGACGGCCGCGCGGCCGCCCCGGGCCGCGGCCCGGGAGCGGACCGCACGCCGGCCGCGCCCGCAGCCACGGGGCCGCGGCGGCAGCACCGGGGGTGCCTGCGGAACCCGCACCCGGGTCCGCGGAATACTCGGACTGCAGGGGTGAGCCGCACCTGCAGCGCCTCCGCTCCCGGCCTCGCCTGCGGCCGCCAGCCTGCACCTCTGGCCCGCAGCCCCGCCGCCCGCGGCCGCAGCGCCGCCCGACCTGACAGCTCCGACCCCAGGAGGGGACCGTGACCGAGTCCGACACCGCGAACGCGCCCGCCGCAACCGGCGGGCTGCGCCCGACGGTGAACTGCTCGCTGCTGTTCACCGAGCTCCCCGTCACCGAGCGCCCGGCCGCGGCCGCCCGCGCCGGCTTCGACGCCGTCGAGTTCTGGTGGCCGTTCGAGGAGGCCGCGCCGGCCGCCGCCGAGGTCGACGCCTTCGTCGACGCGATCGCCGCCTCCGGCACCCGGCTCACCGGCCTCAACTTCTTCGCCGGCCAGCTGCCCGGCCCGGACCGCGGCGTGCTCTCGCACCCGCACCGCGCCGCCGAGTTCCGCGCCAACCTGCCGGTCGTCGCCGACATCGCCGCCCGCACCGGCGCCACCGGCTTCAACGCCCTTTACGGCCTGCGCCTGCCCGGCGTCGACCCGGCCGAGCAGGACCGCGTCGCGCTGGAGAACCTCCTCGCCGCGGCCGAGGCCGTGGCGCCGGCCGGCGGGACCGTCCTGGTGGAGCCGCTCAGCGGCGCTCCCGACTACCCGCTGCTGACCGCAGAGGACGGGCTCGCCGTGGTCCGCCGCGCCCGTGCGGCCGGCGCCGCCAACACCGCACTGCTCGCCGACTTCTTCCACCTGGCCGCCAACGGAGACGACCCCGCCGCCGCGGTGCGCGCGCACGCCGCCGAGTTCGGCCACGTCCAGATCGCCGACCACCCGGGCCGCGGCGAACCCGGCAGCGGCTCGCTCGACCTGGCCGGGCTGCTCGCCGAGACCCGCTCCCGCGGCTACACCGGCCCCGTCGGCCTGGAGTACAAGCCCACCGGAGCCTCCGCCGACAGCTTCGGCTGGCTGCACCGCTGACCGCCCCGGAGGCCGGCACCCGCCACTGCAGCCGCCACAGCCACCACCGAAGGGACACCGACCACCCATGACCACCGCACCGGAGAACGGCCGGCCCGTGACCGTCGCCTTCATCGGGCTCGGCATCATGGGCCTGCCCATGGCCCTCAACCTGCACCGCGCCGGATACCGCGTGCTCGGCGTCAACCGGTCGCCGGGCCGCGCGAAGGAGTTCGCCGACCAGGGCGGAACCGCCGCCGGCAGCATCGCCGAAGCCGTGGCCGAGGCCGACGCAGTCATCACAATGCTGCCGGACTCGCCCGACGTCGAGGCCGCGCTCCTCGGCGAGGACGGCGTGTTCGCGCACGCCCGGGACGGCGCGCTGGTGATCGACATGAGCACCGTGCGCCCCGACACCGCGCGCACCGTCGCCGCCGAAGGCGCCCGGCGCGGCCTGCGCGTCCTCGACGCCCCGGTGAGCGGGGGCGAGGCCGGCGCCATCGAGGGCACCCTGTCCATCATGGCCGGCGGCGAGGACGACGGCTTCGCTGCGGCCCGTCCGCTCTTCGAGGTCGTCGGCGCCACGCCGGTGCACGTCGGCCCCGCCGGAGCGGGCCAGACCGTGAAGGCCGCCAACCAGCTCATCGTCGCCGGCAACATCCAGCTGCTCGCCGAAGCCCTGGTCTTCCTCGAAGCGCACGGCGTCGACACCGGCGCCGGCCTGGAGGTGCTCGGCGGCGGGCTCGCCGGCAGCACGGTGCTCCACCGGAAGGGCCCGAACATGCGGAAGCGCTCGTTCGCGCCGGGCTTCCGCGTCGAACTGCACGCCAAGGACCTGCGGATCGTGACCGACGCGGCCCGCGAAGCCGGCGTCAGCGTGCCGTTCGGCGCGCTCGCCGCCCAGTTCATGAACGCCCTGAAGGCGCGCGGTGACGGCGCCCTCGACCACTCGGCGCTGCTCACCCTCGTCGAAGAGCTCTCCGGGCGCGCTGCGCCGCGGGAGAAGTGACGCGCTCTGAGCAGTGAACCGCGGGCCCGCCGGGCCCGCGGAGCGGAGTCCCGCAGGCGGGGCGGCCGAGAAGCGTCCGCGGCTTAACCGATCCGCGCGGACGCCTCCAGCCCCGGGTGTTGGCCGCACCCGATGCCCCGCCAGCGGGCCCGTGACCCCCTAGCACTGAAGGGTTCACAGCGAATGGTACAGATGCCTGCAATGAACGCCGTCGTCCAGGTGCTGAAGGACGAGGGCGTCGACACCGCCTTCGGCTGCCCCGGCGCCGCGATCCTGCCGCTGTATGCGGCCCTCCGCGACGAGGGCGGCATCGACCACCTCGTCGTCCGCCACGAGGAGGGCGCCACCCACATGGCGGACGGGTGGGCCCGCACCAACGGCCGGGTCGGCGTCGCCATCGGCACCTCCGGCCCCGCCGCGACGAACATGGTCACCGGCCTCTACACTGCCATGGCCGACTCGGTGCCGATCGTCTGCATCACCGGGCAGAACCGTACCGACCTCCTGGACAAGGAGGGCTTCCAGGCGGTCGACATCACCGCCGTCGCCGAGCCCGTCACCAAGTGGGCGGTGCAGATCAAGGAGGCCGGCTCGGCGCCGTGGATCTTCCGGGAGGCGTTCCGCATCGCGCGGGAAGGCCGCCCCGGCCCGGTCCTCATCGACATCCCGCTCGACGTCGCCCAGCAGACCATCTCCTACGACCCGGCGATCGACGCGCCGCTGCCCGTGCACCCGGTCCACCCGCACCTGCCGCGGGTGGAGCGCGCCCTGGACATGCTGCTCGGCGCCGAGCGCCCGCTGCTGCTGGCCGGCGGCGGTGTGGTCGCCGCCGACGCCGCCGCCGAGCTCGCCGAGGCGGCCGAGCTCCTCGGCGTGCCCGTGCAGACCACCCTGATGGGCAAGGGCGCCTTCGACGAGACCTCGCCGCTCTACGCCGGCATGACCGGGGTGCAGACCTCCCAGCGCTACGGCAACGCGTCCTTCCTCGAAGCCGACCTGGTGCTGGCGGTGGGCGCCCGGTTCGCCGACCGGCACACCGGCGCCATCTCGGTCTACCGCGGCGACCGCACCTTCATCCACGTCGACATCGAACCGACCCAGATCGGCCGGGTCTTCGAACCCGACCTCGGCGTCGTCTCCGACGCCCGGCTGTTCCTGCGCGCACTCGCCGACGCCGCCCGCAAGCGCGGTACGCAGCCCGGCCCCGGCGGCTGGCGGGAGCGCGTCGTCGGGCTCAAGCGGGACCTGGCCCGCCGGGAGGACTTCGACGATGTGCCGATCAAGGCGCCCCGCGTCTACGCCGAGATCAACGAGGCGTTCGGCCCCGAGACCTACACCGTCACCGCCATCGGCCTGTACCAGATCTGGGGCGGCCAGCACCAGCGCGCCCACCTGCCGCGGCACTACCAGGTGTGCGGCCAGGCCGGCCCGCTCGGCTGGGAGATCCCGGCGGCGATCGGCGTGAAGAAGGCGCTGGAGCGCACCGAGCCGGACGCCGAAGTGCTCGGCATCGTCGGCGACTACGGCTTCCAGTACATGGTGGAGGAGCTCGCCGTCGCCGCGCAGTACGACGTGCCCTTCGTGCTGATCATGCTCAACAACGAGTACCTGGGGCTGATCCGGCAGGCCGAGATCCCCTACGACATGGACTACGAAGTCGACATCCACTACGACGAGTACGGCACCGACAACGTCAAGATCATGGAAGCCTACGGCTGCTCCGGCCGGCGCGTCTTCGACCCGGCCGAGCTGCGCGACGGCATCGACTGGGCCCGTAAGGAAGCGCGCCGCACGTCGCGCCCGGTGCTGCTGGAGGTCATGATCGAACGCCGGGCCAACACGCCGCACGGGCCGTCGATCGACGCCGTGCGCGAATTCGAGCCCGACCCCGCCTGAGCGCCGGGTCTTCCGGATACCTTCTGCCGGAAGCCCGACGTTCGGTTCGCCGCCGCCGGCCCTGCCGCGCGGCGCGAACACCGGCCCCGGATCCGGGGTGCGCCGCTGCGGCGGTAGAAACGGATCCGGGCGGGGACACTGTCCCCGCACGGGCGGGGCGCATCGGTGGTCACTTGGCCGGACCACCGCGGCGCCCCGCCCTCTTCCGTGCGGCACAGCGGCCCGGCCGAGCGGGCCGCACGGCACGGGAGCGCCGCAGGTCTGCTACCGTTGCGGGCACCATGCTGCGTGAGCTGCTCCTCCTTAGCGGCCGCGGCGGGGGTCGCTAGAAACGGTCGACTCCCTCGCCGCGGGGCTTCGTCGTGTCTGGTCGGCCTGGATCGCCACACCCTCGCAGAGGAGCAGCAGCAATGGCTTCGCAGCCTTCGGTACCCCAGCAGCAGCCCAGCGGAATGCCCATCCACCGCTACGTCCCGTTCGCGCCGGTGGACCTGCCCGACCGCACCTGGCCGTCGAAGACGATCAGCTCCGCGCCCCGATGGCTCTCCACTGACCTGCGGGACGGCAACCAGGCCCTGATCGAGCCGATGGACGGCGCCCGCAAGCACGAGATGTTCGACCTGCTGGTCCGGATGGGCTACAAGGAGATCGAGGTCGGCTTCCCTGCCGCCAGCCAGACCGACTTCGACTTCGTCCGCTCCCTCATCGAGGGCGGCCGCATCCCCGGCGACGTGCAGATCTCGGTGCTGACCCAGGCGCGCGAAGACCTGATCGAGCGCACCGTGCAGTCCCTGGTCGGCGCCGAGCGTGCCACCGTGCACCTGTACAACGCCACCGCGCCGGTCTTCCGCGACGTCGTCTTCGGCGTCGACCGCGACGCCTGCAAGGCCATCGCGGTCGACGGCACCCGGCACGTCGTCCGGTTCATGGAGAAGTACCTGGGCGAGACCGAGGTCGTCGGCTACGAGTACTCGCCGGAGATCTTCATCGACACCGAGCTGGACTTCGCCCGCGAGGTCTGCGAGGCCGTCATGGACGTCTGGCAGCCCGGCCCGGACCGCGAGATCATCCTCAACCTGCCGGCCACCGTGGAGCGCTCCACGCCCAACGTCTACGCCGACCAGATCGAGTGGATGAGCCGCAGCCTCACCCGCCGCGAGCACGTCTGCCTGTCGGTGCATCCGCACAACGACCGCGGCACCGGCATCGCCTCGGCCGAGCTGGGCGTGATGGCCGGCGCGGACCGGATCGAGGGCTGCCTGTTCGGCCACGGCGAGCGCACCGGCAACGTCGACCTGGTCACCCTGGGCCTGAACCTGTTCAGCCAGGGCGTCGACCCGATGATCGACTTCTCCGACATCGACGAGATCCGCCGCACCGTCGAACACTGCACCCAGCTGCCGGTGGCGCCGCGCCACCCCTACGGCGGCGACCTGGTCTACACCGCCTTCTCCGGCTCGCACCAGGACGCGATCAAGAAGGGCCTCACCGCCATCGAGGAGCGCGCGGTGCAGGCCGGCCGCCCGGTGGCCGAGGCCGAGTGGAACGTGCCCTACCTGCCGATCGACCCCAAGGACGTCGGCCGCGACTACGAGGCCGTGATCCGGGTGAACAGCCAGTCCGGCAAGGGCGGCGTCGCCTACATCCTGCAGCGGGACCACGCGATGGACCTGCCGCGCCGCCTGCAGATCGAGTTCTCCCACGTGGTCCAGCACTACACCGACGGCGAGGGCGGCGAGTTCAGCGCCGAGCGCATCTGGGAGATCTTCACCGAGAACTACCTGGACGAGGCGGGCCCGGTCAGCGTGCTGGCGCACCGCTCGCAGACCACGGACGCGGGCTACCGGATCGACGCCGACGTCCGGGTGGACGGCGAGATCCGGGAGATCTCCGGATCCGGCCAGGGCGCGCTGTCGGCGTTCTGCGACGCGCTCACCGAGGTCGACGTGAAGTTCCGCGTGGTCGACTACGTGGAGCACGCACTCAGCGAGGGCAGCGACGCGCGCGCCGCCGCCTACGTCGAGGCCGACGTCGACGGCACCGTGGTCTGGGGTGTGGGACTGCACCAGAACATCACCACCGCGTCCCTCAAGGCGGTGTGCAGCGCCGTGAACCGGGCGCGCGCGGCGGCGCAGGACTGATCCCGGCGATCCCGGCGCACCGGGCAGCGTGAGCGGGCGCGGGGCGGCAGGTGAGGGGGGCCGCCCCGCGCACACGGAAGGCGGGGGAACCGGTGCGGGTGCGCCGGTTCCCCCGCCTGCTGCGCTGATACTGCGCGGAGCCGTCCCCTCGGGGCGCTACTCGTAGCCGAAGTTCTGCGCCCAGTAGCGGTCGGTCTCGCCGACGCCGATGGCGGTGAAGTCGCAGTTGAGGATGTTGGCGCGGTGGCCCGGGCTGTCCATCCAGCCCTGCATCACCGCCTCCGGGGTGGGGTGGCCGGCGGCGACGTTCTCGCCGCCCCACGCCGTGTACCCCGCCTCTTCGGCGCGCTCGCCGGGGCCGACGCCCTCGGGGGTGTCGTGCGCCATATAGTCGCGGCTCGCCATGTCCGCGCTGTGGTCCTGCGACGCCTTCGCCAGCTGGGCGTCGGGCGAGACCGGGTCGCACCCGGCGGAGGCGCGCTCCTCGTTGACGAGCGCGACGACCGCCGACTCCTCGGCGGAGTCGCCGCCACCGCCACCGCCGCTGCCCGGGGAGCCCCCCGTGCCGCCGGACCCGCCGGAACCGCCGCCGCTGCCGGAGCCTTCGCCGGGGTCGGCGGAGGCCGAGACGGATACGCTCCCCTCGGCCTGCTGCGCCTGCTGGCCCTGCGCGCCGCCGCCGGAGGAGTCGCCGCCGGCGCCGTCCCGGCTTCCGGAGCCGTCTGCGCCGGGCTCCCCGGTGGCGCCGTCGAAGAAGTCGTCGGCGGCGGGCGCGAGCCCCGAGTCGGCCGGTGCCGGAGCGTCCGGGCCGGTTCCGCCGACCGCGACCAGCGCGCCGGCTGCGCCCAGTCCCACCGGCAGTGCGAGCGCTGCCGCGATCAGCGGCCCGCGCCCGCGGCGCGGCGCGGCCGTGTCGCGCCGGGTCTGCCGTCTTCGTCCTCGTCCCATCGTCGCTCCGGTCTGGATCGGTGAACGGGGTGTCCGCGTGATCGTAGAGCACCCGGGCGCATAATGCCGTATTTGACGGTGATTTCGGGAGATTCTTCCTTTGTCGTCCCTGTTCAGGGGGGTGGGGCCGCGGGAGGGAGCGCGCGGCCGGTGCCGATCGGCGAGAATGGAGGGGTGAGTATCTACCGCGACGAGGGCGTCGTCCTGCGCACGCAGAAGCTCGGCGAGGCCGACCGCATCGTCACCCTGCTCACCCGCCGCACCGGCCTGGTGCGCGCGGTCGGCAAGGGCGTGCGCCGCACCAAGTCGCGCTTCGGTGCCCGGCTGGAGCCGTTCAGCCACGTCGACCTCCAGCTCTACACCGGCCGCACCCTCGACGTGGTGACCCAGGCCGAGTCGCTGCGCTCCTACGGCGGCCCGCTCGTCGCCGACTACGCCCGCTACACCGCGGCGACCGCCGTGGTGGAGACCGCGGAGAAGGTCGTGGCCGTCGAAAAGGACCCGGCGCTGCGCCAGTTCCTCCTCGTCATCGGGGCGCTGCGCACCCTGGGGGAGGGCACCCACGCACCGCGGCTCGTACTCGACGCCTACCTCCTCCGCTCGCTCGCCGTCGCCGGGTACGCGCCCGCACTGGACTCCTGCGCACGCTGCGGATCGGCCGGCCCCGGGCTGCGCGCCTTCGCGGTGCACGCCGGCGGTGCGGTCTGCTCGGTGTGCCGACCGCACGGTGCGGTCACGCCGTCCGCGGATGCGGTGCGGCTGATGGGCGCGCTGCTCGGCGGGGACTGGGACAGCGCCGACGCGAGCGAGGAGCGGCACCGCTCCGAATGCAGCGGGCTGGTCGCCGCCTACCTCCAATGGCACCTGGAGAACGGCATCCGGTCGCTGCGCCTGGTGGAGAACTCCGAGCGCTGACGCCGCCGTCCCGGCAGGCGCGGACCGCGCACCGTCGGGGTGCGGGCACCGGCCGGGGCCTGCGGTATCGTGCGTCGGGTCCGCCCCGGCGCGCCCGGCCCGGACGCTCCCACGACGCACCGCGCACCGCGCTCTGCGCCCCGTGCCACCGAACCCCGCCACCGGGAGGATCCACCCGTGAGCCTGTTCTCGTCCGGCTCCGGCCGCGGCTACGCCGCGCCGGCGCCGCACCCCTCCGGCGCCCGCCCGCCCGAGCTGCCCAAGGCGCTCGTGCCGAAGCACATCGCGGTCGTGATGGACGGCAACGGGCGCTGGGCCAAGGAGCGCGGTCTCGCCCGCACCGAGGGCCACAAGGCCGGCGAGGGGGCCCTGTTCGACGTGGTCGAGGGCGCCCTGGAGCTGGGCGTGCCCACCCTGTCCGCCTACGCCTTCTCCACCGAGAACTGGAAGCGCTCGCCCGAGGAGGTGCGCTTCCTGATGGGCTTCAACCGCGACGTGATCCGCCGCCGCCGCGACGAGCTGCACGCCATGGGGGTGCGGGTGCGCTGGTCCGGGCGGCCCGGCATGCTGTGGAAGAGCGTCATCTCCGAGCTGCGCGAAGCCGAGGAGATGACCCGCGGCAACACTGCGCTCACCCTGCAGTTCTGCGTCAACTACGGCGGCCGCTCGGAGATCGCCGACGCCGCCGCCCAGATCGCCCGCGAGGCCGCCGAGGGCCGGCTCAACCCGGACAAGGTCAGCGAGGAGGCGATCACCGCCCGGCTGTACGCCGCCGACCTGCCCGACGTCGACCTGTTCGTGCGCTCCTCCGGCGAGCAGCGCCTGTCCAACTTCCTGCTCTGGCAGTCCGCGTACGCCGAGTTCGTCTTCCTCGACACCCTCTGGCCCGACTTCGACCGCCGCCACCTCTGGCACGCCTGCGAGGTCTACGCCTCGCGGGACCGCCGCTACGGCGGCGCCGTGCCCAATCCGGTACCGCCCGGCGGCGGCGCCGGGCCGGATCAGGACTCCGGGGCGGCGCCGGGCACGGCATCCGGCGCATAGCGGTCCGCGGGGGCAAGTCCCGCGGCTGACGAGGGGGGAGCAGTACCCAGATGACCGGCATCGACCTGAACCGTCCGCGCACCGACTACGCCGCGATCGGCGACAGCTTCACCGAAGGGGTCGGCGACCCGGGACCGGACGGGCGGTTCCGCGGCTGGGCCGACCGGTTCGCCGAGCACCTCGCCCGGGCCGCCGCTCCGGGGGGCGAAGTCCGCTACGCCAACCTCGCGGTCCGCGGCAAGCTCCTCGGGCAGGTGCGCGACGAGCAGCTGCCGCGCGCGCTCGAACTCGAACCGGACCTGGTCACCCTCAGCGCCGGCGGCAACGACCTGCTGCGCCCCGGCGCCGATCCGGACGTGCTCGCCAGCCGGCTGGAAGAGGCCGTTGCGGCGCTGCGCGGAACCGGCGCCGACGTCGTCCTGTTCACCGGCGTCAACGTCGCCGGCGGCTACATGCGCGCCCGCATCGGCCACTTCGCGCGCTTCTACCTGAACATCCGCTCCATCGCCGACGCGCACGGCTGCTACGTCGTCGACCAGTGGTCGATGGCCGAGCTCACCGACCCGCGCGCCTGGGACGACGACCGGCTGCACATGTCGCCGGAGGGGCACCGCCGCCTCGCCCTGCAGGTCTGCCGCACCCTCGGCGTGCCGGCCGACGGCGAACCGGGAGCGCCGTGGCCGGTCCGGCCGCCGATGCCGCCCGCCGTCGCGCGCCAGCAGAACCTGCGCTGGGCGCGGGAGTTCCTGGTTCCCTGGGTCGGCCGGCGCCTTACCGGCCGGTCCTCCGGCGACGGCCGCGCCGCCAAGCGCCCCGGTCTGGATCCGGTGAAGCCTGGGTAGCGCCGTGCTCCGCAGCGGCGGCGCACCCGGACCGGTGCGCCGCCGCGGGCCGCCCGCGGCGGCGCACCGGCCCTGGCGGCCCGCCCCGCGCGCCGGCGTGATCCCCGTGACACTGGGCGGCGAAGGCGCAACCTACTGTCGCGTAACCCGGGCTCGGGGCGGCATCATTTCCCCCATGAGCGGTATCGGCAGCCCCGCCGCGGACGGCGGCATCCTCTCCTTCGTCGCCCTCGGAGACAGCTTCACCGAAGGGTTGGACGACCCCTACCCGGACAGCGCGGACACCCCGCGGGGGCGGTACCGCGGCTGGGCCGACCGGCTCGCCGAGCACCTCGCCGGGGCGGCGGCGGAAGTCCGCTACGCCAACCTCGCGGTGCGCGGCAAGCTGATCGACCAGATCGTCGGCGACCAGCTGCCCGCGGCCGTCGAGCTCCGCCCGGACCTGGTCACCCTGTGCGCCGGCGGCAACGACATCATCCGCCCCGGCTCCGATCCGGACCGGGTCGCCGAGGTGTTCGAGGGCGCGGTGGCCCGGCTCACCGCGACCGGTGCCCGGGTCGTCGTCTTCACCGGTTTCGACACCGGGTTCCAGCCGGTGATGCGGCACCTGCGCGGCCGGGTCGCCACCTACAACATGCATGTGCGCGCAGTGGCCGACACCTACGGCTGCACCGTCGCCGACCTGTGGTCGATGAAGTTCCTGCACGACCGGCGCGCGTGGAGCACCGACCGCCTCCACCTGTCCGCGGAGGGCCACCGGCGGCTGGCGCTGCGCCTCGCGCAGATCCTCGGCGCGTCCGACGGCGCCGGCTGGGACGCGCCGTGGCCCGAGGAGGCGCCGCAGGACTGGCGCGCCGCGCGGCAGCAGGACCTGGCCTGGGCGCGCGCCTACCTGGTGCCGTGGATCGGGCGGCGGCTCACCGGCCGCTCCTCCGGGGACGGCATGGGCCCGAAGCGCCCGCAGCTGGAGCCGGTCCGCGACTGCCGCCGCTGACGGGTGCGCTCAGCGTCCGGAGCGCCGGGCTCGGCGGACCGAGTTCGGCGGAGGGGCTCGGCGGAGCGGGCCGGATCAGGGCGCCGAGACCGGCGACCCGCGGAGCCCGTCCCGCTGCGGCCGGGAGCCGGCGCGGCGGGCGCACGCGGCGCAGGTGCCGAACACCTCGACGGTGTGCGTCACGTCGGTGAACCCGTGCTGGGTTCCGATGCTCTCGGCCCACCGCTCCACCGCCGGGCCCTCCACCTCGACCGCCTTGCCGCAGCTGCGGCAGACCAGGTGGTGGTGGTGGCTCTCGGTGGCGCAGGCCCGGTAGACAGCCTCGCCGTCGTCGTTGCGCAGCACATCCACCTCACCGGAGTCGCACAGCGTCTGCAGTGCGCGGTAGACGGTGGTCAGCCCGATCTTCGACCCGTCGGCCCGCAGGTCGGCATAGAGGTCCTGGGCGCTGCGGAACCCGGTGCTGTCGTCGAGCGCCCGCTTCACGGCCTCGCGTCGTGTACTCAACGGGTCACCTCCCCGCGTCGGCGTAGCTCTCCGGCTCGTCCTGAAGCGTACCGCCCGCAGCGGTGCGCGTGCGGGCGGGGGAGCGCAGCAATCGGCCCGCCGCCACGGCCACGGCGAAAACCGCGAGGGTCAGCAGGACGATGGCGGCGCCCGGTGCGACATCGGTGTAGAAGGCGGTGGTCAGGCCGCCGACCGAGGACAGCGCACCGATCGCCACGGCGAGCGCCGCGGTCACCCGGAAGCTCCGGGTGAGCTGCTGGGCGGCCACCACCGGCACCACCATCAGCGCGCTCACCATGAGCAGGCCCACCACGCGCATCGCGATGACCACGGTGACCGCGGCGGTGATGGAGATGAGCAGACTGAGGAAGCGCACCGGGAGGCCGGCGGCACGCGCGCTGTCCTCGTCCATGCAGAGCACGAACAGCTCGCGGCCGAAGAAAGCGATCACGCCGATCACCGCGGCGGCGAGCACCACCACGACGGTGATGTCCTCGCTGGTGACGCTGGAGACCGAACCGAAGAGGAAGGCGGTCAGCGTCGCGTTGCTGGCGCTGGGAGCCAGCCCGATGAGCAGCACGCCGCCCGCGATGCCGCCGTAGAACAGCAGGGCCAGGGCGACGTCGCCGCCGGTGCGGGCGCGCACCCGGACCAGCTCGATGGCTGCTGCGCCGAGCGCCGACACGATGAGTGCGGTGAGCACCGGCGAGGTGCCGGTGAGGAAGCCGAGGGCCACGCCGGTCAGCGCGACGTGGCCGATGCCGTCGCCGAGCAGGGCGAGCCGCCGCTGCACCAGGAAGGTACCGATGACCGGTGCGACGAGCCCCACCAGTGCGGCGGCGATCAGGGCGCGCACCATGAAGTCGTAGGAGAGGATCTCAGTCACGGCGGGGCACCTCGGCACCGGTGATCGCGGGCAGGGCGACCGCGGGCGCGGGCTCGGCCCCGGAGTGCGGGTGGACGTGGTCGTGGCCCGGCCGTGCGCAGGCGCCGGTGGGCCGCGGCACACTGCCGTCGTGGGTGATGTGCCCGCCGTCGAGCACGACGGCGCGGTCGATCAGCGGCTCCAGCGGGCCGGTCTCGTGCAGGACCAGGACGACGGTGGCGCCGTCGTCGTGCAGGTGCTGGATCGCCGCGGCCAGCGCCCGCTGGCTGCCGGCGTCGACCCCGGCCATCGGCTCGTCCATCAGCACGGTGTCGGGGCGCCCGGCGAGTGCGCGGGCGATGAGCACCCGCTGCTGCTGCCCGCCGGAGAGCTCGTGCACCGCTGCGCGGGCCCGGCCGGCCAGGCCCACCGCTTCGAGCGCCGCGGTGACGGCGCGCCGCTCGTCCCGGCCGGCCCAGTGCAGCCGGCGCCGCGTGGCGACCTGGCCGGATGCGACGACCTCCTGCACGGTGGCGGGGACGCCGCCGCCCGCGGTGAGGCGCTGGGGCACATAGCCGACCCGGCGCCAGTCCTTGAACCGCGCCAGCGGGGTGCCGTGGACCTCCACCGAGCCGGCCCACAGCGGCGTGATGCCGATGAGCGAGCGCATGAGGGTGGACTTGCCGGAGCCGTTGGCGCCGAGGATCGCGAGCGTCTGCCCCGCCGGCACGGTGAGGTCCACCCCGTGCAGGACCGGGGTGCGGTCGTAGCCGGCGGTGGCGCCGCGCACCTGGAAGGCGGGATCAGAGGTCACCGTCCCAGTCTGCCGACAATGAAAATGGTTGTCAAAAATACCGATTGCCGCGAATGCGGGAATCGGTCCTGGCAGATCGTCCGCCGGCGCCGGCGCGCCCCGCTCCCGGCGGCGACTAAAGCAGTCCGCTCTGCAGGACGCCGAGTGCGGCGAGCACCGCGATGACCGTTCCGCGCATCGCCCGTTCGCCCGGCCGCAGCGACGGCCAGGCGAGGAACGCGAGCCAGGCCATGAACAGGGCCAGCACGCCGAGGAGGAGCGCGCCCAGCGGCCCCGACACCAGCAGGCCGGAGACGAAGAGCACCGCCATGCCCACCGGCAGGATCCAGCGCGGCGCCTGGTGCAGCCAGACGAGCGGCACCGCGCTGCGCTGCTCGATGCTCCGCCGCAGCCCGCCGGCCCCCGGGGTGTAGAACACCTCTCCGTCGGGCAGCGGCCGCTCCCGCCGTCCCCGCTCCCGGTCGTCCACCACGGTGGCTCCTGTCTTCTCGCGTCCTGCCGCTCGTGCGGGCCGCTGCGCCCCTCCACCGCAGAATAGTGACGGAGGGCACTCGGCGTGAACACCGGGACGGCCTCGCTAGGATCGCGGGAGAGGGGGCGAGCGGGTAGCGCCGCCGCCTTAACCGGCCGCTTAAGCGCGACCTCGTAGAGTCGGCACTGAATGGTGGTCTCAGCCGGCGCCCGCGCCGCGGACCGCCCGGCCGGCTGTGCCACCGCACTCGCCTGTGCCCCGCTCCGCAGCGATCAATCGGGAGACTGTTTTTCCGTGCCGAAGTCCAGCCTCAGCGTCATCGTCGCCTTCGACGTCACAGAGCCGCACCTGCGCACCTGCCTCGACTCCCTGAGCGGGCAGGACCTCGGCGGCCGCGACGCCGAGATCGTCCTGGTCCCCGTCGCCGCCGACGGAGCCGGCCTCGCGGAGGAGCCCCGCGGCGTCGGGAGCGGCACCGCCGACACCGCCGACACCGCCGACACCGCCGACACCGCCGACAGTGACGGCGACAGCGCCGACAGCGCCGACGACGCCGGGGAAGGCGACGGCACCGCGGAGAGCGCCGACATCGACGAGGACGACGAGACCGAGGACGAATCGGTCGGCACCGCCCGTGCCGAGGGCGGCGCAATCGCAGCCGCCTTCGCCGCGGAGCCGCCCGCCGGCTGCACCGCCGTCCTGTTGGAGGAGCCGGCCGCCACCCGCGCCGCCGCCCGGGAGGCCGGCGCCGCGGCCGCCTCCGGCGAACTCCTGCTCTTCCTGGACGGGACCGACGCCCTCTCCTCCTACGCGCTCGACTACCTCGCCACCGCGCTGGAGGAGTCCGGCTCCCAGGTGGCGACCGGCAACGTCTACCGCTTCAACGACCTGGGTGCGCGGCCCTCGTCCGGGCACAAGCGCATCTTCGGCAAGGCCCGCACCGGTGTCGACGTGCACGCCACCTCGTCACTGCTCGCCGACCGGCTGTACGGCAACAAGCTGTGGCGCCGCTCCCTCTGGGAGTCGCTGCCCGCGCTCGGCCTCGACGACTCCGACGACGACCTCGCCGTCGCCCGGGCCCTCACCGCCGCCGACACCGTCGACGTGCTGCCCGCGCCGGTCCTGCTCCGCCGCGATTCCGAGACCGGCCGCACCCTCTCCGAGACCGGCGCGCTCACCGCCCGGCTCGCCGCGATCACCGCCGTGACCGACTCCCTCGACCCCGCCGACCGGGACCTGTGGGACGCCCGCACGCTGCGCAGCGACGTCCGCGAGATCCTGCTCGCGCTGGACGACGCCGACGCCACCGGGCGCGCCCGCTTCATGGCGTCGGTCGGTGCGCTGGTCGAGCGCACCGCGCCCGCGGTGCTCGAGCAGCTGGGCCCGCTGCACCGGCTCAACTACCACCTGGTGCGCACCGGCCAGGTCGAGCGGCTGCTGGAGACCGTCACCTTCCAGAAGAGCGTGGAGCTGAAGAAGGCGCCGGTCGTCCGCCGCGGCCTGCACTACTTCATCCGCTACCCGTTCTTCGAGGACGCCCAGGCCGGCATCCCGCGCGACGTCTACCGGCTCCGCACCGAGCTCAAGGTCCGGCAGAAGACCGAGCGGGTCGAGTGGCGCGGCGGCAAGCTCGTGGTCGGCGGCCGGGTCGGCATCCTCAACCTGCGGGCGGGCCGCCGCTGGCAGCAGCAGCTCGTCGCGTTCGCCGTCAACTCCGACACCGGCCGGCGCATCCCCGTCGGCGTCAAGGTGCTGCGCGCCGCCGAGTACCGGCTCGCCGACGTGCCCGACGCCGCGCGGCACGACTACGGCGGCTTCGAGATCACCGTCGACCCGGCCCGGCTGCGGCTGTCCGGCCAGTGGCGCGCCACCGAGTGGAAGCTCGAGCTCGTGGTGGTCAACCGCGGCATGGTCCGCCGCCGGATCGTCGCCAACCCGATCGCCGGCGCCGCGCAGCGGCCGCCGTACCGGCGGATGGCCGGCGACGTGTGGATCCGCCCGGAGTGGAACCGGGACAGCCACCTGTCCATCGCCGTCGAGCCGGTCCGCGCCCGGATCACCGGCCACCGCCTCGACACCGCGGCCCGGGGCCCGGAGCTGGAACTCGCCGGCGAGTTCGTCTCCCCGCCGGCGGCCGGCGCGCGCGCCCTGCGCCTCACCCGGCGGCCGGGCACCGCGGTGCGCGAGTACCCGCTGGAGACCTCCGGCGCCGGGTTCACCGTCGGCATCCCGGCCGCTGAACTGGCCGCCGCGGCCGTCGACGAGGGCCCCGGCCAGCTGCGCCAGGAGCTGTGGAGCGCCGCGCTCGTCGCGCCGGACGGCTCCGAGCTGCCGATCGTGCTGCCGGACGGTGTCGAGGCCGCCACGCACGCGGTCGGCGACGGGCAGCGCGAGGTCGCGGTGCAGCGCACCGGAACCGGCCACCTGCGGCTGCGCGCCGGCTGGGCGCACCCGGTCGTGGAGTCGGCCCGCTGGGACGGCGAGGAACTCGTGTTCAGCGGCCACTACGCCGCCGAATCGGCGATGCGTCCGGTGTTCAAGGCCCGGGGCCGCGACGAGGAGCACGCCGTCGCCGTCGAGCGGGACGGCACCGCGTTCACCGCACGGTTCCGGCCCACCGCGATCGAAACCCTCTCCGGAACGCTGCCGCTCTCCGCCGGCACCTACCAGCTCTGGGCGCGGGTGGACCTGCCCGGCGGCGGCACCCGCGACATCGGGGCCGAGTTCGACCCGGCCTTCGTGCGCAGCCTCCCCCTGCCGCTGGGGACCGACGAGCGCACGCTCACCTTCGAGGACTCCGGCTTCGACTCCCCGGTACTGCGCGTCGGCAGCGACCTGCGCCCGGACGAGCGCGGCTCCTTCGCCCAGCGGACGCTGCGCGAGACCGTATACCCGGCGCTGCGCGGCGAGCCGCTCGAAGAGGGCATCCTCTTCGACTCCTACACCGGCCGCCAGTTCTCCGACAGCCCGCACAGCATCTACGCCGAACTGCGCTCGCGCGGCGGCCGCTGGGCCGACTACCCGATGTCCTGGCTGGTCAAGGACGGCCAGGTCACGCTCCCCGGCGACCTCACCGCGGTGCGGCACAACGGCCGCGACTTCTACACCGCGCTCGCCCGCTCCCGCTACCTCGTCACCAACTCGCGCCAGCCCGCCTGGTTCGCCCGCCGCCCCGACCAGGTCGTCGTGCAGACCTGGCACGGGTCGATGCTGAAGCGGATCGGCTTCGACATCGAGAACATCCGGGGCAAGGCCCGCGACTACCACGACAAGCTGGCGTGGGAGACGAAGCAGTGGGACTACCTGGTCTCGCCGAGCCCGTGGGCGACGCCCATCCTGCGCCGCGCCTTCCGGTTCGACGGCGAGATCCTGGAGACCGGCTACCCGCGCAACGACATCTTCTTCTCGCCCGACAGGGAGGCGATCGCCGAGCGCACCCGGCGCGTGCTCGGGCTGCCCGAGGGCAAGAAGGTCGTGCTGTACGCGCCCACCTGGCGCGACGACAAGTACTACACCCGCGGCAAGCACAAGCTCGACCTCCACCTCGACCTGCAGCGGATGTACGAGAAGCTCGGCGACGACCACGTGCTCCTGGTGCGCCGCCACCCGCGCGTCGTCGACAGCGTGCCGATCGTGGGCCGCGACTTCGTCTACGACGTGTCGCTGTACCCGGAGATCATGGAGCTCTTCCTGATCACCGACGTACTGGTCACCGACTACTCGTCGATGATGTTCGACTTCGCCAACACCGGCCGGCCGATGCTCTTCTTCACCTACGACATCGAGGGCTACCGGGACAACCTGCGCGGGTTCTACTTCGACTTCGAGGAGACCGCGCCGGGCCCGCTGCTGCTGGAGTCCGACGACGTCATCGGCGCCCTGCAGGACATCGACTCGGTGGCCGCGGCGCACGCCGACACGTACCGGTCGTTCACCGAGCAGTTCTGCCCCCTCGACGACGGGCACGCCGCGCAGCGCGTCGTCGACCGGGTCTTCGGCAAGGACTGACGCACCGGGGTCCGTGCCGGTCCGGTGCGGGCCCCGCCGCCGCGCGCGGCGGCGGCCGGGATAGAGGAGCCTGCCCGCGGGGCCGACGGGTGCGGCTCTGCCGGGCCCGCGGGCGAGGGCAGGGGCGCGTGTGTGGGTGGCGTTCGTCGCGAAGCAGGGCGGTTGTCCACCCAACACGCCCTAGTCGCCGGCGGCCTGCTCCGCCGGGGCGGCGGGGGCGCTCGGCGCGGCGTCGGCGCCGCGGTCGGAGCGCACCTCCGCAGCGCTCTCCTGCACTGCGCGCGCGTCCTGAGGACCGGGCTGCCGCGGGGGCGCGGCCGGGTCCGGCCCCGCCGCACCAGGCTGCCCAGCGGGAGCCGGGACCTCTGCGGTGGCGGCCTCCCGCGCGGCGCGCATGATCGGCACCATGCGCTCGGCCGAGTTGATGGTGCGCAGGGTCTGCGTCGGGATCCGGCCGGTGAGTCCGATCCGCGCGTTGGTGGCGCGCACCGGCGACGCCACCTGCTCGCTGCCCGAGAAGTGCAGCTCGCGGGCGCCCGCCGCGATCAGTGCCGGCGTGTCCGCGGCTGTCACCCCGCCGCCCGGGAGCACGGTGATCCGGCCCGCGGCGGCCTCGACCAGCTGCGCGATGAGCGGGGCTCCGCGGCCGGCGGCGGCCTGGCCGCCGGAGGTGAGCACCCGGCGCACGCCGAGCGCGACCAGGTCCTCCAGCGCCGCGAACGGGTCCGGCGCGAAGTCGAAGGCCCGGTGGAAGGTGACCGGCAGGCCCGCCGCCGCGTCCACCAGCCGCTTGACGACGCCGGTGTCGACGGAGCCGTCCGCGGTGAGTGCGCCGGTGGCGATGCCGTCCGCGCCGGCCCGGGCGAACGCGCCCACGTCGTACTCCATGGCGGCGGCCTCGTGGTCGTCGTAGACGAAGTCGCCGGTGCGCGGCCGCACGATGGGGTGGACGCCGACCCGGGAGGTGGCGCGCATGACCGCGGCCAGCGTGCCCATGGACGGCGTGACGCCGCCCTCGGCGGCCGCGGCGACCACCTCCACCCGGTGCGCGCCGGCGCGCTCGGCGGTGACCGCACCGGCGGCGCCCTCCACGACGACCTCGAACTGCACCGCTTCGAACCGCGCCGCCTGCGCCACACCCGCTCCCTTCGCCGCGTACCGCACCCGCCTACCGGGCCCGCCGACCGGCCGCGCTGCCGGAGTGCAGAGCTGCCGGGCGGTCTCCTGCTGCCGACAGTGAACCATGGCGGGCGCCGCGGCTAGGGGAGCGCGGCCCGCCGTGTCCGATCCGGGTGGGACGATGGCCCGGTGATCGTCATCACCCGCTTCCGCATCGCCCCCGAGCGCGCCGCCGGCTTCACCGCGCGCGCCGAGGAGGCCGTCGCCGCCCTCGCTGCCCGCCCCGGCTTCACCGGCTCCCGGATCGGCCGCGCGGCCGACGACCCGGAACTGTGGACGGTGGTGACCGAGTGGGCGGGCGCCGGCCACTATCGGCGCGCGCTCGGCGACTTCCACGTCCGCGTCACCGCGGTCCCCCTGCTCAGCGAGGCGCTGGACGAGCCGAGCGCCTATGAGATCGTGTCCGGCCCCACGTGACGGGCATCGGAAAACGGTCGCACGCCCTCTGCGCCGGGCGTATCGTCGTTCGTGCACGTGAGAACCCCGGAGGCTGACGCCGGGTCGGCCCCGTGCGGCGCGCGGCGCCGCCGGCGCCGCGGATCGCGTGCGTCCACCGCAGGAGATTCGCCGATGAGCGAGATCCGCCGACCGCCAGCCGGATGGAGAGTCTGAGAGAAGATGGCCGCCAAGTCTGAGGCAATGGACAAGCTCGTCGCCCTCGCCAAGCGGCGGGGCCTGGTGTACCCCTCCAGCGAGATCTACGGTGGCCTCCGCGCCTCGTGGGACTACGGCCCGCTGGGTGTGGAGCTCAAGCAGAACATCAAGCGCCAGTGGTGGCGCTCCATGGTGCAGGAGCGCGGCGACATCGTCGGCCTCGACTCCAGCGTGATCCTCTCCCGCGAGGTGTGGGAGGCGTCCGGCCACGTCGAGGAGTTCGTCGACCCGCTGACCGAGTGCCAGTCCTGCCACAAGCGCTACCGCGCCGACCACCTCATCGAGGCCTACGCCGACAAGCACGGCCGCGAGCCGGAGAACGGCCTCGCCGACCTCGCCTGCGCGAACTGCGGCGCCAAGCACTCCTTCACCGAGCCGCGCCTCTTCAGCGGCCTGCTGCGCACCTTCCTGGGCGCCGTGCAGGACGACTCGGGCCTGGCCTACCTGCGCCCGGAGACCGCGCAGGGCATCTTCATCAACTACCTGAACGTGCAGCAGAGCTCGCGCAAGAAGATCCCGTTCGGCATCGGCCAGATCGGCAAGTCCTTCCGCAACGAGATCACGCCGGGCAACTTCATCTTCCGGACCCGCGAGTTCGAGCAGATGGAGATGGAGTTCTTCGTCAAGCCGGGCGAGGACGAAGAGTGGCACCAGTACTGGATCGACAACCGCATGGCGTGGTACCTCGACCTGGGTGTCGCCAAGGAGAACCTGCGGCTGTTCGAGCACCCCAAGGACAAGCTGGCGCACTACGCCAAGCGCACCGTCGACGTCGAGTACCGGTTCGGCTTCCAGGGCGGTGAGTGGGGCGAGCTGGAGGGCGTCGCCAACCGCACCGATTTCGACCTGAAGACGCACTCCGAGAAGTCCGGTGCCGACCTCTCCTTCTTCGACCAGGAGAACAACGAGCGCTACATCCCCTACGTCATCGAGCCCGCGGCCGGTGTCGACCGGATGATGCTGATGTTCATGCTGGACGCCTACCGCGAGGACGAGGCGCCCAACGCCAAGGGCAAGATGGACAAGCGCGTCGTCATGGCGCTCGACCCGCGCCTGTCTCCGGTCAAGGCCGCGGTGCTGCCGCTGTCCCGCAACTCCGACCTGTCGCCGAAGGCCCGCGACCTCGCCGCGCGGCTCCGCCGCCGGTGGAACGTCGACTTCGACGACGCGGGCGCGATCGGCCGCCGCTACCGCCGCCAGGACGAGGTGGGCACGCCGTACTGCATCACGGTCGACTTCGACACCCTTGAGGACGACGCGGTGACCGTGCGCGAGCGCGACACCATGTCCCAGGAGCGGGTGTCGCTGGACCGGGTGGAGACCTACCTGTTCGAGCGCCTGCCGATGTAGCCGCCGGAGTGGCACGCAGAGTGTCCGGGCCCGGAGCGGAATCCGCTCCGGGCCCGCTGCTGTCTGCAGGGCCGCTGGCGGGGCGGAGCCGTCAGCGGAAGTAGAGAGGCGGCCGGACCCGGGGGGATATGGTCTCCGGCCGCCTCCGCGATCGGTTCCTCCGACGCACACGTCAAGAAGAACCGGTTCTCAAGCTAGACCCATCGCGGGCGCCGGGTAAGGGGTTTCGTCCGCCCCGTCCGTTCGCGTAAGCGAATCGTGACTCGCGGGGAACCGTCCCCGCCTGCCTGCCGCGGTGTCCCGGGGGCGTTCCACTGCAACGCGTTCCGGTCCGCAGTCCGCACCGGACCGATGCCTAGGGCTGCTAGGGTTCATGACCCCTAGAGGATCTAGGTAGGGAAGGGCGCATGCACATCGAGAAGGACCTCGTCGCGGCTTCCGCCACGCCGCTGGTGCTGGGGATCCTGGCCGAAGGGGAGTCCTACGGCTACGCGATCGTCAAGCGGGTTGGCGAGCTCTCCGGCGGCCGGATGCAGTGGACCGACGGAATGCTCTACCCGCTGCTGCACCGGCTGGAGCGGAACGGGCTCGTCCGGTCGTCCTGGGCGGTCTCCGCGGCCGGGCGGCGCCGCAAGCACTACGCGATCACCGGCGAGGGCCTGGCAGCGCTGGCCGAGCGGCGGGAGCAGTGGAGCGTGGTGGCGGAGGCGCTCCGCCAGGTGTGGGGCGGTGTGCTCCCGGCGCTGCCCCCGTTCCCCGGGCCCGCGCCGGCCGGAGGTGCGGCGTGACGGGGCAACTGGAGGAGCAGATCGGCCAGTGGCGCGGCTTCGTCAGCCGGCGCCCGGCCATCTCCGCCGAGGACGCGGCGGAGATGGAGGACCACCTGCGCGAGCGGATCGCGGAGCTGGAGGCCACCGGCCTCGACGGCGACGAGGCGTTCCTGGTGGCGGTCAAGCGGATGGGCCGCCTGGACGAGGTCTCCCGGGAGTTCGCGCGCGAGCACTCGCACCGGCTGTGGAAGCAGCTGGTGCTGGTGCCCGGCGGGGACGGCGGCAGCGGTACCGGCGGGCGGGAGCGGCTGCGCGAGCTCGGCGTGCTGCTCGCCTTCTCCCTCGCCGCGGGGATCGCGGTCAAGGTGCTGTTCGCCGTCGCAGAAGCCGGAGGCGGAGCGTCGCTGCACAACCTGCCGCTGGCGATCCTGGCGTTCCTGGCGGGCTGGTTCGCCTGGAAGCGGCAGGTGCCCCTGGCGGTCGGCGCGGTGACCGCCGGCGTCGCGGCGGTGCCGGTCCTCGCCGCCAACCTGTACCCGTTCACCGGCGGCTTCGGGCCCGGTGAGATGCCGGCGATGACGGCCGTGCTCGCCTACACCCACGTTCCGGTCCTGCTCTGCCTGCTGGTGGGGGTGTTCTACACCGGCGGCGAGTGGCGCTCGCACCCGCGGCGGATGGACTTCGTGCGGTTCGGCGGCGAACTGGTGATGTACCTGGTGCTGATCTCGCTGGGTGCGAACGTCCTGCTGGGGCTGACCATGGGCGTGGCGGCGCTCGCCGGCGTCGACTTCTCCCCGGTCGTGCTGGACTGGCTGCTGCCGTTCGGCCTGCCTGGAGCGCTGCTGGTCGCCGCGTGGCTGGTGGAGGCGAAGAAGAGCGTGGTGGAGAACATCGCGCCGGTCCTCACCCGCGTGTTCACGCCGCTGGCGCTGGCGATGCTGGTCGCCGACTTCGGTGTGCTGCTGGTGAACGGCCCGCTGACCACGGTCGACCGCGAGCTGCTCATCCTGATGGACGCGATCCTGGTGCTGGTCCTGTTCCTGCTGCTGTACTCGATCTCGGCCCGCGAGCCGCTGGAGCGGCCGGGGATCTTCGACCGGCTCCAGCTGGCGCTGGTCGGCGCGGCGCTCGCGGTGGACGCGCTCGCCCTGGCCGCGATGCTGACGCGGATCGCCGAGTTCGGCTTCACCGCGAACAAGACGGCCGCGCTGGGCCTCAACCTCATCCTGCTGGTGCACCTGGCGTGGTCGGCGGTGCTGCTCTGGGGGTTTGTGCGCGGGAGGCGGCCGTTCGCGGCGCTTGAGCGCCTGCAGACGGCCTACCTGCCGGTCTATGCGGTCTGGGCGGCGGTCGTCGTGCTGGTCTTCCCGCCGCTGTTCGGCTTCGCCTGACTGCCGGCCGGGGGCGCCCGGCGGGCCCGCTCCGCGGTCCGGCCGGGCGTCACGCCTGGGTGTAGACCACCATGGAGACCGCGATGTAGTGGCACACGTAGGCGGCGATGGTGAGCGAGTGGAACACCTCGTGGAAGCCGAACCACCTGGGTGCCGGGTCGGGGCGCTTGAGGCCGTAGACGACGGCGCCGGCGCTGTAGAGCAGCCCTCCGGCCAGGATGAGGATCCAGGTGGCCGGGTGGGTGCCGGTGACGAGGTCGGGGATGAACAGCACCGCGACCCAGCCGATCGCCAGGTAGAGGCCGGTGGACAGCCAGCGCGGCGCACCCACCCAGAACACCTTGAACAGTACGCCGGCGAGTGCGCCGCCCCAGATCAGCGCCATCATCGCGGTGCGCAGGGCGCCGTCCAGGACCAGCGCGACGAACGGCGTGTAGGTGCCCGCGATGATCAGGTAGATGTTGGCGTGGTCCATCCGGCGCAGCACCGCGACGGCCTTCTTCGACCACCGGCCGACGTGGTAGACGGCCGAGGTGCTGAACAGCAGTACCGAGGTGAGCGCGTAGACCGCGCTGACGGCCCGCGCCGGCCCGGTCGGCGCCAGCGCGATGAGGACGATGCCGGCGGCCAGCGCCAGCGGCGCGGTGCCCAGGTGCAGCCAGCCGCGGAGCTTCGGCTTCACGGCTTCGAGGAAGTCGGCGGCGAACTCGCCTGCCGCGCCGGCCGCCGAGGCGGCCAGCCCGGCGGCGGACTCGCCGGTGCCGCCAGTGCCGCTGCCTCGGCTGCCGCCGGTGCCGCCGGGGTCTGCGGCGGGGCCGGACGTGCTGGTCGTGCCGGCGCGGCCCGGCGCGGGTGCCGGGTCTTCGGGGGGCTCGGGTTCGCGGTTGCGGTGCGCGGTCACGTTGCTTCTCCGTGGGTGTCGGCGGCAGGGGCCGGGACGGAGCGCGTCGCGGGGGCGGCGTGACCCCCGGCCGCGTCCGACTCTACCTACGGCACCGTAGGTTACTTGACGGTAATGGTGTGGGTCTGCGCACAGGGGGAGGGCGCGGCGGTCCCCCCGTGCCTGCTGGGGCCGGTGGGCGGCGCCCGGCCGCCCCGTGATTGGTCTGTTCGGGGGATGCGGCCCAGGGAATCGGCTGCGCGTGCTGCTACCGTTCTGCCACACGTCTCCGACGTGCTGATCGCCGACGATCGCCGACCTGCGCCATCCCCTCTCGCTATTTTTCGGACTGGGGGACGTCTACCCTTCCAGAACCATTGGTCTAAACCACTGAAAATGCGATGGCCAGGGGAGACGGGGGTAGAACCAGGAAGTCGAAGGCCGTTGGTGGTCACCGGGTGGTCCCTGTGCCGCCGGAGAACCGAAGTAGTGCTCTTGCGTTCCCGTCGAAGGAGCTTGCGGTGCCGACGTACGTTTACGAGTTCAGCGAAGGCAACAAGGATCAGAAGGACCTGCTGGGCGGTAAAGGCGCCAATCTGGCGGAGATGACCAACCTGGGGCTGCCCGTCCCGCCCGGATTCACCATCACCACCGAGGCGTGCCGCGCCTACCTCGCCGACGGCGCCATGCCCGCCGGCCTCGAAGAGCAGGTCGAGGAGAAGCTGCGCGCCCTCGAAGCCGCCATGGGCAAGAAGCTCGGCGCCCCCGGCGACCCGCTGCTGGTCAGTGTGCGCTCCGGCGCCAAGTTCTCGATGCCCGGAATGATGGAGACCGTCCTCAACATCGGACTGAGCGACGCCTCCGTGCGGGGACTGGCGGCCCAGTCCGGCGACGAGCGCTTCGCCTGGGACTCCTACCGGCGCCTCATCCAGATGTTCGGCAAGACCGTGCAGGGCATCGACGGCGAACTGTTCGAGGACGCCGTCGAGCAGGCCAAGGAGGCCAAGGGCGTCCGCAACGACCTGGACCTGGACGCGGAGGACTTCCGCCGGCTCGTCAGCGCCTTCAAGGACATCGTCGCCGACCGCACCGGCGCGCCGTTCCCGGACGATCCGCGCGAGCAGATGATCCAGGCCGTCCGCGCCGTCTTCGAGTCGTGGAACGCGCCGCGCGCCGCCCTCTACCGCCGCCAGGAGCGCATCCCCGCAGACCTCGGCACCGCGGTCAACATCTGCACCATGGTCTTCGGCAACCTCGGTATGGACTCCGGCACCGGGGTCGCCTTCACCCGCGACCCCGCCAGCGGCCGCCAGGGCGTCTACGGCGACTACCTGCAGAACGCCCAGGGCGAGGACGTCGTCGCCGGCATCCGCAACACCGTTCCGCTCGCGGACCTGGAGCAGATCGACGCCGAGTCCTACCGCACGCTGCTCGGCATCATGGAGACCCTGGAGAACCACTACCGGGACCTCTGCGACATCGAGTTCACCATCGAGCGCGGCACCCTGTGGATGCTGCAGACCCGCGTCGGCAAGCGCACCGCGGCCGCCGCCTTCCGCATCGCCGACCAGCTCGTCGAGCAGGGCATGATCACCCGCGAGGAGGCGCTCACCCGGGTGACCGGCGACCGCCTCGCGCAGCTGATGTTCCCGCGCTTCGACGAGAAGGCCGAGCGCGACCGGCTGGGCCGCGGCATGAACGCCTCGCCCGGCGCCGCGGTCGGCCGCGCCGTCTTCGACTCCTACACCGCGGTGAAGTGGTCGCGCAGCGGCGAGCCGGTGATCCTCTGCCGCCGCGAGACCAACCCCGACGACCTCGAAGGCATGATCGCTGCCCGCGGCATCCTCACCAGCCGCGGCGGAAAGACCTCCCATGCCGCCGTCGTCGCCCGCGGTATGGGCAAGACCTGCGTCTGCGGCGCCGAAGAGCTCGACATCGACACCAAGAACCGGCGGCTCACCGCGCCCGGCGGCCGGGTGGTGGAGGAGGGCGGCCTCATCTCCATCGACGGCAGCACCGGCGAGGTGTTCCTCGGCGAGGTGCCGGTCGTCGACTCCCCGGTCGTGCAGTACTTCGACGGAGGACTCGCCCCCGGCGAGGCCACCGCCGACGACCTCGTCGGCGCCGTCGACCGGATCATGGCCACCGCCGACGCCGCCCGCACCCTGGGGGTGCGCGCCAACGCCGACACTCCGGAGGACTCCGCCCGCTCCCGCCGGATGGGTGCCCAGGGCGTCGGCCTCTGCCGCACCGAGCACATGTTCCTCGGCGACCGCAGACCCCTGGTCGAGCGGCTCATCCTGGCCGACACCGCCGCCGAGCGGGACGGGGCCCTGGAGGCCCTGCTGCCGCTGCAGCGGGACGATTTCGCCGGCCTGTTCGGCGCCATGGGCGGACTTCCGGTCACCGTGCGCCTGCTCGACCCGCCGCTGCACGAGTTTCTGCCCGACATCACCGAGCTGTCGGTGCGGGTGGCGGTCGCCGAGTCGCGCGGCGAGGAGAACGAGAACGACCTGCGGCTGCTGCAGGCGGTGCACCGGCTGCACGAGCAGAACCCGATGCTGGGCCTGCGCGGCGTGCGGCTGGGCCTGGTCGTCCCGGGCCTGTTCACCATGCAGGTGCGCGCCATCGCCGAGGCGGCCGCCGACTGCATCGAGGCCGGCGGCGACCCCTGCCCGGAGGTCATGATCCCGCTGGTGGGCACCGTCCAGGAGCTGGAGATCATCCGCGACGAGGCCGACCGGGTGCTGTCCGAGGTCGCCGCGGCCCGCGGTGTGGCGCTGGACTTCCCGGTCGGCACCATGATCGAGCTGCCGCGCGCCGCGCTGACCGCTGGCGAGATCGCGCAGAGCGCGGCATTCTTCTCCTTCGGCACCAACGACCTCACGCAGACCGTGTGGGGCTTCTCCCGCGACGATGTGGAGGCGTCCTTCTTCTCCGCCTACCTGGAGCGCGGTGTGTTCGGCGTCTCGCCGTTCGAGACGCTGGACACCGAGGGTGTGGGGCGGCTGGTGCAGATCGCCGCGGACGAGGGCCGCGCGGCGCGGCCCGGCCTCAAGCTCGGCGTCTGCGGCGAGCACGGCGGCGACCCCGCGTCGGTCCACTTCTTCCACGCGGTGGGGCTGGACTACGTATCCTGCTCACCGTTCCGGGTGCCGGTGGCCCGCCTGGAGGCGGGGCGGGCGGCGGTGCTGGACCGCTCCTGACCCCTGCGCCTGCTGCTGCGCAGCGCTGCGGGCGGCCGCCGGCCGCCCGCAGCGCTGCGTCCGCACCCCGGCAGCGGTCAGCGCTCCGATTCACACCGCAAAACGTCTGCTTGTGATCAATCTGTGATATAGAGTTGCCCTGGCTGGGGCGATCATGCTCGTCCGCGGCCGTTCCTCGCCGCACGCTGGCCCTTTCCGCTGCCCCGCCGCTCCACCGCCGCCGAGCTCCGCCGAGCCCGCCGCCGGCCCGGACGGCCCCGCCGCGGGGGTGGGCTATCGTCAGGCGCATCGGCAGCCGAGGCAGTGGTGACCCCGGGGGTGAACAGTGCGGACAACGGATGACGGCAGCGGACCGCAGCGCGGCGCGGGCCGTTCCCACGCCGCCGACGACGACGGCCGCACCCGGGTCTTCGGCCCCTCTGATCGGACCGGCTCCGCGCCGGCCGACGGCGGCGCCGACGCCACCCGCGTATTCACCCGGCCCGCCGGGGGCGGCCGCGGCGACTCCGGCTACGGCGACCCGGACTCCGCGCCCTTCGACGACCTGGACGATCTGGACGACCTCGACCCGGACCCCCCGCGCCGCCCGCCCCGCCGCGGACCGCGCCCCGCACCGCCGCGGCGCCGCCGCCCGCGGTTCTCCCTGGGCCGCATCATCGCGCTGCTGCTCCTCGTCGCGATCGCCGTGCCGCCTGCCACCTGGGGCTGGGTCTGGTGGACCGCGCGCCAGGACCAGCGGCCCGCCTCCGACGCCATCGTGGTGCTCGGCGCCAGCCAGTACAACGGCGTCCCCTCGCCGATCTTCGAGGCGCGCCTCCACCACGCCGCCGACCTCTACCAGGCCGGCGCGGCGCCGGCCATCGTCACCGTCGGCGGCAACCAGCCCGGCGACAACTTCACCGAGGGCGGCGCCGGCCGGGACTGGCTCATCGCCCACGGTGTGCCCGCCGAGTCGGTCGTCGCCGTGGAGAAGGGCAGCAACACGCTGCGCAGCGTGGAGGCGGCCGAAGAGGTGTTCCAGGGCAACGGCTGGAGCAGCACCATCATCGTCACCGACCCCTGGCACAGCCTGCGTTCCCGGATCATGGCCGAGGACGCCGGAATCGAGGAGGCCGCCACCTCGCCGGTCCGGTCCGGCCCCGCCGTCATCGAGCGCGAGACCCAGCTCTGGTACATCACCCGGGAGACCGGATCGCTCTGGTACTACTGGATCTTCGGCGACAGCGACGAGGCCCGCGAGGACTTCGGCGACACCGACGCCGCCTGATGCGCGCCCCCGGCTACACCGGCCACGACCGCGAGCGCTTCGCTCCGGAGCCGCCCAAGCGGCGCGGCCGCGGCGACTTCGAGCGGGACCGGGCGCGCGTACTGCACAGCTACGCGCTGCGCCGCCTCGCCGCGAAGACCCAGGTGCTGCAGCCCGGCGCCGACGACTTCCCGCGCACCCGGCTCACCCACTCGCTGGAGTGCGCCCAGATCGGCCGCGAACTCGGCGGCGCGCTCGGCTGCGACCCCGACCTCGTCGAGGCCGCCTGCCTCAGCCACGACCTGGGCCACCCGCCGTTCGGGCACAACGGCGAGCGGGCGCTGGACAGCGCTGCGGCCGCCTGCGGCGGGTTCGAGGGCAACGCGCAGAGCCTGCGCATCCTCACCCGCCTCGAAGGCAAGGTGCTCGGCCCCGGCGGCGGCAGTGCCGGCCTCAACCTGACCCGCGCCGTGCTCGACGCCACCGTGAAGTACCCGTGGACCCGCGACGCCGCCGGCCCGGGGGAGGACGCCCCGGTCAAGTTCAATTGCTACCCGGATGACACGGCAGTCTTCGACTGGCTGCGCACCCCGGCGCCGGGCGCCCCCGCCCACCCGGGCACCAGCTTCGAGTCGCAGGTCATGGACTGGGCCGACGACGTCGCCTACTCGGTGCACGACCTCGAGGACGGGCTGTTCTCCGGGATGGTCCGGCCCGAGGCGCTGCACGACCCGGCCGAGCGCGCCGCCGTCGCCGCGGTCGCGAGCCGCCGCTACACCGGCGCGCCGCCGGAGGAGGTGGCCGAGGTGTTCGCCGCGCTCACCGCCGAGCCGTTCTGGCCGCGCGCGTTCGACGGCGGCACCGCATCGCTGGCCGCGCTGAAGAACCTCACCAGCGAGCTGATCGGCCGGTTCTGCCGTGCCGCCGAGCAGGAGACCCGCCGGAGGCACGGCCCCGGTCCGCTCACCCGCTACGGCGCCGGCCTGGCGGTGCCGCGCCGGGCGCTGCTGGAGTGCGCAGCGCTCAAGGCGGTCGCGGCGCACTACGT
Organism: Nocardiopsis coralliicola; assembly: GCF_054779695.1. Taxonomy (NCBI): domain Bacteria; kingdom Bacillati; phylum Actinomycetota; class Actinomycetes; order Streptosporangiales; family Nocardiopsidaceae; genus Nocardiopsis; species Nocardiopsis coralliicola. Next base: position 26,998 of record NZ_BAAGXT010000010.1, on the reverse strand, counting down.
GATGGGCCGGGACGAGGCCGTCGCCTACCAGGCCCGCGAGCGCACCCTGGTCGCGGAGCTGGTAGCCGCCGTCCGCGACGGTGCCCCGCGAACCCTGGAGCCGCCGTTCCGCGCGGCCTTCGCGGCGGCCGCCGACGATGCTGCGGCCCTCCGTGTCGCGGTCGACCAGGTCGCCTCGCTCACCGACACCAGCGCCCGCGCCTGGCACGACCGCCTGGTCTGAGCGCACGCGGTGCCCCTTCGCTCCCGGGCCGCCGGAGGCTCCCGCTTCCGCCGCCGCTGCGCGGCTGCGGTCCGGGCCCGGACCGCGCCTGGAGCCGTGCTGCCGCGGTCGGTCGGAAGCCTCCCGGGCCCCGCGGGCGGAGCGGCCGGTGCTGTTCGGGGGCTGCCCCGCGGCCGGGGCGCCCCTCCGTGCGGGGAGCGGGTGAGCTCCGGTCTCTCCCGGTCCGCCGGCGCCTCTGCCGCTTCGGCCGATCGGCGGCGTAGGCCGGCGTGCGCCTGCACCGCGGTCGGCACTGCCACCGGGCGGCGGGGGCTTTCCCCGTGCGGCCCGCACCTGGCGCGCGCTCGCCGCCGCGCTCCTCTGACCACTGCCCGCAGCAGCCCGCGCCGGCTGCAGGGTCCGGCAGAAGCTCCGCGGTCTGCCGCCGGCGGCAGACCGCGGCGGCTGAGGAGCTCCGGACGGTTCCGCCGGCGCTGCCGTGCTCGGCGCCCCGGCGGGGGCCGCGGGTGCGGGCCGGAGGGTTTCGGCAGCCGGCGCGGGCGGACCGGATCGGCGGCGCCGAGCGGCGAGGCCGTCGCGGGCGGCGTTCGCACCGGAAACCGGGCTCCGGCGGATGCGGTACCGGAGGTCCCGCAGGGTCCCTTGCGGGGTGCCGCCCCCGGTGGCCGGAGGGGCGCGGCGGCTGGCTGACTTCCGGCCGCGATGCGGCGGTGCCGGCGGCCGGGGGCAGGCGGGTTTCGGCAGGCGGTGCGGGCTGTCCGGTTCCGCGGGCGGGTGCACGGCGGGATGCGGAGGCCGGGGACCCTTGACGGAGGGCATGTTAGCGCTAACAATGTGGGCCACGTCACCGGAGGCGGTTCCTGCTCCGGGACGAGACCTGCCCGCCGAACCCCTCGGAGGACCCATGGCGGCACCCGAGCGCACCCCCGTGATGGCTGACGTGGCGCGGCTCGCCGGCGTCTCGCACCAGACGGTGTCCCGCGTGCTCAACGGACATCCCCACGTCCGCGGCGCCACCCGGGACCGCGTGCACCAGGCCATCGACGCGCTCGGCTACCGCCGCAACACCTCCGCCCGCGCCCTGGTCACCCGCCGCACCGGGGTCCTGGGCGTGGTGGCGTTCGACACCGACCACTACGGTCCCGCGCAGACGCTCACCGGTATCGAGCGCGCCGCGCGCGCCGCCGGCTACTTCCTCAGCATCGTCTCGGTGCCGGGCTGCACCCGGACCGAGGTGCGGGAGGCGATGGGCCATCTCGCCCGGCAGTCCGTGGAGGGCTACATCGTCATCGCGCCCAAGCGCGCGGTGATCGAGGCCATGCCCGGCTGGGCCGGCGGTGTCCCGGTGGTCGCCGTGGAAGGGGGCGAGGCCCCCGACCTGCCGGTCGTCTGCGTCGACCAGGAGGGCGGCGGCTACGCGGCCACCCGGCACCTCCTCGGCCTCGGCCACACCGAGGTCGCGCACATCGCCGGACCGCGGGACTGGCTCGAAGCCGAAGCCCGCGTCGCCGGCTGGCAGCGCGCGCTCCAGGAAGCCGGAGCGCCCGTCCCGGAGCCCCTCTACGGCGACTGGCGCCCCGCCTCCGGCTACGCGCTCGGCCGCACTCTGATCGACCGCGGCCTGCCCACGGCGCTGTTCACCGCCAACGACCAGATGGCGGTGGGCGTCCTGCGGGCCCTCGCGGAAGCGGGCGTCTCCGTTCCCGGCGACGTCGCCGTCGCCGGTTTCGACGACATCCCCGAGGCCGCCTACCTGTCCCCTCCGCTCACCACCGTCGCCCAGGACTTCGCCGAGGTCGGCCGGCGCGGCATCGCCCTGCTCGTCGACCTCGTCGAGGCCGGCGGCGATCCGGGCGAGCCGTCCCGCCAGGTCGTGCCGGCCCGGCTGGTGGTCCGCCGCAGCTGCGCCGCCCCGCCCCGCCCGACGACACGCTGACGCCGCTTTCGAGACGGAGGCACCCCCGAATGCCCGCCGATGTTAACGCGCACACTGACCGCGCCGGCTCCGCTGCCGAGGCCGGCGGCCCCGTCGTCGTCGGTGTCGACTTCGGAACCCTCTCCGGCCGCGCCGTCGTGGTGCGCGCCGCCGACGGCGCCGAACTCGGCTCCGCCGAGCACCCCTACCGGCACGGCGTGCTCGACACCGCCCTGCCGGACGGCACGCCGCTCGCCCCCGACACGGCGCTGCAGGTCCCCGAGGACTACCGGGACGTGTTGCGGATCGCCGTTCCCGGAGCGCTGGCCGACGCCGGTGTCGGTGCCGCCGCGGTGGCCGGCATCGGCACCGACTTCACCGCCTGCACGGTGCTGCCGACCACCGCGGACGGCACACCGCTGTGCGAGCTGCCCGGCCTCGCCGGACGGCCGCACGCCTACCCCAAGCTCTGGAAGCACCATGCCGCCCAGGCCGAGGCCGACGAGATCACCGCACTCGCTGCTGAGCGGGGCGAACCGTGGCTGCCCCGGTACGGCGGCCGCATCTCCGCGGAGTGGCAGTTCGCCAAAGGGCTGCAGCTGCTCCGGGAGGACCCCGAGCTCTACGAGCGGGCCGGCCGCTGGATCGAGGCGGCCGACTGGATCGTCTGGGAGCTGTGCGGACGCGAGACCCGCAATACCGCCACGGCCGGATACAAGGGCATCCACCAGCACGGCCGCTACCCGTCCCGGGACTACCTCGCCGCGCTCGACCCGCGCTTCGCCGGCTTCGCCGAGGAGAAGCTCGCCCACCCGCTGCTGCCGCTCGGCAGCCGCGCCGGAGCACTGACCGGGCGCGCCGCCGAGTGGACCGGCCTGCCGGAGGGCATCCCGGTCGCTGCCGGCACGGTCGACGCGCACGTCACCGCGGCCGCAGCCGGCGCCCTCGCGCCGGGCGAGCTGCTCGCCGTGATGGGCACCAGTACCTGCCACATCATGAACGCCGAGGAGCCGCCGGACGTCCCGGGCATGTGCGGCGTGGTCGACGGCGGCGTGTCCCCCGGCCTGTGGGGCGTGGAAGCCGGCCAGAGCGGCGTCGGCGACGTGTTCGCCTGGGCCGCGCGCACCGCCTTCCCGGACGACTACGCGCGCGAGGCGGCCGAGAGGGGGATCGGCGCGCACGCGCTGCTGGCGGAGAAGGCCGCGCGGCAGCCGGTCGGCGCGCACGGCCTGGTCGCCCTCGACTGGCACAGCGGCAACCGGTCCGTCTTGGTGGACCACGACCTCTCCGGTGCCGTCGCCGGGCTGACCCTGGCCACCAGGCCCGAGGACCTCTACCGCGCCTCGGTCGAGGCCACCGCATTCGGTGCGCGCACGATCGTCGACGCGCTCGAGCGCGGGGGAGCCCCGGTGCGCGGAGTGACCGCGGCCGGCGGGCTCGCCCGGCACCCCTTCGTCCTCGGGATCTACGCCGACGTCCTCGGCCGGCCGCTGCACGTGGCCGACTCCGATCAGGGACCGGCGAAGGGTGCTGCCGTGCACGCGGCCGTCGCCGCCGGAGTCCACCCCGATCTGCCCGCCGCGTCCGCCGCCATGGGCGGACGCACGCTGAACGCCGTGCACCCCGACCCGGAGCGGACGGCCGCCTACACCGAGCTGTACGCCCTCTACACCGAGCTGCACGACCACTTCGGCCGGTCCACCCGGCTGCTGCACCGCCTGCGTGCCCTCCGCAACCGCGCCCTCGCCGGGGCACCGGACGGTCCCGCCGCGGACTGACCCCCGGCGCCGACCGCCCCGGCCCCCCGCCCGCCACCCGCACCGCTCACGCCCCCACCGCCTGCGGCCCGCCTCCGGGCCGCTGGGCGCTGATCCACCGCCCCACCGAGCCCCGCGTGCAGGCGCAGGTGCGCCGCGCGGCGCCGCTACCGCCCCCTCGCCGTCGACACCGCTCCCGCCCAGCGGGCGCCCCGGCCGACCCGCAGCCGAGCCCGCACCCTCCCGATCCGCAGCCCGAGCCCAGCGCCGCAGCGCCGCCTGCACCCTCGCCCTCCGTCCGACCCGATCCGCGGTCCGGTTCCGGACCGACCGGCCCATGGCCGTACCCGCCGGCGCGGGGCTCCCCGCGCCGGCCCCGAGGAGGACCCATGGCATCCCGCCCCCCGTCCCGAACCGGCCCCGCCTCCGGCAGTGCGCCGCCCGGCGCCCCCGACGCCGCAGAAGAGCGGATCCGCACCGAGCTGTGCGCGCTGCACGGCGAACTGGTGCGCTGGGGACTCGTCGCCTGGACCAGCGGAAACGTCTCCGCGCGGATCCCCGGTACCGACCGGTTCGCCATCAAGCCCAGCGGCCTGCGCTACGAGCACCTCACCCCGGAGTCGATGGTCGTGTGCACGCTCGACGGCGCCCCCGTCGACGCCGGCCGCTCCCCGTCGAGCGACACCGCCGCACACGCCTACGTCTACCGCGCGATGCCGGAGGTCGGCGGCGTCGCCCACACGCACAGCGGCCACGCCACCGCGTGGGCCGCCCGCGGCGAGCCGATCCCGTGCGCGGTCACCGAGATCGCCGACGAGTTCGGCGGCGACATCCCGGTCGGCCCCTTCGCGCGGATCGGCGACGACGCGATCGGCCGCGGCATCGTCGCCACCCTGCGCGGCCACCGCTCCCGCGCGGTGCTGATGCGCGCGCACGGCGTCTTCACCATCGGCCCCGACCCCGAAGCCGCCGTGAAGGCCGCCGTGCTCTGCGAGGACGCCGCCCGCACCGTGCACCTGGCCCGCCAGCACGGCCCCGTCGCACCCCTGCCCGCCGACGACATCGACGCACTGCACGACCGCTACCGCACCGTATACGGACAGCCCGGCGCCGAAGACCGGCGCGGGGGAGAGGACGGAGCATGACCGACTCCACCGCACGGCGGCCCCGCATCGGCCTGCTCGGCGTCATGCAGCCGCTCTACGACGCGATGCTCCCCGGCATCACCGAGCGGCAGCACGCCTACGCCTTGGAGGTCGCCGACCAGCTCGCCGGCGTCTGCGACGTCACCGTTGCGCCGCCGGTACGCGACCGCGGCGCAGCCGAGCAGGCGGTGCGCGGCTTCGAGGACGCCGGCCTGGACGGCGTGCTCGTCGTGATGCTGACCTACGGCCCCTCGCTCCGGCTCACCCGGCTCTTCGCTGATCTGAGGCTGCCGGTATGCCTGGCCAACATCCAGCCCGAGCCGGCGCCCACCGCGCAGTGGGACATGGCGGACATGACCTACAACCAGGGAGTGCACGGCGCCCAGGACACCGCCAACGCCCTGGTGCGCACCGGGCGGCCGTTCACCGTCGTCACCGAGGACCGGGCCGCGCCCGCGTTCGCCGAGCGGATCGGCCGCTGGGCGCGGGCCGCCCGCGCGGCCGCGGACCTGCGCCAGCTGCGCATCGGCGTCGTCGGCTACCCCATGAACGGGATGGGCGACGCGCGCTTCGACGAGAGCGAGCTGCTCCGCGCGCTCGGCCCCGAGGTGGTGCACATCGCCCAGGGCGAGCTGTTCCGGGAGATGCAGGCCGTCGGCGCCGACGAGACAGCCGAGCTCATCGCCGAGGACCGCGCGCGGTTCGCCGTCGACGAGCGGCTGAGCGACGCCGAGCTCGGCGACCACGCCCGGTACCGCGCCGCACTCGCCCGCGTCCTGGAGCGGCACGGCTGCCGCGCCTACTCGACGCACTTCGACGCGCTCGGCGAGGACGGCCGGTTCGACCGGCTGCCGATGGCCGCCGCCTCCACCCTGATGGCGGAGGGGTACGGCTTCGCCGGCGAGGGCGACGCGGTCGCCGCCGCGGCCGTCTACGCCGGCCACCGGCTGACCGGCGCCGGCCACTTCACCGAGATGTATGCGATGGACTTCCCGCGCGATGCCGTCCTGATGAGCCACATGGGCGAGGGCAACTGGCACTTCGCCCGGGATGACGAGCCGGTCCGGCTGATCAAGCGGCCGCTGGAGATCGGCGGCCTCGGCGACCCGCCGACGCTGCTCTTCCGGCTCCGCCCGGGGCCGGCCACGCTGGCCAGCCTGGTCACCCTCGGCGGCGGCCGGTTCCGCCTGGTGGCCGCCGAAGGCGAGGTACCGGACACACCCGCCCTGCCCGCACTGGAGATGCCCTACGGCTACTTCCAGCCCGACACCGGCGTCCGCGCCTGCCTCGACGGCTGGCTGCAGGCCGGTGGCACCCACCACATGGCCATGGTCCCGGGCCGGTGCGCCGCCGACTGGGCGGCGCTCTGCACGGCCACCGGGGCCGAGTTCCGGCAGGTCTAGCAGCGGCCCACCGCGGGGCCCCGCACCGGGGGGAGCCGGGCCCCCCCCCCCCCCCCCCCCGCCTATCCGACCCGACCCACACCACGGCAGCGGCGCCCGGCGCCGCTCCCCGAAACGAGGCGATACCCATGCGCACCCCCGCCCCCCGAACCACGATCCGCACCGCAGCCGCCGCCGCGACCGCCCTGGCGGCCGCCGCCTCCCTCGCCGCCTGCGGCGGCGTCGGCGACGCCGCCCGGCAGGAAGGCGAGAACGGCACCGTCGGCATCTCCATGCCCACCAAGTCCTGGGAGCGGTGGGTCCGCGACGGCTCCCAGATGGTGGACCACCTGGAGGAGCAAGGCTACGGCGCCGACCTCCAGTACGCCGAGGACGTCGTCGAGGACCAGGTCGCCCAGATCGAGAACATGATCACCAAGGGCGTCGACGTGCTCGTCATCGCGCCCGTCGACGGCGAGGCGCTCACCGACGTCGTCGACTCCGCGGCCGAGGCCGACATCCCGGTCATCGCCTACGACCGCCTCATCCGCGAGACCGAGGGCGTCGACTACTACGCCACCTTCGACAACTTCGAGGTCGGGGTGCTCCAGGCGACCTACATCGCCGAGTCGCTCGACCTGGAGAACGAGGAGGGCCCCTTCGCGATCGAGCTGTTCGGCGGCGCGCCGGACGACAACAACGCCTACTTCTTCTTCGACGGCGCGATGTCGGTGCTCCAGCCCCACATCGACGACGGCGTCCTCGAAGTGCCCAGCGGCCAGACCGAGATGGCGCAGATCGCCACCACCCGCTGGGACGGCGCGATCGCCCAGGACCGGATGGACAACCTGCTGAGCGCGCACTACTCCGACCGCGACCTGGACGCGGTGCTCTCGCCGTTCGACGGCATCAGCACCGGCGTCATCTCCTCGCTCAAGGGCGCCGGCTACGGCGGTGACACGCCGCTGCCGGTCATCACCGGACAGGACGCCGAGACCGCGTCGGTCAAGTCGATCATCGCCGGCGAGCAGACCCAGACCGTCTTCAAGGACACCCGCGAACTCGCCGTGACGGCCGCCGACATGGCCGACGCCGCAGCCCGCGGCGAAGAGCCCGAGGTCAACGACACCGAGAGCTACGACAACGGCGTCACGACGGTGCCCGCCATGCTCCTGGAGCCGGTCTCGGTGGACGCGGACAACTACGAAGAGGTGCTCATCGAGAGCGGCTACTACAGCGAGGAGGACCTGGCGTGACCGGCAGCGGCAGCGGCGGCGGGGCCTCCGCCGCCGGCCCGGTTGAGGCAGGCCCGCCCGCGCTGCGGATGCGCGGCATCCGCAAGGCGTTCCCCGGCGTGGTCGCACTCGACGGCGTCGACCTGGCTGTGCGCCCCGCCGAGATCCACGCGCTCATCGGCGAGAACGGTGCGGGCAAGTCCACCCTGATGAAGGTGCTCAGCGGCGTCCACCCGCACGGCACCTTCACCGGGGAGATCGAGGTGGGCGGCGCGCCGCAGCGGTTCGGCGGCGTCGCCGGCAGCGAGGCCGCGGGCGTGGTCATCATCCACCAGGAGCTCGCCCTGGTCCCGCAGCTCAGCGTCGCCGAGAACCTGTTCCTCGGCAACGAGCAGGCGCGCGGCCGCGGCCCGCTCGCCCTGATCGACGCCGGCGGCACCGCGCGGCGGGCCCGCGCGGCGCTGCGCCGGGTCGGCCTCAGCGTCGACCCGGCGCTGCCGGTGTCGGAGCTGGGTGTGGGCCGCCGGCAGCTGGTGGAGATCGCGAAGGCGCTGGACAAGCGCGTCCGGGTGCTCATCCTGGACGAGCCGACGTCGGCGCTGAACCGCAGCGAGAGCGCCGCGCTGCTGGAGCTGCTGCGCGGCCTGCGCGCCGACGGCATCGCCTGCATCCTGATCTCGCACAAGCTCGACGAGGTCGTGGCCGTCGCCGACCGGGTGACGGTGCTGCGCGACGGCCGGTCGGTGGAGACGCTCGATGCGGCGGCCGGCGAGGTGGACGAGGAGCGCATCATCCGCGGCATGGTCGGCCGGCCGCTGGAGAACCGGTTCCCGCCCGCCACCTCCTCGCCCGGCCCGGTGCGGTTCACCATCGCCGACTGGACGGTCGACCACCCCGGCCGGCCCGGCGTGCGCGCGGTGGACGGCGCGACGCTGGACGTGCGCTCCGGCGAGGTCGCCGGGCTGGCCGGGCTGATGGGCGCGGGCCGCACCGAGCTCGCGATGAGCGTGTTCGGCCGCTGCTACGGCCGCTACGTGCGCGGCACCGTCACCCGGGACGGCGCACCGGTGCGCTCGCGCACCCCGGAAGAGGCCGTCGCCTCCGGCATCGCCTACGTGCCCGAGGACCGCAAGGAGCAGGGGCTGCTGCGCGACTTCGACGTGCGCACCAACCTCACCCTCGGCGCGCTCGGCAGGGTCGCGCGGCGCGGAGTCGTCGACCCGGCGCGGGAGGCGGTCGCGGCCGAGGAACTGCGCACCCGGCTGCTGGTCAAGTGCCGCGACACCGCGCAGGCGGTGGGCGACCTCAGCGGCGGCAACCAGCAGAAGGTCGTGCTGGGCCGGTGGGTGTTCACCGAACCGGAGCTGCTCATCCTCGACGAGCCGACCCGCGGCGTCGATGTCGGCGCCAAGTACGAGATCTACCGGATCATCCGGGAGCTCGCCCGCAACGGCACCGCGGTGCTGCTCATCTCCTCGGAACTGCCCGAGCTGCTGGGCATGTGCGACCGCATCCACACGATGTCGCAGGGCCGGATCACCGGCTGCCTGGACGCCGCAGAGGCCGGCCAGGAAGCGCTGATGCGCCGGATGACCGCCGTCTCGCGGCCGCCCGCGCCGGCCGCGGCACCGGAGGCGCTGTGACTCCGCCCGCGCCGCAGCGCCCCGAACTGACCCTGCTTTGCAGAACCGCCCCTACGGAGACGCTATGACCCCGCCCACCCGGCCTGCGGCGGCAGGGCCGCTCGCGGTGCTGCGGCCGCTGCTCGCCGCGCTCGCCCGGCTCAACGTGCGCCGCTACGGCATGCTGGTCGCCCTCGCCGCGATCGTCGTGCTGTTCCAGGTCCTCACCGGCGGCCTGCTGCTGCAGCCGCTCAACATCTCCAACCTGATCCTGCAGAACTCCTACGTCCTGATCCTTGCCATCGGCATGATGCTCGTCATCATCACCGGCCACATCGACCTGTCGGTGGGCTCGGTGGTGGCCTTCACCGGGGCGGTCTCGGCGATCATGCTCGCCGAATGGGGGCTGCCGCTGGTCGCGGTCGTCCCCGCAGCGCTCGTGCTGGGCGGCCTGATCGGCGCCTGGCAGGGCTTCTGGGTGGCCTACGCGGGGCTGCCCGCGTTCATCGTCACGCTCGCCGGGATGCTGGTCTTCCGCGGACTGACCATGCTCGTCCTCGGCGGCGAGTCGGTCGGGCCGCTGCCGCAGTCGGCGCGCACGCTCGCCGCCGGCTACGTCCCTGACGTCCAGGTCGGCGGAGTCTACGCGGTACCGCTGGTCCTCGGCCTGCTCGCGTCGGCCGCGCTCGTGCAGTGGCGGCACGCGGTGCGCTCCCGCGACCGGCGGCACGGGCTGCCGGCGCGCGGCACCCCCGCGCTGGCGGCGGGCGACGTCGCCGTCGTCGCGGCGGTCATGGGCCTGTGCTCGGCGCTCGCCCTGCACCGCGGCGTCCCCGTCGTCGGCGCGCTGCTGCTGGTGCTGATCACCGGTTACGCGTTCTTCATGCGCTCGACGGTCGCCGGGCGGCGGATCTACGCCACCGGCGGCAACGAGCAGGCCGCGCTGCTGTCCGGGGTGCGGACCAAGCGGAACGTCTTCTTCGTGTTCGTCAACATGGGCGTGCTGTCGGCGCTGGCCGGGCTGGTGTTCACCGCGCGGCTCAACCTGGCGACGCCCGGCGCGGGCACGATGTTCGAGCTGGACGCCATCGCGGCCGCGTTCATCGGCGGTGCGTCGGCGACCGGCGGCATGGGCACCGTGGTCGGCGCGGTGATCGGCGCCCTGGTGATGGGCGTGATGAACAACGGCATGTCCATCATCGGCCTCGGCGTCGACTGGCAGCAGGCCATCAAGGGCCTGGTGCTGCTGGCGGCCGTCGCCTTCGACCTGGCCGCGAAGCGCCGGGCGGTGCCGCAGGAACCGGACCGCAGCGAGGCCGGCGCGGCCGGCGCGGACCGCGCGGACGGTACGGACGGCGCCCGCTCAGCCGCGGGCGAACCCGCGCCGCCGCGGCCCGGCTGAGCGGGCCGCCGGCTCCGGTGCACGGCGGGCCGACGCCGCCCTGCACCGGAGCCGCCCGCGGGTCAGCCCTTCATCGCGCCGCCCAGGTTGAACGTGCCGCCGAGGAAGCGGGCGACGGCGAGGTAGAGGACCACCACGGGCAGCGCGTACAGCAGCGAGTAGGCGGCCAGTTCGCCGTAGCTCACCGAGCCGTACTGGCCGAAGAAGGTGTAGATGCGGACCGCGGCCGGCAGCCGCTCCGCCGTCTTCAGCAGCACGAACGGGACGAAGAAGTTCCCCCAGGTCACCACCAGGGTGAAGATGCCGACCACGGCCAGCCCCGGAGCCGCCAGCGGCAGCACCAGGCGCAGCAGCGACTGGCGGGCCGAGGCGCCGTCCACCCAGGCCGCCTCCTCCAGCTCCACCGGGGTGCCGTCGAGGAAGTTCTTCGTCAGGAAGATGCCGAACGGCAGGCTCGCCGCGGCCAGGAAGAACATCACCGCCCACCGCGAATCCACCAGCCCCAGCTGCAGGAACAGGCTGTAGACCGGCACCATGACGGCCGTCAGCGGCAGGCCGGTCGCGAACAGCACCGCGTACAGGAACGGCCGGCCGAACCGGAGCCCGAACCGGGACAGCGGATAGGCCGCCAGTACCGACGCCGCCACCGTCACCAGCGCAGCGCCGCCGCACACCCACAGCGAGTTCAGTACCGGGACGAAGAGGATGTCCGCGGTCGCCACCGCCGCGAAATTGCCGGCGGACAGCCGGTCCGGCAGGCTGATCCGCGAGGACGCCTCCGGGTCGAAGGCCGCCAGCAGCAGCCACACCGCAGGCAGCAGGAACGCCACCGCGACCAGCACCAGCACCGCGTAGGCCACCGCTGCCGCCGCCGCCCGCCGCGGTGAGGCCACCGTCCACCGCCGCGTGCTCACCGGACCTCCCCCGGGCGCAGGGTGCGCAGGTAGACGGCGGAGAAGAGCGCGGCCACCAGCAGTAGCACCAGGCCGATCGCCGTTCCGTAGCCGATGTCGCCCAATCGCAGCGCCTCCTGGTACATCAGCAGCGGCAGCGTGGTCGACCGCCCGCCCGGCCCGCCGGCCGTCATCACGTAGATCAGCGTGAACACCTGCACCGTCTGCAGGGTGACCAGCAGCATCGTCGCCGCGATCGTGCGGCGCAGCAGCGGCAGCACCACGTGCCAGATCACCCGCAGCCCGCCGGCGCCGTCGACGCGCGCCGCCTCCCGCAGGTCGGACGGCACCTCGGCGAGGCCGGCCGAGTACGCCATCATCGAGAACGCGGCGCCCTTCCACACGTTGGCCAGCACCACCGCGAGGATCGGCGCGGTCGTCAGCCACGACTGGCCGGGCGCGCCCACCGCTCCGAGCAGCGCATTGAGCGTGCCCTCCGACTCCAGGAACGCCGCCCACACGAACCCGGCCACCACTTCGGGCACCACCCACGCGCCCACCACGATGCCGCCGACCGCGCCGCGCACCCATGCGCGCCGGCCCTGCATGAGCAGCGCCAGCCCCAGGCCCAGCACGGTCTGGCCGACCACGCCCGACCCCACCAGGAAGACCGCCGTCAGCACCGTCGCCTCGGCCACCGACGGATCGCCCAGCATGCGGGTGAAGTTGTCCAGCCCGATGAACCGGGTGTCGGCCGCGGCTGCTCCGGTGAGCGCCTCGTTGGTGAACGACGCCCACACCGTCCACAGCACCGGCCCGACGAAGAAGGCCAGCAGCAGCACCAGGGCCGGCAGCATCGGCAGCGTGCGCCCGAGGGCCCCCGGGCGCAGCGCGGAGGCCGACACCGTCAGCGCTCCGCCACCGCGTCCTCGCCGACGATGTCGGTGAGCGCGGCGTCATAGGCTGCGGCGGCCTCCTCCGGGGTCGCCTCGCCGAGCACCACCGACTCGGTGGCCTCCTGGACCGCCAGCGACACCCGCGGGTACTCGCTGTAGGCCGGCCGGAAGTGGGTGACATCGACCAGGTCGTTGGCGGCGTCCACGATCGGCGACTCCGCGCGGTACTCCTCCGACTCGGCGACGTCGGTGCGCACCGGGATCTGGGCGCCGTCGATCGCGAACAGCGTCGCGTTCTCCTTGCTCAGCGCCATGGCCATGGCCTCCCACGCGAGGTCGGGGTCTGCGGTGTGCGCGCCCATCGCCAGCGTCCAGCCGCCGGACATGCTCACCGCGCCCGGATCCTGGCCGCTCTGGGTGGGCATGGCGGTGAACACCATCTCCTCCTCCCACTCCGGCCACGGCTCGTTGGCCGACTCGATCCATGACTGGGTGGCCCACGACCCCTCCAGGCTGATCGCGATCTCGCCGGCCGGGATGCGCTCCTCGTTGTTGAGGGTGGCGGCGTTGGCGTTCAGCGCATCCCGCTCGCTGAGGCCCAGCCCCTCGGAGTAGACCGACTCCATGAACTCCAGCGACTCGGTGAACCCCCGGGACCCCGCGGTCCAGGTCTGCGAATTCTCGTCGAACAGGGTGTCGCCGGTGCCGTACAGCAGCATCTGGAAGCCCTGCATGGAGGCGACCTCGCCGACCGGGGTTCCGGCGTAGACGTTCAGCGGGGCCACATCGCCGCCGAGCTCCTCCTTGAGGGTGCGCGCCGTGTCCAGCACCTCGCTCCAGTCCTCGGGCTCCCACGGCGTCTCCACGCCCGCCTCCGCCAGCAGCCGCTGGTTGTACCAGAGGCCGCGGGTGTCGGTGCCGAGCATCGCGCCGTAGCGCTTGCCGTCCAGGGCGGTGACGGCCGCGTCGGCCTGCTCGTTGAACTGCCCGGCGTCCTCCCAGGCGTCCCAGTAGTCGTCGATGGGGCGGAGGTGGCCGGCGTCGACGTCGGAGTTGATGGTGAAGGAGTCCTCGTAGATGATGTCCGGCGCATCCGAGGGCGACTGGTTCATCAGGTTGACCTGCGACTGGTAGTCCTCGGCCGGCGACTCGACGGCGTTGAGCTCCAGGGTGGTGCCCGGGTTGGCCGCCTCGAACTCCTCCTTGACCTTCTCGAACAGGGTGCCGGCGGCGCGGAAGGCGCCGAAGTCCTGGTAGACGACCTTGATGACGCCCTCTTCGCGGGCCGATCCCTCGCAGCCGGCGGCGGCCGGCACCAGGAGCGCCGCGGCCGCGAGCACCGCGCCGGTCCGCGCCGCAGCGGGCGCGCTCACCTTCACCATCGGGCCTCCTCATGTGCGGCCCCCGGGCACGACTCTCGCACGGAACACGTCCGCTCCTCCATGCCCGGTAAGGCCGTTGTCACCTCCCGTGCACACCGCGGTGCCCCGCGGTCCCGGCCGGTCCGCGGCCCACCGGGCCGCGCCGGACACGGCCGCCCCTCGATTACCCTGGGCCCGTGGCCGGACGGATCAGAGACGACGACATCGCCCTCGTGCGCGAGCGCGCCCCCATCGCCGACGTCATCGGCGACTACCTGGAGCTCCGCAGCGCCGGCGGCGGCTCGCTCAAGGGCCTCTGCCCCTTCCACGACGAGAAGTCCCCCTCCTTCAACGTCACCCCCTCGCGCGGCCTCTACCACTGCTTCGGCTGCGGGGCCGGCGGAGATGTCATCTCGTTCGTGCAGGAGATGGACCATGTGAGCTTCGTGGAGGCGGTCGAGCAGCTCGCCGCGAAGGCCGGGGTGCGGCTGCGCTACGAGGAGGGCGGCTTCACCAAGCGGCAGGACCAGGGCCAGCGGCAGCGGCTGGTCGAGGCGCACCGGATCGCCGAGGAGTTCTACGCCGCGCAGCTGGAGTCGCCGGCGGCGGGGCACGCGCGCCAGTTCCTGACGGACCGCGGGTTCTACGGCGAGGACGCCCGCCGCTTCGGCGTCGGCTACGCGCCGGCCGGCTGGGAGAACCTCACCAAGCACCTGCGGGCCAAGGGCTTCTCCGACCGCGAGATCGTCACCGCCGGGCTCGGCGGGCAGGGCCGCCGCGGCGCCTACGACAAGTTCCGCGACCGGCTCGTCTGGCCGGTCCGCGAAGTCTCCGGCGAGACCGTCGGATTCGGCGCCCGCCGGCTCTCCGAATCCGACGAGGGCCCCAAGTACCTCAACACCCCCGAGACGCCCATCTTCAAGAAGGGCACCATCCTCTACGGCCTCGACCTCGCCAAGCGGGACATCGCCAAGGACCGCAAGGCCGTCGTCGTGGAGGGCTACACCGACGTCATGGCCTGCCACCTCGCCGGCGTCACCACCGCCGTCGCCACCTGCGGAACCTCCTTCGGCGAGGACCACGTCAAGGTGCTCCGCCGGATGCTCTTCGACCGGGAGAACGGCACCGGCAAGGTCGTCTTCACCTTCGACGGCGACGACGCCGGCAAGAAGGCCGCCGTGCGCGCCTTCGCCGTCGAGCACAACTTCACCTCCTCGACCTTCGTCGCCGTCGAACCCGACGGGCTCGACCCCTGCGACCTGCGGCTCCGCAAGGGCGACAGCGCCGTGCGCGCGCTGGTCGACGGCGACCGCCCGCTCTATGAGTTCATGATCGAGACGGTGGTCCGCCGGCACGACCTGGACACCGTCGAAGGCCGGCTGGCCGCGCTGGACGGCGCCGCCGAGATCATCACCGGCATCCGCGACGAGGGCCACCGGCGCCACTACGCGGTGCAGGCCGACAAGCTCATCGGCCTCATGGACGAGCAGTTCGTGCTCCGCCGTGTCGGCCAGCACCTGCGCGCGGCCCGCTCCGGCGAGCGCCCGCGCCGCGCCGCGGCGGCCGCCTCCGCCGAGGCTGCGCCGGCCGGCGCAGCCGAGCAGGCCCCCTACGACCTGCGCGACCCGTCGGTGCAGCGCGAGCGCCAGGCCCTCAAGATCGCGGTGCAGGCGCCCGGCCTCGCCCGCGGCTTCGACGACCTGGACGAGGAGACCTTCACCGTGCCGCAGCACCGCGCGGTGTACCGGCTCATCCGCGACCTGGGCGGCACCGGGGCGGCCGAGCGTGCCGACGTGTGGGCGCAGCAGCTCCGCGACTCCGCACCCAACGACGCCCAGCGCGCGTTCGTCACCGAACTCGGCGTGGAGCGCATGGAAGTGGCCGGCGACCTGGACGAGCGGCACGCCCGCTCCATCATGGGCACAATCCACCTTCATTCCTTGAACCGCGCCGAGCGAAACCTGATGTCGCGGCTCCAGCGCGCGGACCCCGAGGCCGATCCGGACGGATACGTGCGGCTGCAGACCGAGCTGATGGCCCTCAGCCAGCGGAAACGAGCGGTGCGCGAGGAGCTCTCCGGGGCCGGGTGACACCGGGGTGACACTATTGGCCCTCACTACGGCCGGGTGTGAGCGGGCACACTGTAAGCGTGGCTCTCACGGTGCTGCCCAGCGGAACGCCGCCTATCGGCCAGGTGGCGCAGTTGGTTGCGGGCGGCCGTGCCGGTGAACCGGTCACGGTCGCCGACGTCGCCGCGGCCCTGGAACGGCTCGACGCCCCGCCGGACGCCCTCGACCGCGTCGTCCGCGACCTCGCCCTCCAGGGCGTGGAGGTCGCCGACCCGGCCGCTGACGCCGACGTCGAGGCCGTCGAGGCCGTCGAAGCCGCGGGTGCGGACGACGGCGACGGCGCGTCCCCCGGCGTGGCCCCGCGCACGCCGACCGGCGACCTCGTCCGCGTCTACCTGCGCGAGATCGGCCGCGTCCCGCTGCTCACGGCAGAAGAAGAAGTTGATCTGGCCAAGTCCGTCGAGGCGGGGCTGTTCGCGGCGGAGAAGCTGCGCGCCGCCCGCTCGCCCGAAGTGCCGCCGCAGATGTCCGCCGAGCACGCGGGGGAGCTGGAGCAGCTCGCCGCGTTCGGCGAGCGCGCCAAGCAGCGGCTGATCGAGGCGAACCTGCGCCTGGTGGTGTCGATCGCCAAGCGCTACATCGGCCGCGGGCTGCTCTTCCTGGACCTCATCCAGGAGGGCAACCTGGGGCTGATCCGCGCGGTGGAGAAGTTCGACTACACCAAGGGCTTCAAGTTCTCCACCTACGCCACCTGGTGGATCCGGCAGGCCATCACCCGCGCCATCGCCGACCAGGCGCGCACCATCCGCATCCCGGTGCACATGGTGGAGACCATCAACAAGCTCATGCGGGTGCAGCGCCGCCTGCACCAGGAGCTCGGCCGCGAGCCGACGCCCGCGGAGATCTCCGGCGAGCTCGGCTTCGGCGACGAGCGCGTGCAGGAGATCCAGCGGATCGCCCAGGAGCCGGTGTCGCTGCAGGCGCCGATCGGCGAGGAGGACTCCGACTTCGGCGACTTCATCGAGGACTCCGATGCGGTGGTGCCGGTCGAGGCCGCCGCGTTCATCCTGCTCCAGGACCACCTGGTGGCGATGCTCGGCGGGCTGTCCGATCGGGAGCAGCGCATCATCCGGCTGCGCTTCGGCCTGGCCGACGGCCATCCGCGCACCCTGGAGGAGGTCGGCCGCGAGTTCGGCGTCACCCGGGAGCGGATCCGCCAGATCGAGTCGAAGACCCTCGCCAAACTGCGGCACCCGTCCCGCGCCCAGATGCTCCGCGACTACCTCGACTGACCGCCCGCAGGGCCCGGGACGCAGGAGCACCGGGCCGAAAGCGCCGGCAGGCGATCGCGGGCTGCCGGCGAGAGCGACGGCGGGCAAGAGCGGGTCCAAGCGATGGCGGGCCGGCGCGGATTGCCCGTGAGAGCGATGGCAGGCAGGAGCGGGTTGCGGGGGGTGCGGGGGGTGGTCACCCCGCTCGGAGGCGCTGGTGCGAGGGCGCGGACCCCGCCCGGAGGCACGCCGCGGCCTGATGTGGCCGCATTGCCCGCACCGGTACTCCGGTCGGGCCCCTGAAGCTACCTTCAGAGGTGATGTCAGCGCAGCGGTACGCAGCGACCCCCAGGGGCCGGCGCGTGATCGGCGTGGTCACGGCGATCACGCTCGGCGCCGTGTTCACCGTCCTGCTCTCGGCGGTCGCCCGGATCGGCGACGCGGGCGGGGCCGCCTCCGACCACCACCGGATCGCCTACTTCGCCGACTGGAACACCGCCAACCGCGGCTACTCCATCGCCGACGTCGAGGAGAGCGGCGCGGCCGAGCGGCTCACCCGGATGCTGTGGGCGTTCGGCGACGTCGACTCCAGCGGCGAGTGCTTCATCTCGCCCGACGCCGACCAGCCGTGGGAGATCTACCAGCGCCGCTACGACGCCGGGGAGAGCATCGACGGCGAGGCCGACGAGTACGGCCAGCCGCTCGCCGGCAGCCTCAACCAGCTGCGCAAGCTCCGGGAGGACCACCCGCAGCTGGGCGCCTCCATCTCGGTCGGCGGCTGGAACACCTCCACGTACATGTCCACCGCGGTGCGCACTGAGGAGTCCCGCGAGGACTTCGTCTCCTCCTGCATCGACCTGTGGATCCGCGGCGACCTGCCGGAGCTCAACGGCGAGCCGCAGGGCGGGGAGGGCGCGGCCGAGGGCGTCTTCGACGGTATCGACCTCGACTGGGAGTGGCCCGGCGGCGGCGGGCACCCGGACAACACCGAGCACCCCGACGACCGGCGCAACTTCACCCTCGTGGTGCAGGAGTTCCGCAGCCAGCTCGACGCGCTGGAACAGGAGACGGGGGAGGAGTACACGCTGTCGGTCTCGGTGGCCAACACCCCCGAGCTCATCGAGGCCAGCTACGAGCCCGAGGTGTTCGAGTCGGTCGACTTCGCCACCCTGCAGGGCTACGACTTCACCGGCTCGTGGAGCCGCACCACCGACCACCACTCGCAGCTGTACGCGCCCAGCGGGCACGAGGACGACCCCAGCTCCGACCGCGCCGTCCGCCTCTACCGCCAGCACGGGCTGCCGGCCGAGAAGATCGTGCTCGGCTTCCCCGGCTTCGGCCGCGGCTGGACCGGGGTCGGACCGGAGGGCTTCGGCCGCTACGCCCCCGCCGAGGGCCCGGCCGACGGGGACTACGGCGAGGGCACCGACTCCTACGCCGACCTGGAGCAGAAGGACGGCCAGCGGTTCTTCGACCCGGTCAACGGCGCCTACTGGCTCTACGACGGCACCGAGTGGTGGACCTACGACACCCCCGAGGTGGTCGCCCTCAAGGGCGCCTACGTCCGCCGCGAGGACCTGGGCGGCCTGATGATGTGGAACCTCGACATGGACCCCGAAGGAGAGCTCGTCCAGGCGATGGACGAGTCCCTGGAGGAGTGACGGCCCCGCCGGGGGAGGCGCGGCGGCGGGCTCCGGTCCGGCCCGGTCCGGTCCGCCTCACCCGGGCGGATCCGGGCAGTGCTCCCGGAGGTGGCCTTCGGCGCCCGCGGGTTCGAGCGCGAGGTCGCGCAGCACGGTGCGGGGCGGCGTCTCCGGGTCGGCGCAGACCCCGGCGAAGTCCAGTCCGGCTGCGTCCAGCTCGCCGGGGTACTCGACGTCGAGCACGCCCATCCGGCCGTAGGCGGCCGTGTACACCGCGCACTCGCCCTGCGCGGCGCAGGATTCGGCCACCGCGAAGTCGAACCCGGCTTCGCGGGCGCGCCCGGTCTCCTCGGCGGTGTTCTTCTGCGCCGCGAGCAGTCCGTGCCGGTGCGCCGCGGCGGTGAGGTCCGCGGCCAGGGCGAAGTTGCCGTCCGCTCCGAGTGCGCCGCCGGAGCGGGTGAAGGAGTCCAGGTTGTCGAATTCGACGGCGTCGAACCCGGCGTCGGCGCACGCCCCGACCCGGGAAGCGATCCGCTCGGCGATGCGGGTGCGGAGGTCCGCCTCGGAGGTGTCCAGGAGGTACTCGTCCGGCCACTCGGGGTCGGCGACGGGGTCTCCGCCGGAACCGCGCAGCACGAGTCCGTCGCGGAGCCACCCCTCCGCCTCACCGGGCTGGGTCTGGAACCCGTTGACGTAGCAGACGGAGAAGACGCCGGGTGCGGGCGCGTCGGCGGGGTCCCGGACCACCGCCCCGGTCCCGCCGGCCGGCGGGTAGGCCCCGCCCAACTGGTAGTCGAAGCCGCCGTCCGGCAGCTGCCCCCCGCTGTCGGGCGCACCCCCGCACCCCGCGGACGCCGCGACCGCGAGCCCCGCGGCCAGTACCAGCGCAGCCCCGCGACCGTCCACGCTCCGCCCCCGATCCCCGCCGGCGCTCCACCGCGCCCCTGCGATGAGAGTAGCCGGGCCGCCGGCGCGCCGGCCGGGGCTGCGGCGGTGCTGCCGCGGCAGTGCGCGGGAGGCGGGGCCCGGGCGCAGTCGGCGGCTGCCGGGCGAAGGGCGGGAGGCGGGTAGGGATCTCCCCACCGCGCGGGGGCCGGACGCGCCGCCATCGCTGCGGGCCTCAGGGCCGGTCCGGCTGCCGCAGCCGGTCTCCGGCGGGCAGTCCCTGCACTGGCCGTGCGGGTCAGGGCCGCCGGCCGCGGCGGAGTGCGGCAGTGCTGCTCTGCGCTGGGGAGGGGCAGTCGGCACGCCGTTCGAGAGCCGTGGCGAGTACCGCCGCTTCGATGCGCAGGCCCGTCCCCAGGATCACCCCGCAGACCGCTCCGATCAGGGAGAAGGGGGCGGGAGCGGGAACGGAGAGCAGCACGACGGCGCCGGCTGCGGTGAGGCACACGCGGGCGCCGAACTCGGCGCGGCTGCGGCGGGCCTCCAGGCGGCCGGCCGTTGTGCTGCCGGCCCCGGGGAGCTGCCCCGCGCCGGCTGTATGCGGGGTCTGCTCGGCGGGGTCCATCCGATCAGCGTAGGGATGCGGCTGCGGGGCGGGAAGGGCCCGCCCGGCCCGCCCCGCAGCCGCCGGGGGTCTCAGCTGCGTTCGGCCCGGGTGAGGGGCAGCCCCGGGTGCCAGGTGCGGACGACGAGCCGGTCGCCTTCGACGCGGGTGACGACCGCCTCGCTGATCCGCAGCAGGAAGCGGTGGTAGGGGCCGGGCGGTTGGCCCGGTGCGCGGGCTGCCTCCAGCGCGTCCGGGTCGGTCACCTCGACCGCGGTGCCGCCGATCTTCGCGTCGCCGCCGGCCATCATGTCGTCCGGTGAACCGGGGTTGGCGTGCAGCGCGAACCGCGGATCGGCGCGCAGGTCGAGCGCCTTGCGCGCCCCCGTCATCGAGCCCAGGGTTGCCTCGCCGCCCTCTTCGAAGGCGACTTCGGTCCCGCTCACCCGCGGCGCGCCGCTCCGCCGCACCGTGGCGAGAACGTGGTGCTTGGCCTGCTCGAACCGGTCCCGCACCTGCGCGGCGAACTCCGGCTCGGCCGCCGCGAACTCGTCCCACGGCACCCCGGCAGCTGCGGCGGTGCCCGGCGCAGCCGTGTCAGTCGTCTCGGTCATGCCGACGAGTCTCCCGATCATTCCTGCCATCCGCTGTCAGGTTGCGCGGAGTGTCTCCATCCGCCGGACGGCCTGCGGGCGCGCAGAAGAATCCGTGCGCGCCCCGCGCAGCGGCACTGTTGTCCCCCGCTGTCCCCGGCTGCCACGCTCAGGCCATGGCCGATCCGCTCACGCATGCACCCCCGCCGGCGACCGGGAACGGTGTCGACACTGCGGCACTCGCGCGCGCCCTGCGCGGCGCCGTCGACGGCACCGTCGCCTTCGACGCCGGTACCCGCGCCCTCTACACCGCCGACGCTTCGAACTACCGGCACGTCCCGCTCGGCGTCGTCGTGCCGCGCACGGCCGACGGCGTCGCGGCCGCGGTCGCCGCCTGCGCCGAGCACGGGGCGCCGATCGTGCCGCGCGGCGGCGGCACCAGTATCGCCGGCAACGCGATCGGGCCCGGTGTCATCATCGACACCTCCCGCCACCTCACCGCCATCGAGCACATCGACCCGGCGGCGCGCACCGCCCGCGTCCAGCCCGGCGTGGTCCTGGACGCGCTCCGCGCGGCCGCGGCCCCGCACGGCCTCACCTTCGGCCCCGACCCCTCCACGCACAGCCGCTGCACCCTCGGCGGCATGATCGGCAACAACTCCTGCGGCGCCCACTCCGTGGCCTGGGGCACCACCGCCGACAACGTCGAGTCGCTCGACGTGCTGCTGCCCGACGGCACCCGGATGGAGGTCGGTGCCACCTCCCGGGACGAGTTCGACCGCCGGGCGGCGCTGCCCGGCCGCGAAGGCGAGGTCTATGCAGCGCTGCGGTCGCTGGTCGCCGACACGATGGGCGATCTGCGCACCGGAATGCCGAAGCTGTCCCGCCGGGTGTCCGGATACGGCCTGGACCGGCTGCTGCCCGAGCACGGCGGCCACGTCGCCCGCGCCCTCACCGGCACCGAGGGCGGCTGCGTGACGGTCCTCGGCGCCACCGTCCGGCTCGCCGAGGTGCCGCCGGCCACCGTCCTGGTGGTCCTCGGCTTCGCCGACCCGCCGGCCGCCGCCGACGCCGTGCCCGCCGTCCTGGAGCACAGCCCGCTCGTGGTGGAGAGCCTCAACGAGCGGCTCGTCTCCGGCCTGGACCGGCCGGGCGCCCGCTCCGGTGTCGCGCTGCCCGAGGGCCGCGCCTGGCTCATGGTGGAGCTTCCCGGCGAAGACGCGGCTGCGGCCGCCGCGGCCGGAGACGCCCTGGTGAAGGCGCTGCCCGCCGCAGTGCGGCCCACCGGCGCAGCCGTCGTCCGCGACCCCGCGCACGCCCGAGCGCTGTGGCGGATCCGCGAGGAGGGCTCCGCGCTCGTCCAGCGCACGTCCGACGGCCGCGAGGCATGGTCGGGCTTCGAAGACGCCGCGGTGCCGCCGGAGCAGCTCGGCTCCTACCTGCGCGGCTTCGACCGGCTGCTGGAGCAGCACGGCCGCGACGGTGTCGTCTACGGCCACTTCGGCGAGGGCTGCCTGCACGTGCGCATCGACTTCGAGATGGAGTCCGCCGAAGGGCGCCGCGGCTACCGCTCGTTCATGGAAGACGCCGCCGACCTGGTCGCCGCGCACGGCGGATCGGTCTCCGGCGAGCACGGGGACGGCCAGGCGCGCTCCGAGCTGCTGCCCCGGATGTACCGGCCGGAGCTGCTGGAGGCGTTCGCCCGCTTCAAGGACATCTGGGACCCCGGCCGGGTGATGAACCCCGGTGCCGTGGTGCACCCCCGCCGGCTGGACACTGACATCCGCGCGGCCGCGAGTGGCCGGACCCCGCTGACCGTGCTCGCCTACGCCTCCGACGGCGGCGACTTCGGCAAGGCGCTGCGCCGCTGCTCCGGCGTCGGCAAGTGCCGCCGCCACGAGGGCCCCGGCGTGATGTGCCCGAGCTACCAGGTGACCCGCGAGGAGAAGCACTCCACCCGCGGCCGCGCCCGGATGCTGTTCGAGATGGTCAACGGCGAGGTCGTCACCGAGGGCTGGCGCTCCGAGGAGGTCCGCGACAGCCTCGACCTGTGCCTGTCGTGCAAGGGCTGCCTCTCCGACTGCCCGACCGGCGTCGACATGGCCTCCTACAAGTCGGAGTTCCTACACCACCACTACCGGGGCCGGGTGCGCCCCGCGTCGCACTATTCGATGGGCTGGCTGCCGGTGTGGGCCCGGCTGGCCGCCCGCGCGCCGGCCGAGGTCAACCGGCTCGGCCGCGCCCCGCTGCTCGCCGGGCTGGCCAAGCGCGCGGCCGGTGTCGCCCAGGAGCGCGACCTGCCCGAGTTCGCCCGCACCACGTTCACCCGGTGGTTCCGGCGCCGTCCGCCGGCGCCTGGGCACCGCGGCGCGGTGGTGCTCTGGCCGGACACCTTCGGCCAGTACATGCAGCCGCGGGTGCCGGCCTCCGCGGTCCGCGTCCTCGAAGACGCCGGGTTCCGCGTGCTGCTGCCCAAGGGCCCGGTCTGCTGCGGCCTGACCTGGGTCTCCACCGGCCAGCTCAGCATTGCGCGGCAGGTGATGAAGCAGGCCGTGCGCGCGCTCGCGCCGTTCGACGGGCTGCCCGTCGTGGGCTTGGAGCCCAGCTGCACGGCTGCCCTGAAGAGCGACCTCACCGAGGTGCTGCCGGGGGAGGAGGCCGAGCGCATCGCCGGATCGGTGCATACCCTCGCCGCGTTCCTGCGCGCCTACGCGCCGGAGTGGGAGCCGCCGGAGGTCCGCGGCCGCGCCGTCGGCCAGGTCCACTGCCACCAGCACGCGGTGCTCGGTTTCGATGCCGACCGGGAGCTCATGGCGGCCGCGGGGATCGAGTCCGAGGTGCTCGACTCCGGCTGCTGCGGGCTGGCCGGCAACTTCGGTTTCGAAGACGGCCACTACGACGTGTCCAAGGCCGTCGGGGAGCAGGCCCTGCTGCCGGCGGTGCGGGCGGCGGCGCCGGAGGACCACGTCATCGCGGACGGCTTCAGCTGCCGCACCCAGATCGGCCAGGAGACCGGGCGGAGGGCCGTGCACCTCGCCGAGGCACTCGCATCGGCGCTGCCGGCCGAGCCCCGGCCGCGCGGCGCAGGCCCGCCCGCAACTAACTGACTGGCGGGCGGGCGGCCCCGGGCCGCCCGCCCGGCGGCCTGCTGCAGTGGTCGCGATGGCTCAGACCGTTCGGTGATGGACAGGGAGGGCCGGCCTTCCGGGGTGTCGCGTAGCGGGGCGCACGGGAACACGGCAATGGCGGGTGCGCGGGCAGTCATTGCGCTCTGTGCCGCGGCATCGAGGCCGGTGCGCGGGCAGTGTTTCTGCTGTTCGCGGGGTGGGGGCGGGTAAGTCCGCAGGCTCCCGCATCCCTGCGGCCGGCCGGCCGGTGTTCAGTGCGTCGGACAGGCGGAAAGGCGGCAGCGGCGGCGGAGCTCGGTGGCGCCTGAGGCGGGTGGCCGGGCGGCGGCTGGTCGCGGGTCGGCCGGATGGCACCACGGCAAGGGCGGCTTCGCAGGCAGTCTCTCCGCTCTGTGCCGCGGCATCGAGGCCGGTGCGCGGGCTGTGTTTCTGCTGTTCGCGGGGCGGGGGCGGCTTCGACCGCAGGGTCCCGCTCCTCGGTAGCCGGCCGACCGATGTTCAGTGCGTCGGACCAGCGGAAAAGCGGCGGCAACGGCAGAGCTCGGCGGCGCCTGAGGCGGGCGGTCGGGCGGCGGGGTGGTCGCGGGGCGGGGCTCACGGCATCCGCGCGAGGGCGGCTTTGTCGGCAGTCTTTGCGCTCTGTTCCGCTGCTTCGGGGCGGTGTGCGAAGAGTCGTGCGGCTGTTCATGGGGCCAGAACGGTAGGGACCGTAGGCTCCCGCTCCTCGGTAGCCGGCCCACCGGTGTCCAGTGCGTCGGACCAGCGGAAAGGTGGCAGCGGCGGCGGAGCTGAGAGGGGTCCTAGCTGGTCGGACGCACGGCAACACAGGAAGGGCGGGTTCGCGGGCAGTCTTGCGCTCTGTTCCGACGTTTCTCGATCTGTGTGTGGCCAGAGCTCCTGCTGTTCGCGGGGCAGGCGCGGGTAAGCCTGAAGGCTCCCGCTCCTCGGCGGCCGACCGACCGATGTTCTTTGCGTCGGACCAGCGGAAAAGCGGCAGCGACGGCAGAGCTCGGCGGCACCTCAGGCGGCGGCCGGGCGGCGGCTGGTCGCGGGTCGGCCGGATGGCGGGCGCATGCCAGGAAGACGGGCACCGCAACGGGGGCCCCTGCAATCCCGCCCAAGCAAGCACCACCTCCTCGCCCCCCGCGGGCCCTGCGCGGCGAGTCCGATTCCGCGCCCTGCGGACCTGCGCAGAACGCGAGGTTACGCAGTGTGGCGGTGTCCGATTCCCGCGCATCCGCCTTTTTGGCGGCCTGGTCGGTGAAAAGGCGCGAGTCGCGGCGTCGGATTGGCCGCTTTGGGCGGTTTGAGGCGGGAGGGGTTTTATTGCCCCGCGAAAAGGAACGCGCCGCGCTTTTGCGCGTGGGCCCCCAAACCGGACACCCGGGCTTCAGTGGTGATCGACGCCCGGTTTCGCCCTGAATGTCGCCACGCAGAGTGAAACCAGCCCTGGATATGGGCCGCGAAAGGATCGCGCCGCTCGATTCTGCGGGGATGGGGCGCTGAAAAGGTGGGAGTCGTGGCGGCGATGGGGTGTTACCGGGGGTTCGCGAACCACCTGCCCGCACTCGGCCCGCCGGCGGCCGACTCTCCAGTCCCTCTATTCACATCAGTCACTCCCGTCCCGCGCGCCCGGTTCGCGCCCGGGTCGCGGCCAGCCCGGCGGCTCCGCCCTGTGGCCAGCCCGCGCCCGGCCGCCGCCCCGAGCTTCCGGCCACCGCTGCCGTCGCTGCCGTCTTTGGCTTGTCCGACGCACTGACCAGCCCGCCACCCGGCCGCTCCCGCGCGGGAGCCCGCAGCCTTCCCCGCCCTCTAACCACACCCGCCCCGCGGCCGGCCCCCGGCCGCCGCCCCGAGGGCCGCCCAACCTCGCCGTCGCTGCCGTCTTTGGCTTGTCCGACGCACTGACCAGCCCGCCACCCGGCCGCTCCCGCGCGGGAGCCCGCAGCCTTCCCCGCCCTCTAACCACACCCGCCCCCCGGCCGCCGCCCCGAGGGCCGCCCAACCTCGCCGTCGCTGCCGTCTTTGGCTTGTCCGACGCACTGGCCAACCCGCCATCCGGCCGCCTCGCGCGGGAGCCAGTCAACCTCCCCGCCTCTGCAGTCGCACCAGCCCCGCGGCCAGCCCGCACCCGGCCGCTCACCCGCGGAGCCGCCGCTCACCCACCGCTGCCGCCGCTTGTCCGCTTTTCCGCTGGTCCGACGCACTGAACACCGGAAATCCGGCTGCAGCGATGCGGGAGCCGTCCGGGCCTACCCTCCGGCCGCCGGTGCCGCAGAGAAAGGGCCCGGCGCCGTGCCGGGGCCCTTCTCCACTGCTCTGCACCGCGTGCCCGCCGCCGGTGCGCCTGGATCAGACGCCCCAGAAGTCCCGGCCGCAGGGGTAGTCCTGCTCGGAGAGGTACTCGGGCAGCTCGTCGTCGAGCAGTGACGCGTGCTCGGCCGCGCTCATGTTGTACTCCTCGCGCGCGCCCATGCAGTTGTACATGTCGGCGAAGAGCGTCTCGATCTGGTCGACGCTGGCGCCGTCGTCGGTTGACGCCTCGGCGAAGGACTCCATCGAGCTCTCCAGGTCGCTGGTGAGGGTCTCCACCTCGTCCAGCAGACCGGGCAGATCGGCGCTCTCGTAGGCTTCCTTCTCCTCCTGCTCGCGCTGCTCGGCCTCCTCCTCGGAGGCGCCCAGCTCGCCGCCGAGCTCCTCCACCTGGTCCTCGGCGGCCGCGAGGCGCTGCTCGGCGTCCGACTTGCCCATGTAGAGCCAGACCGACGCGCCCGCGCCGCCCAGCGCGACCACGGCGACGAGGATCAGCGTGACCAGGAGTCCGGTGGACTTCTTCGCGCCCTTATCGCCGGGGCCGCCGGGGCCGCCGGGGCCGGGCGGACCGGAAGGGGCGCCGCCGAAGGGCGGCTGGTGCGGACCGGACGGGCCCTGGGGCCCCTGCGGCCCCGGAGGGCCGGGCGGGCGCGGCGGGCCG
>NZ_BAAGXT010000009.1:0-172154 GCF_054779695.1 Nocardiopsis coralliicola | reverse complement strand
GTCGTCGGTCAGCTCGGCCTCGTCGAACTCGAACAGGACGTCGGCCCGCAGGGCCACGGTCTCCTGGTCGGAGTCGGCCTCCCGCTCGCCGACCACGCTCTCGGTCGTCGAGACCAGCTCGTTGACGTGCTCCTCTTCATCGGCCTCCGGGCGCCCCTGGGCCACGGGGACCGTCACCGTTTCCCCCTCCTCCGGCCAGCCCTCTTCGCGCTCTTCGGCCTCGGGCAGCTCCGAGGGGAAGTCGCGCTCCTGGCCGTCGGTGACGGGGACACCGGTGTATTCGCCGGTTCCGCCCGGCCCTTCGACGGTGACCCGCTCGGGATCGCCGCGCAACTCGGGGAAGAACACGACGAGCTCGTAGGTCACGCCGGGCTGCCACAGCTCCTCGCGGTAGAAGCCGGAGATGTCAGCGCCCAGATCTGCGTAAGGCCGGTAGCGCAGCTGTTGCACCGGGTCGATGATGCGCAGCCAGTGCGCGTCCATGGGGTTGTCGTAGGCGCCGGTGTCGATCGTGCGGTCTTCGAGGTTGGTGTACTCAATGGTCAACCGTGTCATACCGTCTACCTGCGCGAGCTCCGTCACCTCGATCCGCGCGCGAAGGGAAGCGCTCCAACTGCCGACGAAACCCTCCCGGACATAGCCTCCCTCGGGCTCACTGCCCTTCTGCTCGCCCTCCCCGTGTGGCTCGGGATCTGCACCGAACAGGCCACACCCAGTAGCGCTGAGCACGAGCGCCACTACGGCAGACCCAGCGCGACGCTGTCGGGTGGAGGAACGCCGCGAGGATGTTGTGGGACGTGATTGCTTGGATCCGGCGGGTCGATGCACCGTGCAGGCTCCTTCGCAGCTCAGGGGGGCGGTTGCAGCGCGGCCTCGGGCGGGGTGAAGTTAGTCTGGGGGCCCTGCTAGTTGGGTTGGACGCCCGAGTTCAGGGGAGTGGTTCCCTGGACACGCCTCCTGAGCGAATCGCGGCCCGCCCTGCCCAGTGGCACTTGGCTCTTCAATTCGTGCTGTCCCGCCCCATATGGCCACCGTTCGATACGACCCGCCGCCGGTGGCGAGGCTGTCGGGCACGGAAAGTGCCAGGTGCCGGCCGACGAGTTCGTCGGTTCCAAAGCCTTGCTTCACATCGACGCCTGCAGCCTGAAGGGCTCCTTCCCGGGTTCGCGGGAGTCGCCTGTGGCCCAACGCCTTCGACAAGCTCGACGCCGGTCCATCCCGCTTGCGCAGGAGTCACGTGAAGAAGGAGGAGCGTCAGAAGAGCGTCTACGGTCCATTCCCGCCTGCGTGGGAGAGCCACTTCGAGTCTGGGCTGTGGCGCTGTGGGCGACCGTCGGCCAGCCCCTCACCCGCACTGGGCTGGCTGTCCTGCACACCGCGCTTGCCGTGTCGCTGTGCGCACGCTGGCGCGGCACCGCGGCCCCGAACGGGCGCAGCGCCGCGCGTGGTGGTACCGCGACCAGCTCATGCACACCAGCGAGCTGTACCGGCGCGCCGGCGGGGACTGCGCCCAGTTCGGCCCCACCGGCGCCCCCCCCGCCAGCCACTGACCGATCCCCGGCCACGGTGTTTGGGGTGCGTCTACGCCCAGTCGGGCCCGTCGTCGGCCGGCTCGTCGTCCGGCTCCGGGGCCTCGATTTCGTCGGGGGCCGGCCCCTGCTCGTCCGGTTCGTCGCGGGTCGGGCCGAGCTTGTCTTCTATCTGTAGTGCTGGCGCCATGAGGGCTTCCTTCCTCCGCGATGCTGGGGTCGTCTATGCCCAGTCGGGCCCGTCGTCGGTGGCCTCGTCATCGTCGGGTTCCGGGGGGCCGTCGAACTCGTTTGGGTTGGGTCCTTCGTCGGGTTCGTCGCGGGTCGGGCTGATCCGGTCCTCTACCTGCAGTGCTGGCGCCATGAGGGCTCCCTCTCTTGGGTGCCGCCCACTGTGCGCTCACGCCGGGTGCTGACGCAATGCCCGGATGTGGTCACCGGCGAACCGCCACCGACCGAAAAGCCCCGGCCACCGCGCCGGGTGGCCCACCTATAGCCAGGGAGGACATCTATGGTCCGCATCGTCTCGCGCTCCGGATGGCGAGCGCGGACATCCCGCAGTCGGCAAACCGCCGGGTGGGGCAGCCGCCCCGAGGCGTCGCTGAACTATTGGGCCGGCCCCGGATCGCAGACGCCGCGCCAGATCCAGACTTCCGCACGGGCGGCAACAGGTGATCGGACGTCGGCCGCAACTTCCTCGCCGACCGCAACGGGGCACGGCCTGCGAGAGCCGCGGCTGGACGGTGGTGGGCGCGCAGCGCACAAAGAACTACCAGTGGTGGACGTCCAGCAGCTTTCGAGGCACTGCCGCCACGGTCATCGATCGTCACCAGCGTGGTCGCCCACCTGGCGCCGCACACCACGTGTCCCGGCGCCTGACACACCGCCATTCCTGAAGTCGCATCGGTCATTTCCTGCTTGAGTGGCACCGGCGGCCGTGGGCGGCGTAGGGACGCCCCGGTTCGTCAGATTGCGCTCCAGAGTGGACGGTAGACGGCAATCAGGTAGCTGTTCCGCGTGTATTCCCTGTACTTCACGACACGCTTGTCATCGCCGGGGACATTGCCCTCGATGAGGGTGTACGTGTTCGTGGAGTGCGGGTCCGCCACCATTCCCACGTGATCGGTCGGGTTGCCGTTGCTGCCGAATTTGAAGAACACCAGGTCGCCGGGTTGGGCCGCCTCCCAGCCGACCCATTGGTCATTGGACCGGAGGTAGTCGCGCCACAGCCAGGTCGCGGACCACCCGGTCGGATACGAATGGCCGCCCTGGTAGCCGACCGCGCGTTTCGTAGCCGCCGCACCCCATTGCTGATCGAAGCACCAGGAAAGGAACATGGCGCACCATGCAGCATGGTGGTCGCTGGACATGCTGGATTTCCAATTGGATGCGTAGTTGTACTTCGAGTACCCCTTGGGTTCGCCGGCCTGGCCCACCTCTGCGTCGGCGATATCCAGCACTGCCGCAGCCTGCTTGCTGCTGGCGCTGGGGCCGGCGGCAGCGGGGGCTGCGCTCAATCCGAAACCGGCAGCCAGGACGCCTGCACCCACTCCGGTCAGCACGGTCCGTCTACTGAGTTCGCCGCCGGTTCTGTTTGCTCGTGCCGTCATCTCACGTCCCTGCGTCGGGCCACCCAGAGTGCGGTGCTCTCGTTGGTCCGGCACCCTTATGGGGGGCGATGTGGATCCAAGGTTGCATTGCCGTCCAGTGCGGTCAAGGACCCCTGAGAGGGTTCGGGGAAGAGGGCTGCGATGTGCCTAAAGACTGTGCGTAATAACTCCTCGTCGTGCAATCGGTGATTCCCGAGACTGCCATCGAGAGGCCAGAAAAAGGGTCCAGGGGCCCAGGCGATTGGGCCCCGGGTTCAGGAATTGGGGTCCAGGGGCCCAGTAGTAATGGGCCACAGATCGGCGGGGCTGGAGTTATCTTATCGCCGACTCGGCAATGGCAGATTCCATTCCCGCCTGCGCGGGAGCCGCCGCGCCCGTGGAGGGGCCGGCATGCACGGCCAGCCGGCTCGCCACGATGCCACCCTCGTGCAGTGGGTACGGGTTGGCTACCTGAGTAGCGGTGCGAGATAGCCGCCCTCGGCGTTGAGGAGGTCTTTGAGCAGGCGGCATGGGCGCCAGTCCTCGGGCTGCTCTTCGGCGGTGCCGTTGGCGAGCCAGAGGTCGAGGTCGCGGAGCTGGTCGAGGGCAGCGGCGCCGTGGATGAGGGCGGGGCCATGAACCGGATCCATGTGACGGGCGGCGATCTCCAGTGCGGCAGTGCCTGCTGCCGAATCAACGCGCTGGCCTTCTTCGGATACGCGGGCCTCGCACACCAGCCGGCAGAGGTCGATCTCGGCCGGGCCGAGCACAGCGAACTCAAAGTCCAGCAGGGCGGTGACCTCGCCGTCCCACAGGGCGTTCATCAGGGCGAGGTCGCCGTGGTTGACGACCTGCTCAACCAGGGGCGCAGCCCGGAAGTACCCCTCGATGACTTCGTGGAGCCGCGATCGGTGGGCGCTGGACAGACTGAGTGCAGCGTCGGCGCGCCGAGCCGCCGCGGCGGCGTCGCCGAGCGTGGCAGGCACGAAACCCCCGTGCGATGCGACATGCGGTCGGAGAGACGGGGTCGCTCCGTGCACGGTATTGGTCCGAACCCACAGCTGGCGGATCGCCTGCTGCTGCTCCGTGGGTGCCAGCGCCGGCCACGCCTCGTGCAGGTTCTGGCCGTGAACCTCCGCGGTCACGAACCAGCCGTGGCCCTCGGCTGTGCCCTCCCCAAGCAGCTCCGGGTGCCCGACCCCGCTTGGCAGAGCACGCACGAGCGCGGCCTCGCGTGCCATACCGACGGGTGTCTGCGCGATCCGCACGGCGATGCCGCCCCCGACCCACGTCGCGTTCGAGTACCCGTTCGCCCGCCGCATCCGGGTGAGATCGCCGCCGTAGCGGGCTGCCACCACGGCGGCCAAGCCTCGGACGTATGCCGCGTCGGACGGGTCGCGAAACTGGTCGAGCGGATGGGCGTCGGCGCTCGGTTCTGGCGTCATACGCGTACTTTTCCACAGCCGTGCTGGCGCTGATCCGTGCGGAGCGGCGCCCTGCATTCCAGCACGACCCCGCGGAGTTGCTCGTAGCGGCTGCTGATGGCTGTGGCCGGTTCGGCGCTGGCGCCGGTCGGCGCGGGTGGATCTGTGCTTGAGTCTGCGTGGCGGGGGTGCCGGCCTGAGGGGAGTCGAGTGGCCGGAGCGGCCGGCCCCATCCGCGCGGTCGCACGTCTGGGCCGGGGCGGTGGTCCACGGCGGAGTTCTCCAGGCCCACGGGCCGCCCACGGAGCGTGGTCAGTGCCGGCCGGCGTCGATCTGGCGTACGTGGAACCGAACGAGGTCCCTGATCAGATCGGCGGGCAGCGGCTTCTCCAGCGTGAACCGAATCGCGTGTTCTGAAGTCGTGTAGTCCGCTAGGCGGTCCTTGTACTCCTCGATCGCCCAGGACGATGGGAAGAAGCTCATATGCTTCTTTGAAGCAGTGAAATACACCAGGGCGCGGTTCTTGTACTTCAGCGTCGGCATGCGGTAGCTGATCGATTCTTCGGCACTCGGCACCAGTTCGGCCACGAGCGCGCGAATCCTTTCGAGTTCCGTCCGGAACGCTGGATCAACCCCCTCCAGGTACTCGTCGATGCTCGCCGCCTTCTGATTCATCGCTCTGGTCCTCTCCGGGTGATCAGCGTTCAGCACCGGCAGATTCGGGTCGCACGATCTCCGCGTCTTCGCGGGCGTTCCCGCTTCCTGCCCTGGCGAACCCCACGGTGGTGGAGGCTCGTGGTGATACTTCCCGGCGCGTCCCTCACGGTCTGCATGCGGTTGCGGCGCAGGCCCGGATGGCTCCGGGCCGCGCGGGTTGGGCCGCAGGGCCCGGCCCGCCGTCCACGGGCGGGGCGGCTTCTCCTGCCCGATCGAGTCTGGGGAGGGTTCCGCGGGAGTGCGGCGGCGGGTCATGTAGACGAGGCCGGCGCCGATGGCTGCCGCGGCGCTGGCGCCGGCGATGAGTGCTCCGAGGCTCCGGTGTCTCGTCCTCGGCGGGTGCCCACTTCCGGTCCGCGCACCTGGCGGTCAGCCGTCGGCGCTGTACTCGGACTCCGTGTCCACGTGAGGGGTGCAGGGCCTCCGACCTCCGGTGCCCGCCAGTGGTGCCTATCGGCCTAGCTCGGAAGGGTTCGCAATCTCGCTTCTGCCCGGAGCTCCACGTCTGTTTTCGGGGAACGGCACCCGCCCGTTCGAGCTGGTCTGCGCATCGTGCAATCCCTTCATCCTGGTTCAGAAGCCGCTGAGATGGCGCCCTCGGGGAGGGAACAGGCCGAACAGAGGGACAAGGGCCCCGGTGGTTACTGGCTGCTCCCGTATCCAAAGGGGCTGAGTCTCGATATTCTCTGCGGGACCCCCACTGGGCAACACGGAGTGACCTTGGATCTCAGCGGCATCGAGTGGAGCGGCTTCTGGACGGCGGCAGGAGCCCTTGGATCAATTGCCGGCGCGGTCATCGCCTACCTGACTGGATTTAGGCGAGGGCATTCGAAGGCCGTCCACGACATCGTTGAGGAAGACATTCTGATCAACGGGTCGCTGAAGACCCGCTACAACTACTACGCGGAGCAGCTGGACCAGCAGATCGAAACAATTCGATTGAGTAGAAAGCTCGGGATCGAAGTTCTGGTCATCGGTGCAGCCCTCGCGGCGGCGTGGATAGTTGTCGAGGTGGTCTTCGAGTTCGAGCTTGAAGGATTCTTTGGGGAAATTTCCTCTTGGTTTGCGAGTGGCATGACTGCCGTATTGGCTCTCATGGTGGCATTTGCCGCGGTTTCGGTAAAGGCCGTGAAGGCGGGAGCGCGGTATAGAGTCCTGGTTGCGACGTTGGGTGCGGAACTCGATGACGTTGAAGGGGGGCCGAGGCAGAAGGAGTCCGACTCCGATTAAGGATCTGATTCCGAACCCGGGGTGGGGGCGAAGTGCGTGGGAAGGCGCGGTCGGCCGAGTGGTCTCAGCTTCCTCTCTTTCTCCTCGTGACGCCGCAGCTCTTCTTCACGTCGCGCATCGGGTCCGAGGAGCAGCGGTCCGGGAGCCCAGGGCGCGAGTGCCGCTGCTGGCGTGACCGCGGCGGCCTCGCGGCCCGGCCCGGCCGTCGCCGCGCCCCCTGATCGGTCGAAGTGGTGGGAGAGGGCGAAGGGACCTCCGCAGGTACTGGCGGTGTCGAACGGCACCGGTTCCGTAGGACGCCCCGGACCCTCTCCTGCTCCGGTGGGCACTTGCCGGGGGTTCCGGTCGCGGACGGCGGTCGGCGGCCAGGGTGAGCGGGGCGGCTTCGGGGTTCCCCGCATGGTGGTGGGCCCGCTGAGGCCGGGCAAGCGGCTGGAGTGCGCGGGAGGAGTGGCGGCTCCACCGGCGAATCCGTCAGGCGCCGGTAATCACCTGCGTTCCTCTCGGATGCCTCCGATGCCCGGGCGGTGGCGGCGAAGTGAAGCAATAGCGGGATGGGCCTGCGCATCGTCCCGAACCCACACTAATCTGGCGGCGCTGTGTTCCGAGGGCGGATCGGAACGGCGGCGAATCAGCAATACGTGCGCCGACAGGGGACCAGAGACCACTCGGCCCGGCCAAGTCCCCCGGGGACCGTCACTGGGCTGCCGACGACCGAGGAGGGCCGACGTGGCCATCGCTCCGGTGGAGGCGGCGCTCGTCAGCGTCCGCCGCGCGGGCGCTCCGGAATCATCGGTCGGATCAGGGTTCCTGGTGTCCGAATCGACTGTGCTGACCTGTGCGCACGTCGTATCACGGGCGCTGGGCCGCCCCGAGGACGCGCGCATCTCGCCCGAGGACCGAATCCTGCTCGCCTTCCCCCTGGTCGACGCCGGCGCCCAGGTGTCGGCCGAGGTCGTCCGCCTGGAATCCAGCGCCACCGGCGACCCCGCCGACGTGGCCGTGCTCCGGCTCCGAGGCCCCGTCCCCGGCGGGGCCAGGCCGGTCCGGATCGTCGCCGATGACGACGCCTCCCAAAGCGACGTGCGTGTCGGCGGCTTCCCCCTGGGCCGCGGCCTCGCCGCCTGGGCCAACTGCACCGTCGTGGGCCGGGCCGGTCTCGGGCTGCTCCAGGTCGAGGACCAGCGCATCATGGGCACGCGGGTGGGCAAGGGCTTCAGCGGCGGCCCGCTCTGGTCGGACGTGCACCAGGGCGTGCTCGGTATGGTCGCGCTGGTCGACCCCTCGCGCGACCGGCGCACCAGTTTCGCCGTCAGCGGCCTCGCCCTGTCCCGGGTCGTCCCCGAGCCCGCCCGCGCCGCGGTGCCCCCCACGCCCTACCGCGGGCTGCGCCCCTTCGAGGCCGCCCACGCCCACCTGTTCTTCGGCCGCGCGGAGCTGTCCCGCGCCCTCGCTGCCGACTGGGACGAACGCCGCCGCAACGTCCTGCTGACCGGGCCGTCCGGCGCCGGCAAGTCTTCGGTACTGATGGCCGGCGTCCTGCCCTTGCTGGGCGAGTCGGTCCGCGAGCGCTGCCTGCTGGTGCGCCCTGACGAACTGTCCCGACACCGGGACGAGCTGGAGGCGGCAGTCCGGCGCGGGGACGGCGACGGTTCCGGCGGAGACGGCAGCGGCGATGACGGCGGCGTCCGCCTCGTCGCCGTGGACCAGGTCGAAGAGGTGGAGGACCCCCGCGACCGGGACCTGCTACGTCGGCTCGCCGCGGCCGCGTCCCGCCCCGAGAGCCCGGTGCGCTGCCTGTTCGCGGTGCGCTCGGACCACTTGGGGGCCGTGTGCGACCGGCTCGGGCTCCCCGACGGGCATGCCCCCGCCGCGGCCGGAGTGCAGGATGAGGAGGGCGGCCCGGTCGCCTGGCGGCGCCACGAAGTCCCGCCGATGACCGACGAGCAGGTGGCCCGGGTGGTCGAGGGCCCCCTGCCACCCGGGGTGACCCTTGGCCCCGGGCTCCTCCCGGTCCTCCTCGAAGCCGCCCGGAAATGGGACACCGACACCCCCGCACTGCCGCTGCTCCAGCTCACCCTGGCCCGGCTGTGGGACGAACGACGCGACGGAGTCATCGACCACCGGGCCTACGAGCGCGTGGGGGGTCTGCGCGGCGCCGTGCACGGCTACGCCGAGCAGATCTGGGAACGGCTCGGCGAGCCGGATCGGGACGTGGCCCGGCGCCTGTTCCTGCGGCTGGTCCGAGTGCTGCGCGATGCCCCTCCCATCGGCCGCGCGGTGCCCCTCTCCGACCTCAGTGGGGCCGAGGCCGACCTGGTGCGGCGGCCCGCTGCCGACGGCCTTCTCGCCGTGCACGGGCGGGGCGAGGCGGCGGTGGTGCGCTTCACCCACGACGCGGTGATCGCCCACTGGGGCCGCCTGAGCACCTGGATCGACGACGACCGGGCCCTGCTCATTCACCGTGACGATCTGCACGCCGATGCCGACCGGTGGTCCCGGGCCGACGAAGAGGAGTCGCTGCTGCTTCGCGGCCCCACGTTGACCCGCATGCAGGAGTTGATGAAGGAACGGCCGGACTACCTGGGCGCGGCCGAACACCGCTACCTCGCCGCCTCGACCGAGGAGGAAGCGCAGAGGCGCACCCGCAAACGGCAGTGGGCGGCCGGGCTGAGCATCCTGGTGGCGCTCGCCCTCGTCGCCGCGGTCGCGGCCGAGGCTTGGCGCCGCCAGGCGGGCCAGGAGGAGCGCGCCGCCGCCTCCCAGGAGCTGGCCGCTGAGTTCGCCCAGGCCCTCCGGCACGGCGAGACCGCCCTCCTCAAGTCGGTCGCCGCCTACCGCACCGCCCCCACCCGGGCCGCCACCGAGCTCCTGTCCCGCGCCTACTTTCGCACCCGGGCGCTGGACCGGCTGATGACCCCGCCCGGCATGGCCGTCGGTGACGCGCCCTCCCCGACGGTGACGCGGGACCTGCACCGGGTGGGCCTCCACCTGGACGACCGGATGTACCTGTGGCGGCGCACCGACCAGGGGTACGAGGAAGAGGCGCTCAGCGGCACCGCCGCGCTCGCCGGCGCAGTCTCCCCGGACGGGTCCCGCACCGCGCTGCAGACCCCCGACGGGGTGCGTCTCTACGGCGCCGACGGCGCCCCCATCGCCGAACTGCCGCTGGGCTCCGACGAACCCCTGTGGCAGGCGATCGAATTTTCGCCGAGCGGCGGACACGTCGGGTTCTACGACGCCGAGCGCGGCGACCTGGCAGTTCACACCACCGGCCCGCGCCCCGAGGAGGTGCTCCGGGTCCCGGCACCCCCGAAGGAGGGCACACACAACATCTTCGCCCTGTCCGAGGACACCCTCTACGCTGACGGACTGCCCGAAGACGACGGCCCGGTGGCCGTCGCGTTCGCCGACGGAGCCCGCACCCGGCTGGAGGCCCCCGCGCTCGGGAACGACGGAATCTCGGACCGCATCACGATGTTCTCCCATGGGCCGGACGGGACCCGGCTGCTGGCCTGCGACGAGCAGGACCTCGCCGGCGCCCAGGCCGCGGAGACCGAGATCGAGGTCCACCGCCCCGTCGAGGACGGCCCCACCGACCAGTACACCTCTCCGGTGAGGTGCAGTATCGGCATGGGGCTGGGCCTGGACGGCCGCTACCTCACCGCCGACGCGTCCGCCTACGGCATGGCCTACGTGGACGCCGAGAATGGCCAGGTCGAAGCGGTCGACACCGGGTACGGCAAGGGAACACCGGCGTTTCCAGCACCTGCTGGGCCCGGCGTCCTGCGCACAGCCCATTTCGACGGCGCCTTCGACGGGGTCGGCATCTCCACCGTCGACACCCGCAGCATGTCCGCCAGCCCCGAAACCCTCGGGCTGACCCTCACCACCGGCGGCGACCGGGTGCTCAACCTGAGCGCCCCCTTCCAGCAGCGCCAGGACGAACCGGTCCGCGGTGACGGCGTGGAGGTCTGGGCCCCCGACGGCACCGAACGCCTCGGCGAGATAGACCTGCCCGGCGCGTTCGCCGCCACCGCTGACGACGAACGGATCGTGGCCGTCGGTGAGGAGCGTGTGCAGGTGCACGCGATGAACGACCAGCGGCTCCTGTGGGACCTGGATCTGCCCGGATCGGCCCTCCCGCAGGTGTCCGCCGCCGACCGTGAGCACCTGCTCGTGGTCCAGGACTCCGGGCGCGCCCGCGCCTACGACCTGGCAGACGGCGACCCGGCCGGGCCCGAGTTCACCATCCCCGTCCCCGAGGGCGACTCCCCGGCGGGGGGTAAGGCCCGCCTGCGGATAGACCCTGTCCCGGGTGAGGGACTGCTCTTCCGTGCCGTCTCCCCGGACAACGACGCGCTCACCACCTGGGACGCACGCTCCGGCGAGCGGACCGCCACCACCCCGCTGCCCTCCGGCGGCGCGTTGATCGCCTTCCACCATTCCCCGGACGAGGCTGACCGCGGACTGGCCTACACCTTCACCGACAACGACGGGTGGGACCTGTCCCTGTGGGACCTGGGCGGTGACGCACCGCGGCGGGAGAAGTCCCTGCTCACCGGGTTCGGGATCTCCTCGCTCGCCAGCGACGTGAGCGTCATCGCGGTGATGGACGGCGACACCACTCTGCGCATGTGGGACTACTCCGGTGAGGAGCTGCTGAGAGCCGAGCTGCCGTCGGAGTCGGCGAACGAGCCCCTGGCGGTGCACGGCGATACCCAGACCCTGCTCGTGCGGGGGCGGCACGGCGGGGCGCAGACCTACTCCCTCGACCCGCAGGAATGGATGCGGCACGTGTGCCAGGTGGCCGGCGACCGGGAGCTGACCGAGGAGGAGCGCAGCGATCTGCCCGCCGCGGTCGAGGCCGACGGCGTCTGCGAGTTCGAGGAGTGAGGTCCCCCTCCGGGCCGCCGGGGCCGGCCCCGGGCCGACGGCGAGGCCGGGGCGGCAGGGCGAGGCCGTACTGCTTTCGGCGACGAGACACGATCAAGGAGAACGCATGGTCCTCTACATGGACGTGCCGATCGAAGGCGGCTCACCCGTCCGGGTCGAGGTGGAGGCCCCCGAGGGAGGCCTCGTCCCGGCGGCGGCCGACGACGATACGCAGGTGGGCCGCCTGTCGGAGTCCCTGGACAAGGCGATGGACCGAATCCGGCCGATGGCCGAGGTGATCACCGGGAAGCTGGCGGGGATGGCCGTCCGCCCGGACTCGGTGACCGCAGAGTTCGGCATGAAGTTCTCCGTGGATGCCGGGGTCATCGTCGCCCGTACCGCCAGCGAGGCCCAGATCTCGGTGAAACTCACCTGGGGCAAGGAGGAGTGAGCGCTCGGCGCGCCGCTCCACCGGTCTGCGGCGCGCTCGCGGCTCGGGCGCTTTCCCGGCGTCTGTCCGCCGAACATGGGCCTGGCGCGCGGTGCAGCCGCTCTATCCGAGGCCGGGGCACGGCCGCCCCGCAGGTCCGGTCCGCAGTGCGGGACGGGGCGTGGTGCCTCGCTACACTCCCTCCCCAGGGCGCCCGCCCCGTTACTTCTGGGAGGTTTGCAGCGCATGGCCGGCTTCTTCAAAGACTTCTTCGGCACCGGACCCGAAACTCCGAAGAGGCCGCTCGACCAGGCCGGCGCCGACGAGGCCCTCGCCCTCGTCCGCTCCAACCGCAAGATCCAGGCCGTCAAGCTCGTGCGCGAGCACACCGGCATGGGCCTGGCCGAGGCCAAGGACACCGTGGATGCCATCGAGTCCGGCCAGTGGGTTCCCGCGCCCGGGCACGGAATCAGCCTCGCCGACCAGGCCCGCGAGCTCCTCGCCCAGGACCGCCTCGCCGAAGCCGTCATCCTGGTGTCCCGCACCACCGGAATGACCGAGACCGAGGCCTCCCGCTTCCTCGACGCCCTCGACCGCTGACCCGGCGCGAGCCGAGAGATCCCGGTGCGGCCGTGCTGAGCGGGATGATTGCTCCGCGGCTTCGGCAGCCGCCGCAACCGGCGCCCGCTTCACGGCATCCCGGTCGAGCAGGAGCAGGATGCCCATGAGCGAGCAGGGAGACCGCCCGCTGCTGTTCCTGGACGTCGACGGCCCCCTCCTGCCGTTCGGCGACGGCGCGCCGCGCATGCCGGCCAGCCCCGGTGCAGATACGCGCCTGGCGCGGATCAACCCGGATACCGGACCCCGCCTGGCGGCGCTGCCCTGCGTGCTGGTGTGGGCCACCACCTGGGAAGAGGCGGCGAACGCCGACCTAGCGCCGCGCCTCGGCCTGCCGCCCCTGCCGGTCGTGCAGTGGCCGGAGGATTCCGACGCGCGGGAACGCGAGGACCGCTGGCTCGGGCTCCACTGGAAGACGCGCAGCCTGATGGCGTGGGCGGAGGGGCGCCCCTTCGCCTGGGTCGATGACGAGATCACCGACGCCGACCGGGACTGGGCCGCCGCCCGCCACCCCGCCCCGGCCCTCCTCCACCGCGTCGAGCCGTCCCGCGGTCTCAGCAGTGCGGACTTCGCCGTCCTCGAACAATGGCTGCGTGCCATCCGGGATACGCCGCAGTGATCGGCGGGCGGCGCCGGACCGGCCACGTGCGCTCGCGACCGGCTCGCATCGCCGCGCTCCGTGGGGGCCAGCGCAGCCGAGCTCGCACCGGTCCGATACCTGACTCCTGCGTTTCCCCAGTTCAGGGACGCCGACGCGGTGCGGGTCCACCTGCCTGCGCCGACGCAGCCGTCGCCGCCCCGCCTCATCCCGGCGGCTGGACGGCCCAGGCCGGCATTTCGGGGAACGGTGCGAGGCGGTAGCCGGGAGGCTCGGTGCCGTGCAGGTGGCGCACGAGGTAGTTCCAGGTGCGCCGGGTGACGTAGTGGTCGCGGCCGTGGAAGCTGTGCTCGACGCCGGGGACGAGGAGCATGTCGAAGTCGGCGTCGGCGTCGATCAGCGCGTCGACGAGGCGCAGGCCCTGGTAGGGAAGCACGTTGTCGTCGAGCTCGGCGTCGATCAGCAGGAGCTTGCCGCGCAGATTGGCGGCCAGCGCCGTGTTGACCAGGGACCGGCGGTTCTCTTCGGTGATGTCGCCGTGGTACTGCTCGACCCAGAACGGCAGATAGATCGAGAAGTCGTGCGCGCCGGCCTGCGCGACCCCCACCGAGAAGAACTCGGGGCGGGTCAGCAGCGCCCGGGCCGTGAAGAACCCGCCGCCCGAGTGGCCGGTGACGCCGACCCGGTCGGTGTCGAGCCAGGTGTGGCGCCGCCCGAGCTCGCGGATTGCGGCGACATGGTCGTCCAGCGCCGCGGCCATGCCCAGATCCCCGTAGGAGTAGTCGAGGAAGGCTTTGCTGCGCACCGGAGTGCCCCGGCCGTCGAGCGCGACCACCGCGAAGCCGAGCGCCGCCAGCGCCTCCGGCTCGCCGGTGAACAGGTCGCCGAAGCCGGGCGAGGCGCGGTGGATGTTGGGCCCGGGGTAGGAGTGGTCGATCACCGGGTAGCGCCGTTCCGGGTCGAAGCCGTGCGGGCGCCAGAGCAGCCCGTAGATCGGCGTGTGCCCATCGGCAGCGGTCGTCCGGAACCGCTCAGGCGGGCTCCAGCCAGCGGCTTCCAGCGCAGCCGTGTCCGGAGCCTCGAGTTCGACCAGTACCTGGCCGTCGTCGCCGAGCACCCGGGCGCGGGGAGGGCTCGCGACCCCGGAAGCGCGGTCGAGGAGGTAGCCGCCGGCCGGCGGGCCGACCGCGTCGTGGTCGAGGCCGTCCTCGGTCAGCCGCTCGAACCCGCCGCCGTCCAGGTCCGCCCGGCAGATCTGGCGGACATAGGGGTCCGCATCCAGGCCGCAGGCCAGGAACCACACCCTGCGCCGCTCCTCGTCGACCCGCAGGACCCGGCGCACCAGCCACTGCCCCTGGGTGACCTGGCCGATCTCCTCTCCCTCGGCTGAGTAGAGGTAGAGGTGGCCCCAGCCGTCGCGCTGGGACCACCACAGGATCTCCCCCGAGTCCAGGAAGCGCACCATGGGCGGGACGTGCAGGTAGGGCGCCGCGTCCACCCGGGTCCGGTCGCTCTCGGTGATCAGCGCCGTCACCGCACCGGAGTCGGGGTCGAGACGGCGCAGTTCGAGCGTGCGTCCGTCTCGGGACTGGTGCAGCATGTGGACGGCGTCCCCCTTCCCGGACCACCACCGCCGATCCAGGGCATAGGGGGCCACCAGGACCTCCGGCCCGCCCTCGGCGGTCACCCTGTGTCCGGTGCGGACGTCGAAGACGTGCCACTCCACGGTCGCCTGCGCCGCGTCGCC
The DNA here is from genome assembly GCF_054779695.1 of Nocardiopsis coralliicola. Lineage (NCBI taxonomy): Bacteria > Bacillati > Actinomycetota > Actinomycetes > Streptosporangiales > Nocardiopsidaceae > Nocardiopsis > Nocardiopsis coralliicola. Next base: position 157,397 of record NZ_BAAGXT010000009.1, on the reverse strand, counting down.
GGGCATCGGGTAGCGCACGCGGTGCTCCACCGGCCGCCCGCCGTCCTGCGGCGCGGCCTCCACCAGGACCTGCTCCGGCAGCGCGCGCTGGTCGATCCGATGAGTGATCAGACGCGTGGAATCCGGCGACCACGCCGCGACGAGCAGCGACTCCAGCCCCAGCAGGGGCAGCTTCACCTTCGCCGCCGCCTCGAGCAAGCCGCCGTAGTCCCACTGCGGCTCGGCGTCGTCGGTGAGCGCGAACTCCCGCTTCCCGTCCCGGCTGCGCACCCACACGTTGCCGTCGCGCCGGAACGCCACCCACGCTCGGTCCGGCGACACGATCTCCCCCGGGGCGACGGCGGGGCCCTCGTCGATCCGCGTGCAGGTTCCGGCCCGATCCGACCACTCCCACCGCGCGTCGAACGCGGTGAAGCGGACCATGTCCGCATCCCCGTCCCCATGCCCGTCACCGTCTTCGAACTCGATCGAGCCGAGCGGCAGATCGTCCGCCACCACCGCGTGCCCGGACGCCCGGGTCAGCGCGCCGGCGAGGCGCTCGTGGTCGAACGCGTCCCGGCGCGTGCCCGCCGCCGGATCGACCATCACGTAGCGTGCGCCGGACCCGTACCAGAACCGCTCTCCGCCGCCGAGCCATTGCGGCTCGACCGCGGCCTGCGGAATCAGCCGGGCCCGGTAGGGCGCCAGCATCTGCTCTGCGCGGGCGTAGTCGGCATCGGTGAGCTGGATCTGCCGGGCGGAGTCGAACACGTCGGAGCCTTTCGTCAGGGGCCGGTCCGACCACCGCACACCGTGACGCCGCGTCGGAGTCAACCGGCGCGGAGCCGGCTCAGCACTCCGCCGTGGCGAACTCCGGCGCCGGGGCCCCGAGGCGGCCGGCCCGGTCAGCGCGGGCGCGAAGCCGTGCGGACCGCTTCCACCGGCGAGCTCCCCGAAAGACGCGCCGGAAGCCTGGGCCGGGCCTCCTGGCTCAGGTACCGGACGCCTCGTGGGCGTCCATTTCGAACTGCAGCTCCATGCAGCGCAGGCGGGCCGGGGACAGGTCGTAGGGCAGCTTTTGCATGGCTTCGGACATGCTCATGTACCCCTGCCCGCTGCCCGAGCCCTGGTCGGCCCCGTCCTCGCCTTCGCCATTGTCAGCGGGGTGCAATTCGTCCCAGGCGTCGAAGAGCGCGTCGTCGCTCTCATCCAGGCCGGAAGCCTCGCTGGCGGCGTTCAGGGCCTGTTCGAAGGCGTGCCGTTCAGCTGCCACCTGCGCCACGCGGGGGTCGTCGACAGCGACCGTGTCGTCGAGTGCCTCCTCGGCGGCGTCGACGCGGTCGGATTCCTCCCGTAGCTCCGGGTGGGTGGCCAGGGCGATGTAGCGGCCGGCGTGGACGGCCGCGCCGAGCGGGCCGAGAAGCCGCTCGACGACCAGCAGATTGTCCAGGTCTGCCTGGCGCAGGGAGCCCTCGGGCAGGTCCTTGAGGCGTTCGGTGACGAAATCGGAGAGCAGCCCCATCCTGCCGCCCCGGGTTCGCATGCGCTGCACGGCAGCCCGCTGGCGCTGCAGCTCCGCTTCCTGGGCGGCGAGGGTTCCCTCCAGCCGCTCCAGGACAGCCGCGACATCGTGGTCGCTGTCGGTACCAGCAGGATCCGCGTCGGCAAAGGCGTCGCGGATGTCGTCCAGGGCGATGCCGGCGTCGGCCATCTTGCGGATCCACAGCAGCCGGATCATGTCTTCATAGCCGTAGCGGCGGCGGTCGTCAGCACCCCGCTCGGGCTCGGGGAGCAGGCCGATCTCGTGGTAGTGGCGGATCGCCCGCGGCGTCGTGCCGGCGAACGATGCCGCGTCACCGATCTTGACCTGGCGCGGCGGAATGAGGGACGGATGCACGATCGGGGCCTTCCTCAGCGGGGCTGGATGTGAGTCCAGCGGACCACATGACGCTACGGAAGGTGCAACTCGAAGCGCTTCGCCCTGCATGCACCTCGCCGCCGCAGTTCACGTGCGGTGGATCCGCCTTTCGTCGGTCCCCAGGAGCTTTGCGGGCGGCGACTTCCGTCGGTGGCGGGTTGGCTCGCGCGGTCGATGTGCCCATCAGGCCGGATCTCTAGATTCGTGGTGACGCCGGACAGCGGCGCAGCGAACCGAAGGGAGCGGGCACAGCATGGTCGGCGTCCGCGAATCCGGAGTGGGAGGAACCGGCGCGATGGGGAAGGAGCGATCTCTTTACCTCGAATTGATGCGGGTGGCCGATAGCGTGCCGAAAGCGGACGCAATAAGGGGTGATCGGCGCACTGTCGTCCCCGTGGGGCGTGATGTCCGACCTGGGTTCATTCGAAAGCTGCGCACCGAACTTTTTGCCAGCAGATGCCCATTGGACTCGTTCTCTCTAGCAGCAAAGTGAGGTTTCTATGAAGTCGTGGCGTTCTCTCGCTGCCGCCGGTTTCGTGGCGGGTGCCGCCGCGGTCGTCTTTCCGCTGACCGCGGGCGCCGCGTCCGCGGACGACGGCTGGGAGACGGTCGGCGGGGCCAAGGGCACGATGGACGATTGCGTCGCTGAAGCCAAGGAATACCTGGCGGAGCCGTACGTGGACTACACCGAGTGGAAGTGTGAAACCGGCGGCGGCTCCTGGACGCTCTTCGCGCGCTAGCCGCGCTGGATCGAGCCCAACCGGTTTATCGGGGAAGCCTCTGCCGCGATCGTGCATCGCGGCGGGGGCTTTCCATTGTCTGGGCTACCTGATATCCGCCGTAGCGGCGCGCAGATCTGGGAGCAACCGGCTCTGCGGGCTTCTGGTTTTCAGGTGGCCGGCCCACTCCGGCCGGGCGACGGAGGTGCCCGGCCGAGAAGGAGGGCTCGGGGCCACCGGCAGATCCGTGGCCAAAGCGGTGCCCGGAGCTCTGCAAGGGGTGAAGTGTCCCTGGCGGCTTCGGTTTCGGGGGCGCGCGATGGGGCGAGGGGTGTCAGGTCGGAATCCTCCAAACGATCTTGATTACCCGGAGTGAAAAAACCCGGCGAAAAGGTGCTCCTTTTGTCACTCTGCGGCGTCACAATCACGCCGGAATCACCCGGACACTTCACCCCCATGCCGCGCCGCGGCAACGAGGAGGTAGCCCCGTGTACCCCAATGCCCAACCCCAGCCTCCAAAGAAGAAGGCAGGGCCGCTGCCGTGGATCCTGGGCGGATGCGGCTGCCTCACCCTCGCCGGCATCGTCGGAATGGTCGGCTGCACTGCTCTGATCGCCGGGGCGCCGCAGACGGACACCGGTACCGGAGCGGACGCGGAGCAGGCCGCCGACGGCGGGGGCGGTGCGGAGGGAGGCGGTGATGAGGCGGCGACTTACGCGGTGGGTGAGGAGTTCGAGCACGGGAACTTCGCGTTCACCGTCAACGGGGTTGAGCGCGGACTCCCGTCGGTCACCGACGAGTTCGGGCTCTCCAGCGAACCGCGCGGAACCTATGTCGTGGTGTCCATGACCGCGGCCAACGTCTCCTCTGAGGCGCAGTACCTCGAAGGCTCCAACCAGCTGCTGATGGACGACGACGGCAAGCAGTACGAGTACGACCTCAGCGCGAGCACGGACACCAGCTTCCTCGACCAGGTGAACCCCGGCCAGAGCGCCGAGGCCGAAATCGTCTACGACGTTCCGGAAGACGCCGCGATCACCCACATGATGGTCAACGGAAAGACCCTGGTTGACGACGGCGTCCGGGTGGATCTTCCCGAATAGCCACTCCACCGGAACGGGCCGTGCGCCAGCGCACTGCTCACGGCCGGGTCCATCGCTCCCGCGCAGGCGGGAATGGACCGGCGTCTTCGGTGAAACGGGCGCTCTGCACGGTGTCGTTCTCGCGGACCAGAGGATGAGCCGGTGCAGGGTGCATGCCGGGCGGCCTGGTCAGGACAGGCCGTGGTTGTCAGCCGTGGACGCGCCTCCGCGGAGGGGGTGGTCGGTGCGGCCGTACACCTGGATTGCGCCGGCGCTCGCGCTGCTACCGGTGGCGTCGCACAGTGCGCGTTTCCGTGCAGCTGCCCGCTTCGGCGGCGGAGGCGGCAGCCAGCAGGTCAGGCTCCTGGTGCTTGCGGGCGACCAGTTGCAGCCCCACTGGCTCGCCGGCCGGGGTGAAGCCGGCGGGGAGGCTGATCGCCGGGTGGCCGCTGATGTTGAAGGCCCAGGTCAGTGCAGTGCTCATGATGTCGCCGGGCCCGTCGTGGCCGTGCGGCGGGTTCGGGGTGGTCGGGGTCGCGATGAGGTCGACCTCGGCGAACACGCGCGTAAGGGCTTCGGCCAAACTCGCGATGTCCCGCCGAACGCCATCCGGAATCGTGCCGCTGCGGCTCCTGAGCGCCGTCCAGCAGGCGGCCGGGTCAGGCAGGCGCACCGGGACGTCGTGCACGGTCACGGCTCCAGCGCGGGCCAGGGCGTCCAGACCGATCCGCGCCGCGCCAGCGACCTGTTCGTCGGTGTCGGCAAATCCCAACGTGGCCGACCAGGCAACGCGCAAAGGCCGCTCGGCGGAAAGCGGAGGCCAGGACGTTGCGGCCCCGGTCAGCGCGTCGAGGTAGAGGGCGGCGTCCACCGCGCAGCGGGCGAGCGGGCCGCCGATGTTCAGCCCGGCCCGGTCCCGGGCGGGCACCAGGCCGTTGGTCGGCTTCAGGCCGATCACCGAGCACCAGGCCGCGGGGATCCGCACCGATCCGGCGCCGTCGCTCCCGGTCGCCAGCGGCACGGTCCCGGCGGCCACAGCTGCCGCCGATCCCGCCGACGATCCGCCCGGCGACCAGCGGGGATCGTGCGGGTTGAGGGTGGGGCCGCGGCCGGTCTCGCCCCAGGTCTGCCACCGCGTGCCTCGACCGGGAGTGGACGTCGCCCCGATCGGAACGCAGCCGGCCCGGACGAGCTTCCGAGTCTGCCGGCTGTTCAGCCCCTCGGTCGCTTTGACCGCGAGCGGCACACCCGCGAGCGGCAGCCATTCGCCCGACCGGACCCGGCGTTCCACCGCCGCGGCCTGCGCCAGCGCCTGATCAGGCCACACCTCGGTGAACGCCCGGAGACCGTCATCCTCGGTGGCCCGCCTGAGCGCTGCGGCTGCTGCCTCGGTGGCGGTCAGCTCGCCCGCTCGGACATCGGCAGCGATTTCGCAGGCGGTCTGCAACATGGAAGTGCGGATAGCCCCCTTGGCCGTGAAAAGCAACAGATAGCAGAGGCGAGCACGGCCACCTGCCCGGGGGTGGAAACACGCGCCGGAGTCCGGTGCCTCAATTCCAAACCCACCGTGCGTCGGCACGACCCGGCAACTTTCGCGACTTCCCGCACACGGGGCGGAACCGAGTGTGCCGTCCGGCAATCGAAGTGATGGGAGATCCTCTGTGCCCCTGCGGACGCCGAACCCGCGGGGCCCGCCCGTCCGCGATCCGCTAGAACTGGACAACGCTCATGGCCGACAGTCGCCCCCGGCTCACACCTTCCCCCGACCTGCCGACCGAACGTCGGGAGATGCTGCGCGGCTCGGAAGATCCCGAGCCGCCGGCCATGGGCCGTGCCGTGCCCGCCGCCCTCCTGGTCGGCGCGGGCCTGGCCGGATCGGCGGTCAACCTGATCGGCTTCGGCTTCGACGCGATCGTGGGCGCCTTCGTCGCCACCCTCGCTGCGGGCGCGGGGAGCCGCCATGTGGCCCAGCGTCTCCGTATCCGCCGCCACCCCGCCAGCAAGCGCCGCGCGTTCGCCGAACAGCACCCGCGCGATGTGGTGGATCCCGCCTCTCTGGACCAGCAGGCCGCGGCCCTCCTCCGGCGAGCGCAGCACGCCTCCGACACCGTGTACACGCTGCGCCCTGACGCCGGCCGGGACCGCATCGCTGCCGGAGTCGTGATGGAGCAGGCCGAGTGGCAGGTCGCCTGCTCGCTGCGCGAAGGCGACGACCGGACGGAAGCGGAAGAGGTCGTGGCGCAGATGGAAGCCCGCGCTGCAGAGGCCGAACGGGCGGCCGCGGAGGCTGCGCGCGTGGCCCAGGAAACGCGTACCGAGAAGCTGGGCCACGCCGCCCGCGAACTCAAGCGCCTCGACCAGAGCGGCTGGGATCAGATGGGCGGGCCGGAGGCCAGCCGCGACGAGCTCCGGGCGAGCGAGAAACCGGACTGACCAGGGAACACAGGCGGCGCTGGTGAGGGGCCTCGGACTCGTCCGGAGGCCGGGTCCCTTGGCCGCGGGGCCGGTGTATCCGCGTCCGCCGGGCGGCGGGGATGGCCGGCGGACGCCCGGGCTCGACGTGCCCGAGCGGCGCGGGCCCCGCAACCCTGAGGACCGCGGGCGGGGATGGCTAGGCGGTGCGGCGCAGCGGGAACCAGAAGGTCGGCACCGGGTTGGTGCCCTGCGTGACATCGATCAGGTCCCAGCGCGGGGCCGTAGCCGAACATCAGCAACCGCGATCCGGAGGCGGCCCGCTGAGTGAGCCCGGCGGCGTAGGCGTCGCGGCGGTATAGCGGGACCGCAGAATACGTGCCCGCTTTTTCACAGGGAATCTTCCGACTGCTGTGTATGCTCGCGGCGATCGGAGCGGCCGTGAAAAGCGCCCGCACCCGGTTGGGTGCGCGTTTTCACTGATCCAGTCCCGGGTGATCTGGGCAGGCGCCGACCGCATACCCTGCGCACCATGGGTAGACACGCGGCAGACAACGGCGGCGACGAGAGCAGCGTCGAGAACACCATGGCAGCGCCCGACGATGGAAGCGTCGAAGGAGACGTCACCCAGGTCGGAGGCGAGGACGAGTCCCGCGGCGAACGGCCTCAGGGCCAAGTTCGCAACACCATCGTCAGCGGCACGGTCACCGGCCAAGTGATCCAGGCCGGAAATGTCTCCGGCCCGCTGTACTTCGGATAAGCCCGGACGTGGCGCTGCCCGCGTCGCGTTGAGCGAGGGCGCACACAAGAGCTCAGCGGGCCGCAGGAGCCTGTTCCGAGTCGAGGGAGGAAACGCCGCCTATCGTGCGCCGCGCCCACCCCCTCGGCGATGTCAAAAGTCCCAACCGTGATTCCGCCGGGCGGCTCGAGGGGGCGGCAGAGCCGCTGAACCAGAACAGAGCGCCCGTGATCTCGCCGCAAGGGCTGCCCAGGCGCGTGGGCTAGCGGTGCACCGGTTCATCGTCGCGCTGCCCGCATTCGCGGCCGCCTCTGCCGCAGGGAGTCCGCCCGGCGGCGTGTGCCCAGGCCACGTCGCCCGCGGACTCGGCGTGGACGTGGCAGGCAACCCGGCGAACTCCCTCGTGGCCGACCAGGTTGGGCCCGTCGCCGCGTCCACCAGAGACGGCACCGCATACGGGGTGCCCCTACGGAGCGGCCCATTCCCGCCTGCGCGGGAGTCGCACGCCGCCCTTCCAGGCGGCCACGGTGTAGATCGGTCCATTCCCGCCTGCGCGGGAGTCGCAGCGCCGAACTGCGATAATGTGCGGCGTTATTCAGATGATACAGAGAATGGCCGCATTGTGGCCGCTATTGCGATGAGCGAGGGATCGGCGCCGGCGCGCGGGCGGCGCGGAATCCGTTGCCGATGACCAGCACCTCGGCCGCCTCGTGCACCAGGACGACTGCGGCGAGCCCCAGGACGCCGAACAGGGCCAGCGGCATCAGGGCGGTGATGATGGCCAGCGAAAGCCCCACGCTCTGCCACATGATGACGCGCGACCGGCGGGCGTGCGCCAGGAGCCGGGGGAGGTGGCGCAGGTCCTCGCCCATCAGCGCCGCGTCGGCGGTCTCGATGGCGACATCGGTGCCCATGGCCCCCATTGCCACGCCCACGTCGGCGGTCGCCAGGGCGGGCGCGTCGTTCACGCCGTCGCCCACCATCGCGACCGGGCCGTGTGCGCGGAGGTCGCCGACGATGCGGGACTTGTCCTCGGGACGCAGCTCCGCGTGCACACTGCCGGGCTCGATGCCCGCTTCGACTGCGAGCGCCGCGGCGGTGGCCCGGTTGTCCCCGGTCAGCATCGCCACCCGGTAGCCCGCGCCGCGCAGTGCGGCTACCACCTGGCCCGCTTCGGGGCGCAGCTCGTCGCGGACGGCGATCGCCCCGATCGGCGCCCCGCCGTCCTCCACCAGAACCGCGGTGGCGCCGGCCCGCTGCATGCGCTGCACGTCTGCGGCCAGAGGACCCGGATCGATCCAGCCCGGCCGGCCCAGGCGCACGGCCCGCCCGTGCAGGGTTCCGACGAGCCCGGCGCCCGGGACCGACGCCGCGTCCGCCGCCCGCTGCGGCGCCGGAGCAGCCGCCAGGATCGCCGGTGCGAGAGGGTGCTCGCTGCGCTCCTCCAGAGCCGCCGCCACGGCCAGAACCCGTTCGCGAGTCTGGCCGGACGCCGCGACGGTCCCGACTACGGCGGGGGAGTTGCGGGTCAGCGTGCCCGTCTTGTCCAGGGCCACGGTGCGCACCCGGCCCAGGGCCTCCACGGCGGCCCCGCCCTTGACCAGAGCGCCGTGCCGGGAGGCGGCTCCGATCGCGGCCACCACGGTGACCGGTACGGAGATGGCCAGAGCACACGGCGAAGCCGCCACCAGCACCACCAGTGCGCGCTCGATCCAGACGAGCGGGTCGCCGAGCACCGACCCGAGAACGGCGATGAGCAGCGCCGCCGCCATCACCCCCGGAACGAGCGGGCGGGCGATCCGGTCAGCAAGGCGCTGTCCCGCGCCCTTGCGCGACTGCTCGGACTCGACGATCGCCACGATGCGGGCGAGGGAGTTGTCGGCGGCAGCGGAGGTGGCGGTGACCTCGAGGACCCCGGCGCCGTTGACGGACCCGGCGAACACCTCGTCCCCCGGCCCCGCCTCCACGGGGACCGACTCCCCGGTGATGGCCGCGCTGTCCAGGCTTGACCGGCCGGAGTGGACGACACCGTCGGTGGCAAGCCGCTCGCCGGGCCGGACCACCAGCGTGTCGCCGGCCACCAGGTCCCTGGGGGCGACGCTCTGCTCCGCACCGCCGCGCAGCACCCGCGCATGGTCGGGGACCAGGTCCAGCAGGGCGCGCAAGCCTCGGCGCGTGCGGGCCACCGAGTACTCCTCCAGCCCCTCGGCGATGGTGTAGAGCACGGCCAGCATCGCCGCCTCGCCCACCTCGCCGAGCAGCACGGCGCCGACAGCGGCGATGGTCATCAGCGTGCCCACGCCGATGCGCCCCCGGGCCAGGCCGCGCAGGGTGGCCGGCACGAAGGTCCAGCCGGCCACGGCCAGCGCGCCGGCCTTGAGCCCCAGGCCGACCAGGCCGGCGGCGCCGGCCCACTCCGCGCCGTACCCCGCACCGAGGAGAAGCGCCGCTACTGCGGCGAAGCGGATCTCACCCACCTGCCACAGCGTCTCCGGTTCGTGCTCCTCGGCCCCGCCAGCCGGGCGGGGCTCCTCGCCGCAACAGGCGTCACTCATCGGGCACCGGCTCGTCCCTGCTGTCGGTGCCGTAGTTGGGGCACAGCGCGACCGCGTTGCCGGTAGCGGCCAGCAGGACCTCGGCCGAAGAGAGCAGGTCCATCAGCTCCGGCCGGGCCAGGAAGTAGAACACCTGCCGCCCCTCGGGGCGCCCGCCGACCAGGCCGCAGTCGCGCAGGCAGGCCACGTGCGCCGAGATCGTCGACTGGGCGAGACCGAGCTGCGCCACCAGGTCCGCGACCCGCGCCTCACCCTGTGCGAGGCGCCGGACGATGGCCAGCCGGGTGCCGTCGGACAGGCTGTGGAAGAGGGCTTCGGCAGCGCCGACGCCGGCGCTTGCCGCCCGGCATCCGCTCGTGTTATCAATCGCCATAAGGCGATCATATCTGGTTTGGACGATCATTAAAGAGGGGGGCGACCACGCCGGCCGGTCGCCAACATCCGAGGCCGTCCTGAAGGCGGAGGTCTTCCATGGCACTGACCGCGCTCCTGCTCTACCTCGCCGCTCTGCTCCTGGCCTTCGGGCTGCGCAGCCTCGTCGCCTGGCGGCGCACCGGCGACACCGGATTCCGATGGCCCGACGCTCCCCTGTTCTCCACGGAATGGTGGGGCGCGCGGATGTTCATCGTCGCGGCGCTCCTTGCGGCCGCCGCACCCGCGGCGGCGCTGGCCGGCGTCCCTCCGCTGGCGCCCGTGCTCCCGGCCGTGGGTTGGGGAGGCATCGCGCTCATGGCCGCCGGGCTCGCCCTGGTCCTGGCCTCCCAGGCGGCGATGGGCGACTCCTGGCGCATCGGCGTGGACGACTCCGAGCAGACCGGCCTGGTCACCGGCGGCATCTTCGGGATCGTCCGCAACCCCATCTTCACCGGACTGGGGATGCTCCTCGCGGGCATGGTGGCTGCGGTGCCCTCGGCTCTCTCGGTCGCGGCCTTGGCGATCTGCATCGCGTCGGTCCAGATCCAGGTCCGCGTGGTGGAGGAGCCCTATCTCCTCCGCACACATCCGGACGACTACCGTGCCTACGCTCAGCGAACCGGACGCTTCCTGCCCGGACTCGGCCGCCTCAGCGGCCCGGCGTCCGACTGAGACCCGCCAACCTCCGCGCACGACCGAGCCCCGCCGCGACCGGGTCGCAGAGCGGGGCTCGACAGGGTCAGGACTCAGGCGACGAGGGTGCCCTGCGCCGCACCGATGGATTCGTCGGCGACCGACACCGCCAGCCGCATGCGCACGTCTTCCGGAAGGTCGGGGGCGGCCTTCTTGCCGGGCACCGCGCCGTCATTCCCCATGCGCCGGTGGACGCGCTTCCAGTCCGCGCCGCCGTCTGGCAGCGTTCCACGATTCATCCGCCAACGCGCGGGCGCCCTCCAACACCCCCTCGGCGCCGTACTCCGGCTGAACGGACGTGCCCGGTGGCGGCTCGACGCCGTGTCTGCGCCACCGCCGGCGCTGCCCGCACCAGCAGCGCCGCGGAGGCTGCCCGCCGACGCCATCGTTCTTCTCTTCGCGCGCTCGGTTCGGGGGCGCCCCCTCGGGCCGGTCGCTCGCCGGGGTGGCCGGGACGGACGCCAGGCACCGCGCCGGACTCCGAAGCGCCGGGGTGGCCCTTCCGTTCGCGGGCCGGGCATCGATACGCCCGGCGGCCGAGTCCGGTGTTCCGGTGGCGCGCGAATGGTCCGGCGCGGCGAGCCCGCCCCTTCCGGGGCGTCTCCACGCAAGGGCGGCCCGGCCGTCCTCGGCCGCATTTGCGCGCCCTGCGCTATCCGGCGGTCGTCGGAGCCGGGCTCACCGGGTGCTTCCAGAGCGGACCCCAGGCGCCGATGTCTGGCCCGTGGCTGCCGCCGTCGCCTCATCGGCAGCGCTGGCGGCGCTGCCCCGGCATCGCTCTGCGCACCAAGCGAATTCCGGGGAGGGCTGTGCGGCACCTCCCTCGCCGCATGTCCGCTTTGGTGTGAACGCCGGGCGTGTCCGCTGGTCGCAGCGCCCCTCGCGGCACACGATGGAAGGACAAGCGACCAGCGGGGGAACCATGCGCACGTCAGTGAAGACCGTCCTGGTGGCCGGTATCGCCGTGCTTCTGCTCGCGGGGGCGTCGCCGGCCGCAGCCGGTACGGCTGCCCCCGACCTCACGCCCGTGGCCGACTTCTTTGAGGCCGCCAAGGACGCGACGCTCGCCGTCTCCGACTGGCTCACGCGCTTCTTCACCGCGTTCGATGCGGCCGGAGGCGACGGCTGACTTCCGCTGCAGCCCATTGCCGGGGCAGGTTTCGACCCCGGCCCCGGCAATGGCGCGTGTCCCGGGCCGCCGGCGGCGCCGGCCGCGCAGTCCTGGCCCGCTCGGCGCTCGCGGAGTGGCGCGCAGAACGCCGCTGGCCTGCGAATTCGTCTCAAATGTCCAAGAATAATCGGATATGTTCTTCTGTGTGGCGCTTCGTCGAGGTGGCAAGGGCCGCCCCCCGGCGCCCGGATGGGGAGGCGTTTTCGCATGCGCGCAGTACGGTTCCACGGCCCGGCAGACCTCCGCGTCGACGAGGTCGACGAGCCCGCGCCGGCCGCGAACCAGGTGAAGATCAAGAACGCGTTCAGCGGGATCTGCGGGTCCGATCTGCACCTCTACTTCGGGGAGGACGGCACCCCGCCGCCCCCGCACCCCGTCACCGGGGCCACCTGGCCGCAGACCCTCGGCCACGAGTTCTCCGGCACCGTCACCGAGATCGGCGCCGACGTCACCGGGGTCGCCGTCGGCGACCGCGTCGCCGTCTGGCCCGTCTACTACTGCGGCGAATGCGCGGCGTGCCGGCAGGGCCGCTACAACGCCTGCCGCGTGGTCGGATTCCACGGCCTCAACTCGCACGGCGGCGGCATGGCCGAGTTCACCGTCGTCGACGCCGCCAAGGTCCATAAGCTCCCCGACAACGTCGACCTCAAGCTGGGCGCGCTGGTCGAGCCGATGGCCGTCGCCTGGCACGCCGTCGAGCGCAGCGGAATCGAGGCCGGCGGTTCCGCCCTCATCGCTGGAGCGGGTCCGATCGGCATCGGCCTCTGGTTCGCCCTCAAGGCCAACGGCGTGCAGCGCGTCCTCGTCTCCGAGCCCTCGGAGACCCGGCGCGAGCGGATCGCCGCCCTCGGCGCCGCCACCATCGACCCGGTCAACAGCGACCTCGCGGCCGCCGTCGAGGACCTCAACCCGGGCGGCGTCGACGCCGTCTTCGACGCCGCCGGCGCAGGCGCCGCGGTGACGAGCGGGCTGGCCAACCTCACCCCGGGCGGCCGCCTCGTGGTCGTCGCCGTCCACGAGCGCACCATGGAATTCCAGCCCACGATGCTCGTCATGACCGAGCTGGAGGTCGTCGGCGCCCTCGCCTACCTCCCCGCCGACTTCGACGCCGTGATCGAAGCGATGGGCCGCGGCATCTACGACCCCACCGGCTGGGTCGACGAGATCGGCTTCGACGGCGTCACCGGCGCCTTCGACGCCCTCCGCGGCGGACAGGGTGCCAAGTTCCTGGTCAGCTCCGGGCTCTGACCCTGCGGGCCCAGCTCCGCGAGGGCGGCCGGCACCACCGGCCGCCCTTGCTGTTCTCCCGGGATGCGGCCCTATTCGGCGCTGACGTGAATCTGCTCGGGCCTCGGCAGCCCTCGCGGCGGATCGTCCGTGTACCAGGCGTATTCGAGCGCGGAGATGAACCCGCCAGCCATCCAGACCAGCAGCTCGCCGACCAGTTCGCCCTCGTCGCCGACTACGACCGCCCGCACCGGCAGCGGCCCGTCCGGCACGTCAGCTCCGCGAGCCGCTGCGCTGACGCCGATATCCACGCTCGCCAGTCCGGTGACCCACACTCGGCAGACCTGCGCGAACGGAAGCTGCCCGCGCACCTGTTCGGCCCACGCCGCGTCGACCCGGAGCACGGTGTCGATGGCGGCCTGCTCTTGGCCGGTGAGCGGGCGGGGGAGACCTCCGTCAGTCAGCGCCGTTGAGCCGTCCACGCCATTCCTCCACGGTCGCCGATCGAGAAGAATGATCCCCCGGCGCCGGTATCCCGGTGCCGGGGGACTCCTTCCGATGGTGGTCTATTGGAAGTAGTCGTGCGCCGTCCTCGCCAGCAGCGTCGCGCCGTCGGCGAGGGCCTGGTTGGCGGCGGGGCCGATGCAGGCTTCGGTGAAGGCGGGCTGGTGGTTGGAGACCGGGAAGCTGCCGAGGCCGATGTAGGGGTGGATGGCCGGGACCAGCTGGGAGACGTTGCCCATGTCGGTCGACGCGCGGTTCATGGTCTGCTGCTCCGGGGGAGCGTTGAAGCGGCGGCCCAAGGCTTCGGCGTGGTGGACGTAGAGGGCCAGGGCTCGCTCGTCGGTGCGGAACTCCGAATAGGGCTGGGACTCCGGGGTGAACTCCAGGTCGGTGTCCGTAGCCAGGGCGCCGGCCTCGAAGCAGCGGCGGACGCGGCTGCGGAGGGGCTCCAGCTCGGCGAGCGACTCGGCCCGGGTGTACCAGCGGCCCTCGGTCACCTCCGGGATGGCGTTCGGCGCTTCGCCGCCCACGGTCTGGATGCCGTGCACGCGCACCCCCGCCGGCAGCTGCTGCCGCAGAAGGCCCAGCGCCACCTGCGCCACCACGAAGGCGTCGTTGGCGTTGCGCCCCTCGTGCGGGTAGGCCGCGGCGTGCGCCGACTTGCCGGCGAACCGGACGTGGTCGTGCGCCACCGCGAACGGCTCCGCGCGCGCCGCGTCCACCGGCCCCGGGTGCGCCATCAGCGCCAGCTCCAGGTCGGCGAAGGCGCCCGCGTCGAGCAGCTCGATCTTGCCGCCGCCGCCCTCCTCCGCGGGCGTGCCGATCACGTCGATGCGGAGGTCGAGGGCGTCTGCCCACGGCCGCAGCGCGGCAGCCGCGCCCACCGACATCGCCGCGATCAGGTTGTGCCCGCAGGCGTGGCCCAGGCCCGGCAGCGCGTCGTACTCGGCGACGAAGCCGACCGCCCGGCTGCCGGACCCGAACGACGCGTGCACCGCCGTCGGGAAACCGAGGTACCCCCGCGTCACCGCGAACCCCAGCTCCTCCAGCAGCTCGGCCGTCCACGCCGCCGCCCGCACCTCCTCCCACGCCGTCTCCGGGTGGGCGTGCAGCGTCTCCGAGTACGCGGTCAGCCGCGGCATCAGCTCCGCCGCGCCCGGCAGCTCCGCGCCGCCGGCCGGGCCCTGCTGCGCGTCAGCGGTCGTCACCGGGCACCCCGTATCCCGGCGACGCGGCCGGATCGAGACCGCGCTGCACATAGTCGTCCCGCTGCGGCAGCCACACCTCCACCAGGCGCCCCAGCGCCGCGATCGGCTCGTCCTGCCAGTCCACCCGCAGGTCCGTGTCGCGCCAGCCGTTCCCGGACACCGTCGACAGGCCCGCCGAGTACACCGGGCCGGCCTCCCCGCCGGCCGCCAGCGCCGCCGCCATGGCCGCGAACAGCCGCTCCTCCAGCTCGCCCTTCGCCTCGGTGAACGCTGCGCACAGCACGCCGGGGATGTCCGTGCTGGCCAGCATGTTCCCCGCGGCCGCGCAGTGCGCCCCCGTGGCCGCGTTCTGCACGCCGAGCGTGTGCGCGCCGCTGTAGGTCGCGGCGGCCCCCGTGCCGTCCACGACGGTCAGCTGCCGGTAGCCGATGTTCGGCGCGTTCCGCACCACCTCCGCGATGGCCGCCTCCGGACTCCGGCCGGCCGCGACCCCGTCGAGCAGGGCCGCACCCAGCCGGGGGTCGGTCACGTTCTGCGAAGCCACCGCGCCGACACCGTCCCGCAGGTGCACGACCCGCGCCGCCACCGCGGGCGACGACGATGCCGCGGCGACGCCGAACCTTCCGTCCTGGTGCGCTGCGATCGAGAACGTCATGCTGCACCCCCGTCCGCGCGCTCCGCCGAGAGGACGGCTGTCGCGTCGATCTCCACCAGCCACTCCGGGCGGGCGAGCGCCTGCACCACGATGCCGGTCGACACCGGGTACACCCCCTTCAGCCAGCGGCCCATCTCCCGATAGACCTCTTCCCGGTAGCGCGGGTCGGTGATATAGACCGTCACCTTCACGATGTCCTGCATGCTGCTTCCCGCCTCCCGGAGCAGCAGGTCGATGTTGGACATCGCCTTCTCGGCCTGCGCCCGGACGTCGCCGATCCCGACCGACTCGCGCGTGTCCAGGTCCTGGCCGATCTGCCCGCGCAGGTACACCGTGCCGCCGGCCACCACCGCCTGGCAGAGGTCGTTGTCGAGGTTCTGCTCGGGATAGGTGTCGCGCGTGTTGAACGTCCGGATGCGCGTGTGCGTGGCCATCGCGCCGTCCCCCTTCGTGTGCCGTTCGGTAGCGCCGGCGTGGGCGCCGCTGCCTGCGCCGTGTGCCGGAGGTGTGTAGGCCGCGTAGCCGCGCTGGATGGCGATCTGGTCGGCCAGGTACCGGGCGTCGTGCCACACGCCCCAGATGAAGCTCGACCCCCGCCGCGACTGCCACGGCAGGCCGAGGAAGTAGACGCCCGGCTCGGTCGAGACGCCGCGCCGGTGCGCCGGCCGGCCCTGCTCGTCCACCGCATCGACCTGCAGCCAGCTGTAGTCCGCGGAGAACCCGGTCGCCCACACGATCGACGTCACCCCCGCGGCGGCGAGGTCGAGTTCGAGCAGCGGATCGCGCACCGACTCCGGGGCGGGGCCCAGAACGCGCGCTTCGGGCTCTTCGGGCAGGTCGAGCCCGTTGCGCTCGATGTAGGCGTCGGCCTCATCCAGCAGCGCCAGATAGTTCGCGTCGCCGTTGGCGATGTTCTCGCCCAGGTCCGGCGCGAACCGCAGCACCCCGCCGTCGAACGACTCCGCCCGCCCGACCAGCCGGATGCCGCGCTCGGCCAGTCGGCGGAAGTCCACGGTGTGCCCGCCGTGCGCGCCGCTGACCGCGATGGTCACGTGCTCGGCGCCCTGCGGCGGCGTCGCGGCCTCCCACTTGCCCAGCACGCCCAGCCACCAGACGAAGTCCCGCCCCCGGTACTGCCGCGGCGGCCGGTCGTGCGGCCCCACCGCCAGGTAGACGTCGCGCCCGGAGGCGCGCAGCTCGTCGGCGATCTGCACGCCCGAGGAGCCGGATCCGACCACGGCCACCGCGCCTTCCGGCAGCTGGCCGGGGTTGCGGTAGCCGCTGGAGTGGAGCTGCACTAGGCCGTCCTGCTCCGGCACGATCGGCGGGATCACCGGGGTCTGGAAGGGGCCGGTGGCCGCGACGACATAGCGCGCGTCCAGGGAGCCGTCGCTCGTCTCGACCCGGAAGCCGCGGCCGCCCGCGCGCTTGCGCACCGACACCACCTCGACGCCGCACCGCACCGGCGCTCCGATCCTGGCGGCATAGGCGTCGAAGTAGTCGGCCGTCTGCTCCTTGGTGGCGAACCCGTCCGGCGCCACGTCGGCGAACTCCATGCCCGGGAACCGGTCGTGCCAGGCCGGGCCGTTCGCAACCAGGGAGTCCCAGCGCTGGGTCCGCCAGCTCTCGGCGATCCGGCCCTTCTCCAAGACGACGTGTGCGATGCCGCGCGCGGTCAGGTGCTCGCTCATCGCTATGCCGGCCTGCCCCCCTCCGACGACGACGACTTCGCTTTCGGGGCTCGACATCACTACCTCTGCTTTCTCAGGGAACGGTCGGTCGACACGGGGGGCTGAGGTGCGGCTGCCGGGCAGCACTGGTCAGCACGCGGCAGCCGTGCGGCGCGGGTGCTCCGGGGCAGCCGATTCGCGCGGCGGTACGCCGGCACCGCCCGGTGCGCCCAGGGGGCGCACCGGGGGCACGCGTCAGCGCTGCGCGCGGTCGCTTTCGTGCAGCAGGTCGGAGCCGCTCGTCTCGGGCATGGTCCGCAGGGTCAGCGCGCCGATCGCGCCGATCACGATGAGCGTGAACGCGGGCACCATCGCGCTGCCGGTGAGGTCGATGAGCCAGGTCATGAGGTAGGGCAGCGTCCCCGCGAAGAACGCGCCGGCCACGCTGTAGGCCATCGACAGGCCGCTCTGGCGGGTGCGGGTGGGGAACAGTTCGGCGACCGCGGAGGCGTGCGTCCCGAGGATCACGGCGAGCGTCACGGCCAGCCCGAACGTCGCCGTGAATGTGGCCAGCGATGTGTTCACCTGCATCAGCGCGAACAGCGGCAGGGCGCCCACCACCATCAGCGCCGCGGCCGTGTACAGCACCGGCTTGCGGCCCCAGCGGTCCGAGGCGATGCCGGACAGCGGGATCACGCCCATCGCCACCACCGACGCCGCCGCCGACAGCAGCGCCGCCTGGTCGGCCGGGACACCGACGACTTCCTCCTGGTAGGTGATCAGGTAGACGAGCACGATGTAGAACGTGGAGTTCATGAACGTCTCGATGCCGACGGTCTGCAGGAACTGCTTCCGGTTGGCCCGGAACACCTCCACGACCGGCTGCTTCGGGACGTTGTCCATCTCCTCCAGCGCCTGGTAGTCGGGGGTGTCCTCGATGCGCAGCCGGATGTAGAGGCCGACCGCGGCCAGCGGCACCGTCAGCAGGAACGGGATGCGCCAAGCCCAGTCGAGCACCTCGGCCGGCGCGAACAGCGCATGCATCGCCCACACGACGATCGACGCCAGCAGGAACCCGCCGACCGAGCCGAACTCGATCCACGAGCAGCCGAAGCCCCGCTTCTTGCGCGGCGAGAACTCGGCGAGGAACGCTGCCGCCGACCCGAATTCCCCGCCGGCCGCCAGGCCCTGGATGATGCGCGCGACCACCAGCAGGATCGGCGCCAGGATGCCGACCGACTCATAGGAGGGCAGCAGCCCCAGCATGAGCGTGCCGGCCGCCATCGAGATGATGACGATGGACAGCGTCGTCTTGCGCCCGAACCGGTCGCCCAGGTGCCCGAAGAGCACCGAGCCCAGCGGCCGCACGAAGAACGCCACGGCGAACACCGCGAACACCGACAGCAGGCCCGCGGCGCCGTCCTGCTCGGGGAAGAACACCTGCGCCATGGTGGTCGCGAGGTAGGCGTAGACCGCCCAGTCGAACCAGTGGACGAAGACGCCGATCGCGCCGGCGAACACGCTCCGCCGCAGGTTCTGTGGTTCCGGTCCGTTCTGCTCCGCTGCCTGTGGCGCCTCGCTCGCCATGTCTCCTCCTGGATGGGCGGCCCCGAGTGGGGGCGGTGCGAGAAGTCGCGAAAGCGCGCCGTTGCGCAAGGGCGATCTCGGGTGGATGGGGGTTGCCGGCCTCCGAGGAGGACGCAGGCGGGCGGCCGCACCGGGGACGGGGGGTCCGGCGGACGCCTGCCCTGCGCCCGGATCAATCTTCAGGGCGGTATGCCCCATCTGTACAATTCATCGTTCCGAAGTTTCCGTTCGGAAAAGTAGATATGTCCAGATCGTGGCGTTGATTGCGGCGGCGCCGCGGGCCGGCGGCTCTCGCGTTCAGCGCGCGAGCGGGTGCGGCGGCCGCGGCGCCCGAAGGCCCGGGGGGCCGCCGGGGCCCGGTGAAGGAGGCAAGGCAGTGGCGGACGTGAGCCTGCGCCAGCTGGAGTACCTGACCTCGGTGGCCCGGCTCGGCTCGGTGACCGCCGCGGCGCGTGAGCTGTTCGTCGCCCAGTCCGCGGTCTCCACCGCGCTGGCCGACCTGGAGGCCGCGCTCGGCGTCGCCCTGTTCGTCCGCACGCAGAAGGGCATGCTGCTCACCGCGGCCGGGCAGCGCGCGGTCGCGGCGGCCGACGGCGTGCTCGCCGGCCTCGACCAGCTGCGCGAGTCGGCCAGCCGGGAGCGGGAGGAGGTCGACGGCGCGCTGACCATCGGCTGCTACGCCACGATCGCGCCGATCCTGCTTCCCCGCGTGATCGACGAGTTCTCCCGCCGGCACCCGAAGGTGCGGCTGTCGTTCGTCGAGGCCGCCCACGAGAAGCTCCTCGACGACCTGCTCAACACCCGTATCGACCTCGCCATCACCTACCACTACGAGTTCGCGCCCGTGCGCACCGAGTCCGGAGTGACGGCGCACCCGCTGCGCTCCGACCCGCCCTACGTCCTGGTCCCCGCCGGCGGCCCGCTAAGCGCGCAGCCCACCGTCAGCCTGGCCGAGCTGGCAGCGGAGCCGCTCATCCTGTTCGACCTGCCGCCCGCCGGCAGCTACTTTCTCGGACTGTTCGGCAAGGCCGGCCTGACCCCGAACGTGCGCTTCCGCACCGCCAGCTTCGAGATGGTCCGCGCCCTGGTCGCCCGCGGCCTCGGCAGCGCACTGCTCACCCAGCGTACGGTGCTGGAGCGCAGCTACGAGGACCTGCCGTACGCTGCCAAGGAGCTCGACATCCAGCCCGAGGGCCTCGGCATCGACGTCCTGCAGCTCACCGCCCGCCATTCCGTCCGGCGGATGCAGGCGTTCATCGACGTGTGCCGGGAGACCGTGGTGTGAGGGAGGGGCGCCCTCCGGTGCTATCCGGGGGTCGGCTGCCACCGCCTGGGCAGCGCGACGACACCGGGCCAGCCCTGCTCCATCGCCTCCAGCAGGCGGTCGGGTGCCTCCCCGGAAGTGGTGGAGAAGTCCAGCCGCCCGCCGGAGATGTCAGCCTGGCGGAAGGTGACCCACCCGGAGGAGAACAGGGCGCCCGTGAACGAGACGCTGCTTCCGGTGAACGCGGAGTCGCGGAACGACACCTCGCCGCCGGTGAACTTGGCTCCGGTGAACAGGACGGATCCGCCGGTGAACACGGCCTCGTCGAAGGACGTCAGGCCGCTCGTGAAACGGGCGCCGGTGAAGGCCACCGTTCCCGCGGAGAACTCCGACCCGGTGAAGGACGTGGTCCCGCCGTCGAACTGCGCGCCGTGGAAGAGCGCCGTCCCGCCACTGAACCTCGCTCCGTCGAAAGCCGCCGTTCCCTCGGCGAAACGGGCATCGGAGAAGTCCGCCAACCCGCCGGAGAACACGGCGCCGTGCAGGTCGCCGCCGTCGAAGACCACGCCGGTGAAGTCGTAGTCCTTGCCGCACCAGCGGGTCTGTTCGCGGAGGCGGTGGCCGATGGCGCGGATGATGGTGTGCCGCACCTCCCGGAGCGCGCCGAAGCGCAGTGCGCGCTCGCGGTATTCGGCGGCCTGCTCGCCGGCGGTGCTGCCCTCGGGGAGCGGATCGGGGGCGGGTGTGAAGGGCATGCGCAGGTACGCGCACAGCACGTTGATGACCATCTGGACGAGCTCGTCGGAGGGCGCGTCGTCGGCCAGGTGCGCCAGCGCGTGCACCCCGGCCAGGCGGACGGCGGGATGCTCGCTGCCCAGCTGTTCGCTGGCCGTGGTGAAGCGCTCGGTGAACAGCCGGGTGTTCTCCCGATCGAGGGCGAGGGCCGCCCGCCGCCCTTCCGATTCGAGGGCGCGCTGCCGGCGGTAGGCGATCACGAGCAGCGCGACTCCGCCGAGACCGGCGACGATGGCGAAGGCGCGGGTGGCCATCGCGTCCAGCGCCCGCGGCGAGAGCTGCGCCACCGTCGCCACGCCGGGGGAGCCCAGGACGAACCAGATGGCGAGCACGATGCCGGCCACCGTGGCGATGGCGACGGCCCACCCTCCGATGATCAGCCACCCCAGGCGGACCGGCTTCCCGCCGGGCTGCGGCCATGCCAGGACGGCAGCGGCCGCGAGCAGCACCGCGCACGCCAGCCCCAGCAGTGCGCGCACCAGGGGGAAGCCTTCGGGCAGCCGGCCGGCCAGGAACGCGCCCAGCGGCCACGCGGTGGCCGTGAGCAGGGGGAGCGCCACCGCGGCGAGGGCGATCGCGGTCCACTGCCGCGGGGCGGGTGATGGCATGGCGACAACGGTAGCCAGGCCCGTGCCGGCCGCAGCAGGGGGAGCGGGGCCGGGTCCGGCCACCGGCCCGTGCCGGCTAGGGCGTGTTTGGTGGACAACTGTCCTGCTGCGCGGCGCCCTGGCACGCCCCTCGCGGCGTTCTCCTCTTCTCGACAGGGAAAACCCGCCCTGACTCCTTCGTCGGCCTTGCGACGGGTGCACCAGGACACCGCTCGCGACGAACGCCATTCACCAAACACGCCCTAGGAGAGCGGGTTCGCCTCCTCCTGCTCGGCCATCGGGGTGGGAACGAAGCCCGAGGTGTCCTGCAGGGGCGATGCCGGATCGGCGACCGCGCCGCCGCCGGCCGGGACGGCCTTCCAGTCGTCCTGCTCCCACGCCAGGTCGACGCGGACCGCAGCGGGAGCGGCGCCCGCGGCCGAGACAGCGACGTCCACGCGGGCGCGGTCGCTGCCGTAGGCGGCCAGGCGCGCGCCGTCGAGCCGGTCGTTCTGGCCGAGAGCGCTGAAACCGCCGGCGGCCCCTCCGCCCTGGGCCTCCTGCGGCGCGGAACCCTCGGTGAAGGCGCGCTCGGCCACCTCGTCCGCCATCGCCGGGTCAGCGCTCATCGCGACGACGGAGATCCCTGCCAGCACCGCTCCCTGCGGCGACTTGGCGAAGCACTGCCGGAAGCCGGACTCCTGCACCTCGCCGGGCCCGTGCACCTCTGACGACGGCACCCGGAGGCCGGCCACCCGGTCGTCCCAGTTCGCGTCGGCGGGAAACGCCGTGAACTCGTCCGTGGAGCCGGTGCCCATGCCGCAGGCGGCCGCGGTGTCCTCGGCATCCCCGGCGCCGCCCTCGCCGGCGCTGACCGTGTCCGGCTCCGCGGAGGCGGACGGTGACGGCTCTGCCGCCGCCGCGCCGGCGGGCTCGGCGAACATGCGGTCCACCGTTGCCACCGCACCCACCGCGAGCAGTGCCGCGACCACTCCGGCCGAAGCGAGGAAAGCCGGCGTCTTCCGCAGCGGCTTCGGGGCCGCCGAGCGCTCGATGACGGTCTGCTGCTCAGAGGGCACGGGGTAGTCCAATCGTCATGGATCGTCACGAAACGGGCGGCGGAGCCGCGGCGCGCCTGCCGCCGGGAAGCGGTGCCGCGGTGCCGGCGAAGGCGGAGCACCGGGCTGTCCTGCTCGGACTCCAGCTTTCAGCGGCACCGGAGAGGGCTAACCGGTGCGCTCGGTGCCGTCGGCCGTGCCCGCAGCGTGCTCCATTGCGAATTGCGCTCGGCAGGGGACAGGCCGGCATCGCACTGAGTCGACTCAGGACTTTTACCACCGAATCCAGCGACTGCGGTACGCGGCCTCCCCTTTACCGTCTGCTTCCGGCTGCTAACCCACGACCGCGGCCGCGACCCAGCCGCCCGCCTGCTCGAACGGCACCGGGGTGGTGTGCAGGTCGGGCCGCCAATCCGCGGCGGGGACGACCCCCGGATCCAGTAGCCGGGCCGGGCCCATGATCCGCTCGATATCGCCGCGGCTGCGCAGGTGCAGGTCGAGTCCGCGCTCCCGGTACAGCTCCACACCGAGCTTCGCCGCCTCGGCGTTGATGTCGGAGGCGCCGTGTGTCACCACGATCCACGACCCCGGCGCAGCAGCCGATGCGAGCACGGAGACCACGCCGTCGGCGCCGCGGCCGCCGGTCTCGTCGTCGCCGACGAAATGGAGGAGCGCGCCCAGCACGATGCAGGCGGGCCGGTCGAAGTCGATGGCGCCGGTCGCTCGTACGGCGTCGAGCAGCTGCTCCGGCTCCCGCGCGTCCGCCTCCACGACGGCGGTGCGTTCGGCGTCGCCGGCGAGCAGTGCGGTGGCGTGCGTGACGACGTAGGTGTCGTGGTCGATGAGCACGGATTGCGCCTGGGGATGGTGGGCGCGCAGCACGTCGTGCAGGGGTGGGACGCCTTCGATGGGCAGGTCGCAGCCGATGTCGATGATCTGGTCGATCCCGTCGCGGCCGGCCGCGTCCACCGCCCGCCGCAGCATCTCCACATTGGACCGCGCCGCACTGGAGGTTGCGGGCAGTCGCGCCATGATCGTGCGCGCTTCCTTGCGGTCGGCGGGATGCAGCCCTTTGGCGCTGTCCGGGTCACCCGACTTGTATGCGCGGTAGAGCCGGCTCGTGCTGATGCCGTGTTCCTCGGCGCCGTTCTGTTCCATGGGGGCCTCTCTGAGGGGGGTACACAGAAGGGTGCCACGCCCCGCGGGGGCAGCGGGTTGGGTCCCGCGCCGCCTTGTGCAGGGCGGCCTGCCCGCCCCGCGGAGCCGCTTGAAAGGCCGGGTTCGAGCAGCCGCGGGGCTGCAGCGCGGGCGTCAGTCTTCGTCGGGCTCCTCGGCCTCGTAGCGTTCGCCGAGGGTGCAGCCCGCCTCGGTGAGCGCCACCCAGCAGACATCGCCATGGGTGATGTCCGCACCGACCTTCTCCCAGTCCCGCACGATGCGCTCCCGCGCCTGTTCGAACGGAACATCCC
The DNA here is from genome assembly GCF_054779695.1 of Nocardiopsis coralliicola. Taxonomy (NCBI): domain Bacteria; kingdom Bacillati; phylum Actinomycetota; class Actinomycetes; order Streptosporangiales; family Nocardiopsidaceae; genus Nocardiopsis; species Nocardiopsis coralliicola. The sequence goes on along the minus strand of NZ_BAAGXT010000009.1, from coordinate 133,691 downwards.
AGGGCCGGAACCCCCGGTTGCCGGTGAACGACCCGATCTCGACCAGGCCCTCCGCGGTCAGCTCGCCCAGCAGTTCCAGCGACAGGTCCCGCCACACGCGCCAGTCCGCAGACTCCACCGCGTCCCGGGCGATGTCGGCAACGTTCACCAGCATGGGCCAGTCGGCCAGCCCGTCAATGAGGATCTCCCGCTTCGCCGCCTCGAACCGCTCCCGGTCGATCATGTCCCCTCCAGGCGGACCTTGCGGTCCCTCTTCGCTCCCGGTTCCCGGATGCCGATCATCATTCACGGCTGCGGAGCCGTGCGCGACGTTAGGCAAGCATCCACTTGCATGCAAGTGGATGCTTGCCTATGGTAGGGGTGTGCCCGACGAAATGTACAAAGCCCTGGCTGACGCGACGCGGCGGACCATCATGGACGAGCTGGCGGAGCGGTCCGGGCAGACGCTGTTCGAGATCTGCGGGCGGCTGAGCATGAAGCACGGGCTCGGCCTGTCCCGGCAGGCCGTGTCGCAGCACCTCGCGGTGCTGGAGGCTGCTGGGCTGGTCGTGACGCGGCGAGAAGGCCGCTACAAGTTCCACGACCTGGACACCGAGCCGCTGCGGCGGATCGCCGAGCGATGGCCCGCGCCGAACGCCGGGCCGAAGGGGGACCCACCATGAAGATCCACATGACGAGCGTCTTCGTCGACGACCAGGAGAAGGCGCGGCGGTTCTACACCGACGTGCTCGGCTTCGCGGTGAAGCACGACGTGGACATGGGCGGCGGGGCGCGCTGGCTCACCGTCGTCTCACCGGAAGAGCCCGACGCCGCTGAGCTCCTGCTGGAGCCGGCCGGCCATCCGGCCGCCCGCACCTACCGCGATGCGCTCGTCGGGGACGGCATTCCGCTGGCCCAGTTCGCCGTGGACGACGTGCGCGCCGAGTACGACCGCCTCCACGGCCTCGGTGTCCGCTTCACCCAGCCGCCGGTCGACGCGGGGCCGGTCACCACGGCCGTCCTCGACGACACCTGCGGCAACCTGATCCAGATCGCCACCGAGCCGAAGTAGCGCCCCGCCTCGGCGGCCGGCAGGCGCACCGCGGCCGGAACCGGGCCGCAGCCGTAGGGTCGGGGAATGGAGTATCCCGAGGACGGCGCGGTGCGGCTGTGGGGGTTGGGGAGCGAGCGGGTGCCGCTGGGGGCGGCGGTCGTTGCGCGGCGGGAGGCGGCGCCGGCGCTGGACCTGGCGAACTTCCTCTACGCGGTGCGTCCGGACGGGCCCGCAGAGCTCGCGGGTGTCCTCGGGCGCGCCGCGGAGCTCGGTGTCCACCGCGCGGTCGTGGAGCGCACGACGCCGGCGTGGGTCGAGGCCGAGCTGGCTATGCGCGACTGGCGGTTGGACCGGGAGCTCCGGCTGGAACTGGATCCGGGCGCCCGCCTGGCCGGTGTGCCGCCGGACGGCGAGGTCCGGCCGGCCTCCGCGGTCGACCCGGACTGGTCCGTGCGCGCGGGGATGTTCCGCGACGACCACCTGGAGGAGGACGCCCGGCGCGGCGACCCGCCCCGGCCGGCCGAGCACACCGCTGCGACCGTCGCACACCGCGCCGCACTGGAGGAGGGCGGAGCCGTCTACCACTGCGCCGTTCGGAGCGGGGACATCGCCGGGTTCGCGTGCACGTGGCAGTCGCCGGAGGGGCTGGGCGTCATCGAAGACGTCTTCGTCCGGCCCGGCCACCGCGGACGCGGCATCGCGACCGCCCTGCTGCACCATGCCGTCGCCGTCCTGCGCGCCGGCGGAGCGCTCCGGATCGGCATCTCCGCCGAGGTCGACGACACTCCGAAACACCTCTACGCCCGCCTCGGGTTCCGGCCCCGCCGCCTCCTGCGGTCATGGAGTGCGCACTGAGCCCGCCGCCGATCCCGCCGCAAGCGCCACCGGCTGGCGGCTGCGCGGGCGCGGTGCCCTCCCTATCCTCGGAGGAGGCCGCCCCGTCTCTCCGAGGGAGGCCCATGCCCGAGTCCGTGGAGCGCCGGGTTGCGGCGGGCGCCTACGCGCTGCTGCTGGCGGCGGTCGTGCTGATCCCCACCTGGACGCTGCACCAGCCGATCATGAATCCGGCAGCGGATCCCGCCACCGGATTCGAGCAGCCCACGGGGATGGTCAGTGCCCCCATGAGCATGGGGCGGCAGGTCTTTGCGGGTTCGGTGCCGGTGGAGGAGTTCCCCGGCGGCCAGCTGAAGCCGTCCCCCTTCGGGGCGCTGGCCGCGGTCCTCTGTGTCGGGATCGCCGGCGGTTTCGGGTGGATGCGCGCCTACACGGGATCGATCCTGTGGGGGCTCGCGGCCCTGGCCGGGGTGGCGGCCAGCTCCCGCGCCGCTGCTGATCGCGTCGCCGATCCGGCGGTCGGCCTCCGCACCCCGCCCGAGTGGCTTCCCCACGGGGAGGTCTACCTGCCGGGGCTGTCCGCGGTCCTCGCCGCGGGTGCGGCGCCGATCGCCTTCTGCGCGTGGCGCCGCTGGGCCATCGGGCGCGGATACGCACCGCTGGTTCCCCTGCGCGCGGCGCTGCTGCGCAGAGAGGCGCCGGAATGACGGCGCTCCCGCGCAGCGGCAGGCCGTGGCGCTCGCAGCGGAACGGCGTTCAGGCTGCGGGCGCCGGACGGGCGGGGGTCAGGCGGAGGGGTCGCGGTTGTAGAGCCGCTTGGACCACAGGTAGCCCGCCGCAGTGATGGCGCCGCACCAGGCGACCGCCAACCAGAGGCTGCCGTCCGCGCCGGTGCCCTGCAGCAGGCCGCGGATCGACTCGATGACCGGGGTGAACGGCTGGTATTCGGCGAACCAGCGCACCGCGGTCGGAAGCGAGTCCGTCGGCACGAAGGCGCTGCTGACGAACGGGAGGAGGATCAGCACCATCGGCGTGTTGCTAGCCGTCTCCACGTTCCTGGCGACGAGGCCCAGCGCCGTCGACAGCCAGGTGAAGGCGAACGTGACCAGGGCCAGAACCCCCGCCACACCGAGCCACTCGGCCGGGCCGGCCGGCGACCGGAACCCGATCAGCAGCGCGACGGCGAGTACCACCGCCACGGCGATCGCGGTCTGCGCCACGGCGGCCAGCACATGGCCCGACAGCACCGACGTCCGGGCGATGGCCATGGTGCGGAAGCGGGCGACGACGCCGGTGGTCATGTCCATGGCCACCGTGATCGAGGTGCCCTGGGCCACGGAGGCCACCGTCATGACCAGGAGGCCCGGAGCCAGATAGGTGACGTATTCGGCGCGTGCGTCTCCGGGGCTGAGCGACGCGGCCGGGCCGCTGAGGCCCGCCCCCATCGAGCCGCCGAAGATGTAGGTGAACATCAGCAGGAACACCACCGGCATCCCGATGAGCAGCAGCGTGACGGACGGGTAGCGGACGAGGCGCTTCAGGTTGCGGCGCAGCATGGTGGCGGTGTCGCGCGCCGGCATGGGGCGGGTTGCGGTGGTCATCGGGTCGCGTGTCCCTTCGGGTGCGGAGCCGGAGCGGGCGCCGCGGTAGCGGCGCTGCGCCCGGTGAGGGCGATGAAGACGTCGTCGAGGTCGGGGCGGTGCACGGAGAGGTCCAGCAGTTCGGCGCCGGAGCGGTCGAGCCGGTCCAGGACGGAGCGGAGCGAAGCGGCACCGCCGTCCCCGGGGACCTGGAGGGTGAGTGCCTGGTCGTTCCGGACCGGTCCGGTCCCGTGCGCGCCGCCGAATGCGGCCGCGGCGCGGTCGAGTGCGCCGGTGTCGGCGAACCGCAGCACCAGGTGCCCGCCGGGAACGCGCTGCTTCAGCTCGTCCGGTGTTCCTTCGGCGACGATTCGGCCGCCGGTCAGCACCGCGACCCGGTCAGCGAGCCGGTCGGCCTCGTCCAAGTACTGCGTGGTGAGCAGGATGGTGGTGCCGCGGTCCACGAGCTGCTGCACCACGTGCCACAGGTCGCGGCGGCTGTGCGGGTCGAGGCCGGTCGACGGCTCGTCGAGGAATAGCACCCGCGGATCCGACATCAGGCTCATCGCCAGATCGAGTCGGCGCCGCATGCCCCCGGAGTAGGTCGCCGCGGCCTTCCCGGCGGCCTCCGTCAGGGAGAACAGGTCCAGCAGTTCCGCCGCGCGCCGGCTGCCCTCGCTGCGGCCGAGGTGGTGCAGGTCCGCCATCAGGCGCAGGTTGTCGGCGCCGGTCAGGATCTCGTCGACCGCGGAGAACTGGCCGGTCACGCCGATGGCCGCGCGCACCGCGTCGCCCTCCGCGGCGACGTTGTGCCCGGCGATCTCTGCGCTGCCGGCGTCGGCGCTGATCAGCGTCGTGAGGATCTTGACGATGGTGGTCTTGCCGGCGCCGTTCGGCCCCAGCAGTGCGGTGATCGTGCCGGGCGCGACGGCGAGGTCGATGCCGTCCAGCACGGTGTACTCGCCGTAGGACTTGCACAGCCCGGTGGCGGAGATCGCCGGTGCCGCTACCGCAGGGTCCGGCCGGGCTGAAGCGCGATTCATACGTCTCTCCTGACGTGGATGGATGCGATGCGAGGGGGAGATCCGTGCGCGGGTCACGGGGCACGGGAGCGGAGTGGGCAGGCGCGGCCGGCCCGGCCGAGCGGACCGGGTCACGGCATGGCGAAGGAAGCGCCGGCGGAGTGGGCCGGCTGCAGGCAAGGGTGCGATCGGGCCGCCGCTGTGCGCGGGGCGGGGCCGCGGATGGTGCTCCGCAGGCAGTGCGGAACGCAGCCGGCGCTGCTGGGGAGAGGGAAGGAGGTAGCGCTGCTGGGCGGCTCAGCGCCGCTGCTGCGGGCCGGCGGGCCGCCGCTGGGACAGCGGGGCCGCCGCCAGGTACGGCTGGGAAGGGCTGGCGGGAAAGTAGAGAGGCGGGGCGGCCCCGCCTCCGTCAGGCCCGCTTGAGGGTGATCGATCCCCACTTGGTGCGGGTGCGGACGCTCACCGACGCCTCGTCGGCCTCCGGTGCGGGTCCGCTGCCGTCGAGGTGGCTGAGGATGCGCCCGCGCTGGCTCTGCACGTCAAGCCAGGCGGGGATGCCCTCCGCCACGCCGATCTCCACGGGGCCGTGCGACGTCGAGACGTCGACGCTGCCCGCGATGAGCCGCACGATGCGCACCCGGCCGTGCGTGCTCGCCACTGCGGCGGCGCCGGTGACGCGGTGCAGGACCACGCCGGAGTGCGCTCCCTTCACCTGCAGGTCGGATTCGGCGGAGTGGATCTCCACCTGCCCGACCGAGGACCGGACGGTCGATGGCCCGCAGAGGCGCTCGATCTGCACCTCGCCGATGGACGACGTGACATCGGCGCGTCCGGCCACCTCGCCGATCTGCACAGCGCCGACACTGCTCTTCAGGTCGAGGGTCTGGCAGCGGTCCACGCTGACCCGCTCGACGGAGGCGTCCACCTCGACCTCGCCCAGCGGGCCCGCGAGGTCGATCTGCGACCAGCCGCGCACCCGAACGTTGGTGCCCTCCGGCACCTCCGCCCGGATCCCGGTGGCCGGTTGGTGGCCGAACAGCTTCTTCACGCCGGGCTTGGGGACGCGTACCGCTACCCGGCCGGGGCCGCGGTCGACGACGGTGTTCCGGGCCGCGTCAGCGTCGCGCGACGACTCCGCGTTGAAGGGAGCGACGTCGACGTCTGCCGTGTCCCGGGGGGAGGCGACGACGGTGACGGTGCCGCCCCAGGCTTCGATGGTGACGGTCGCGGGGGCAGCGGCCACGGGGCTCTCCTTCGCGGGGGCAGCGGTGCTCGGGTGGTTCGGCGAACGGGGTGATCGGCTGGGCAGGTTCATCGTCGGACCCCTCGTGGTGTGGTGGAGGACTGCGGTGCTGGGTGCGGCGTGCTGACGGCCAGGTCGGTGGCCCGAGGCAGCAGGGCCGGCGGGCCGGTGCGGACGGGGCGGTGCAGGGTTCTGCTGCCTACCGCGCCCACCCCCGCAGGTTCTGTCCCGAGTTCCACGCGGCGCGGACGGCCGAAGCGGCCGCACTGCGCGGGTCGAGCGCCCCGGAGACGGCCTGCACCAGCCACGCGTTGACGGAGATCCCGCGGGCCGCAGCTGCCTCCTCCGCGCGGGCCTTGAGGCCCTCGGGCAGGCGCAGGCTGACACGCGCGGTGCCGCCGTCGTCGGCGCCGGGAGGGCTCGGGGCGGAGGCTTCCGCTGCGGACCCGACCGGCTCGGAGGCGAACGGCCCGGTGTCCGGCGGCGCCACCACGAAGTCGGGCTCGCCGCGCCGGAGCCGCACCTCGACCGAGCCGGGGGCCAGGTCGCGGGTGATCTCCTCGGCGGCGTCCGAAAGCGCTTCGAGGAGCACCAGGCGCACGGTCGCGTCCAGCGGTGCGGCGAGGCGCTCGGCCAGGGCGACCGCGTCCTCGCCGCCGGCTTCGGCGGCTGCAGCGAGGTCGCGGTGGAGGCGGGCGACGTACGGGGCGAGATCCATGACATCACTATGGCGCCATAGTGGCGTCATGTCTACGCGTCCCTGCGAATCCGAAGGGCGCCAAGGGGTGGAATCGTGGCCCCTGTATTCGCCCGAGGAAAGGTTCTCCGCACGTCAAGCTGATGACGCCATGGTGGCGTCACGCGAGGCACGTGCCCGGTGTCCTCTTGCGGCCAGTGCCTCGTCGGTGCGCCTTCAGGAACCAGGGGCGTGGCCGGGGGAACCGAGGAAGCGGCGGATCCGGCGCGTCGATTCGTCCGGCCGCTGCTGGTGGACCCAGTGGCCGCAGTCCAGTTCGGCCAGGTCGGTTCCCGGGCGCCGCGCCGCCATCTCCCGCGCCTGCGCGGTGGGCAGAACGGTGCTCTCCGTGCCGTGCAGGAGCAGCGCGGGGCAGTCAGAGCCGAGCCAGGCCGGCCAGTGGTCGCCGAGGATCCGGGTGTCGGAGTCGACCATGTCCGCCGGGTGCGCGCCGAGCCGCCAGCCGTCGGGATGCGGCCGCAGCCCCGGCTCCAGCAGGCCGGCGAGCGGGCCGCAGGCGGCGAGCAGCTCCTCGCGCGAGGGCGCGGTGTAGGGCAGGTCCAGCAGGAAGGACAGCGGCGCGGGGTCGACCACCGGCAGATGCGCCGGGCCGTCGATGTTGACGAGCGCGCTGACCGCGCCCGGCTCCTCCGCCGCCAGGTAGTAGCCGTTCACGGCGCCGAGGGAATGCCCGACGACCGGTACCGCGGCGCCCGGCCGCAGCTGGTCCAGCAGCTCCCGCAGATCGTCCAGATAGCCGGCGCGGTCATACCGCTCGGCCCGGTCCGAGTCCCCGTGCCCCCGCTGGTCCGGCGCGACCACCCGCCACCCGTCCGCGGCGAGGCCGGCGGCCAGCGCCGCGAAGTCCGCCCCCTCTCCGAGGTGCCCGTGCAGCGCCAGCACCGTCCGCTCTGCGCCGCCCGCTCCGAAGTCCAGGTAGGACATCCGCCGCCCGCCAGGCAGGTCCAGGACACGGCGCACGGGGCGGGGGCTGGTGTGGGGCATGGCTTGACGCTATCCGCACCCCCGGACGCCGGCGCCCGCCACCGCGGTCCCGAACGGTGCACGGCCCGCGCTCTCAGCGAGCACGGTCTCCGCGGCCCATTCCCGCCCGCGCGGGGAGCAGGCCACCGACGGCCCCACTGCCGACGGGGCCCTGGGGCCATCCCCGCGCGCGGGGAGCAGACCGGCACGAGGGCCCCCGGGACGTCGCGAGGGGGGCCATCCCCGCGCGCGCGGGGAGCAGGCTCTCTGAACTGCAGTGTTCCTTTGTGAAGTAGCTCATTCGTGCCACTCCAACCATCGCCTGGCCTCTCACTGCTTGCCGGAAGGCTACGTCGTCCCGTCGGCCTCGGCCACACCTTCCCGACCCCGCCCGCACGCTGTCTCCCGGCGTCCCCGGTGGCTTCACGAGGGCGGGCGCGGAGAAGTCGGGGCCCTGTCGCTTCATTCCCGCATGCGCGACCCGGGCCAGAGCAGGGCCTATCTGCGCTCGCGGTCCATTCGCGCCTACGCGGGAGTCGCGCCGGCACCGGGGCCGCGCTCGGCCTCGGCCCCGGTCCATTCCCGCCTGTGCGGGAGTCGCAAGGACTGACCTGCGGTGATGTTCGGCGTTATCGGGATGATACAGCGGTTGGCCAGATCACGGCCGCAATTGGCGTGGGTTCGGCGTCCGCGCGGTGGTGGGCGGCGCTCAGTAGGGGAAGACCGGGGGGCGGCGCTCGTGGAAGGCGCGGACGCCTTCGGCGCGTTCGCCGGTGGTGGTGGCGAGGGTCCGCCAGCGGCGGGCCAGGGGTTCGAGGGCGTCGCCGGTGACGGCGGCATCGACGAGTTCCTTGGAGGCGGCGACGGTGAGGCGGGAGCGGGAGGCGATGGTCTCGGTGAGGGCTGCCGCGCGCTTGCGGACCGGATCGGCGACCTCGTCGACCAGGCGGAGCTCGACCGCGCGGCGGGCGTCGACGATCTCACCGGAGAACAGCAGGAGCTTCGCGGCTGAGGGCCCCACCACGTCGGTGAGCCGCTGGACACTGGTCGGCGGGTAGACGATGCCCAGCTTGGCCGGGGTGATGCCGAACTGGGCGCCCGGCGCGCAGAGCCGCACGTCGCAGGCTGCCGCGAGCTGGTAGCCGCCGCCGACGCAGTGCCCCTCCACCGCCGCGATGGTCGGCAGCGGGCAGGCCAGCAGCGCGCGCTCGGCCGCGACCGAGACCTGCTCCTCGTCGGCGCCGCCGTCCGGCTCCGGCGTGAACTCGGAGATGTCGGCGCCCGAGCTGAACGTGCCGCCGGCGCCGGTCAGCACGATCGAGCGCACCGCGGGGCCGGCCGCCGCCTCGGCGACCGCTTCGGGGATCCGCCGCCACATGGCGACGCTCATCGCGTTCCGCTTGCGCGGGTTGTCGATGGTGATCCAGGCCGCCGGGCCCGCGACGTCCACCGTGATCCGCCCTTCGGCGGGAATATCCGCTGCCACGCGCTCCCCTTCGCCCGTCCGGCACGTCCCTGGCCCGCGATCCGGGCACCCGCAAAGCATGCCACCGCGGGCCTGGCGGCCACCGCCCGGACCGCGCTTCTCCCGGGCGGCCGCCAGTGACCAGGGGCGGCATCCGCAAACGCGGGGACGTGCCGCGAAGCAGCCGCCGGGGCACTGCTCAGAACCCCCGGTTCGGCCTTGTACTGTCGGGAGCAGCAGGCCCGTACTCTGCTGGATCTCCCGCACGGGAGCAGGCAATGGGGCAGAGTGGGCCTTGCCGGGCGGGGATCCCGCCCCGACTCCGCGGCGCCGGATCGGCCCGCATTCCTCTGCCCAGCCGGGCCAGCGCGGCCCACCCTTCGCCGCCGGTCAGCCGGGCGCGGCGCCGGCTGCGCGGACCGGCCCACCACCAGGCGCACCGCTGCAGCGCCCCTTGGCCGCGACGGCCCCCCGACCGGATTGATGAGGACGACGGTGAACGAGACCAGCCGGCACCCGCACCCGACGCCGGAGGCGGTCACCGCCTCGCATGTGGCCGAGGCGGCCGACCGCCTCGCCGACGTCATCCCGCCCACCGGCCTCCACCGCAGTGCGCGGCTCTCCGAGCGCACCGGTATGGAGGTCCTGCTCAAGCGGGAAGACCTCAACTCCGTCCGCTCCTACAAGGGCCGCGGCGCCCTCAACTTCGTGCGCTCGCTCGACGCCGCCAGCCAGCAGAAGGGCGTCGTCTGCGCGAGCGCCGGCAACCACGCCCAGGGCGTCGCCTTCGCCTGCTCCTCGCTCGGCATCCCGGCGCGCATCTACCTGCCGCGCACCACACCCCGGCAGAAGCGGGAGCGCGTCACCGCCCTGGGCGGCCCCAGCGTGCAGGCCATCGTCACCGGCGACACCTACGATGACGCCGCCGCGGCCGCCCAGTCCGACGCCGACACCCTCGGCATGACACTGCTGCCGGCCTTCGACGATCCGCGCACCATCGCCGGCCAGGGCACCGTCGCCAAGGAGGCCATCGAGCAGCTCGGCCGTGCGCCGGACGCCGTCATCGTCCCCGTCGGCGGAGGCGGCCTTCTCGCCGGCACGCTCACCTGGCTGCGTGCGCACCACCCCGGAGTGCGCGTGATCGGCGCCGAACCCCAGGGGGCGCCGAGCATGGCGGCCGCGCTGGACGCGGGCCGCCCCGTCGCGCTGGAGCAGATCGACCCCTTCGTCGACGGCGCCGCGGTGCGCACGGTCGGCCGCTTCACCCACGCGATCGCGGCCGCGGAGCCGCCGCGCATGACCACCGTCCCCGAGGGCCGGATCTGCAGCGAGATGCTGGACCTCTACCAGACCGACGGGATCATCAGCGAGCCCGCGGGCGCGCTGGCCGCGGCTGCGCTCGGCGCCGACCTGGGGCTGCCCGACGGAGCGACGGTGGTGTGCGTGCTGTCGGGCGGCAACAACGACGTGAGCCGGTACGCCGAGATCGTCGAGCGGTCGCTCGTCTTCGAGGGCCGCAAGCACTACTTCCTGGTGGACTTCCCGCAGGAGCCGGGCGCGCTGCGCCGGTTCCTCGACGACATCCTCGGCCCGGACGACGACATCACCCGCTTCGAGTACGTCAAGCGGAACAACCGGGAGACCGGGCCGGCGCTGGTCGGCGTGGAGCTCGGCGCGCCGGAGAACCTCGACCCCATCCTCAAGCGCATGGACGCCGCACCCCACCGCATCGAGCGCCTCCGCCCGGACAGCCCGGTGTTCGGCTTCCTGGTCTGAGCTGCGCCGGCACCGCCAGAGCCGCGGGGCGCGGACGCCCTGCCCCCTGCCCCGGCCGCCCCGGATCCTCCACCGCGGTCGCCGCCATCGGCCGGACCGGGACCTGTGCGGACGCCGCCACCGCCTGCTCCGGCCCCGGCCGGCGGCATTCACACCAGCCCGAAGCCGTACTCCTCGGCGAAGGATGCGAGGTCGGGGGTGCCGAAGCGCTCGCGGAGAGCGGCGAAGCGGGCCGGCTTGTCCGGGCCGAAACGGGCCGTGGAGGCGGCGAAGGTCTCGGCGGATACGAGGACCGGCGGCGCGCTCTTGCTGTGGAACTTGTCGGCGTACATGACGAGCTGCTCCTCCGCCGACACCGCCGTGTAGTCCGCCTCCGGAATCGGCAGGCCCTGGCGGCGGACGTCGTCGGCGGTGACTCCGACGCCGGTGTGGTGCGAGCAGAACCGGCACAGCTCCTCCGGGTAGCCCTCCTGCTCCAGCAGCGCGGCGCCGAGGACGCCGTGCCGGATGTACTGCGCGTGGTCCAGCTCGCCGTCGGGCCGGTAGAGGGCGTAGACGCCGATGTCGTGCAGCAGCGCGCCCGCGCGCACCAGCCCGCGGTCGACGTCCAGCCCGGAGCGGTCGATGAGCTGCTCGGCGATCGCGGCGACGATCCGGCAGTGCTCCTCGATCAGGCCGAGGGCGTGCGCGGTGGGCGCGTACCTTACGTGGAGGGAGCGGATCTCCTCGTCACTGGGGATATGCACGCCCTCACGATAGGGGAGGTGCGGCCGCGGATCCGGTTCGGAGGCCGCACCGGACGGCCGCCCTCCGTCGCTCGGCCCGTGTCGGGGCAGGGCGGTCCGGGGATGACGGAGAGCGAACGGTCCGAGTTCAGTCCGAGGGGGAGCGATGCTGGACGTGGAGCGCGCCGTGCCCGACACGGCGCTGGCCCGGGAGGCGACCGAGCTGGTCCGGGAGAGCACCGACGACGTGATCTTCCACCATTCGCGGCGCGTGTTCTTCTTCGGGCTGCTGCAGGGACGCAACCGGGACCTCAGCGTCGACCCCGAACTGCTCTACGTCGGCGCCCTCTTCCACGACCTGGGGCTCGGCTCCGCCTTCCACGGCAGCGGCCGGCGCTTCGAGGTCGACAGCGCCGACGAGGCGCGCCGCTTCCTGGCCGCCCGCGGAGTGCCGGAGGACAGCGTCCGGCGGGTGTGGACCGCGATCGCCCTGCACACCACCCCCGGGATCCCCGCCTTCATGGAGCCCGAGGTCGCCCTGGTCACCGCCGGCGTGGAGTACGACGTGCTCGGCAGCGGATTCCACGACATCGACCAGGCCGACCGCGACGCCGTGACCGCCCGCCATCCGCGGCCCGACTTCAAGCGGCAGATCCTGGAGGAGTTCACCCGCGGCGTCCGGCCCAAGCCCGAGACGACGTTCGGCAACGTCAAGGCGGATGTCCTGCACCACTTCCTGCCCGGCTTCGAGCGCGGGGACTTCGTCCGCACCATCCTCGACTCGCCCTGGCCCGAGTAGCGCCGCGGTCGGGGTGGGCAGGCGCGGTCCGGCATCGGGTACGGGCTGGCCAGCGCCGTTCACACGCACTTTGAAGTGCGTACTGTGCAGCAGCCCGCGGGAGCGGCAGGGTGGAAGGCGTCGGACAGCGAGCCCCGAAGAGGGCTCGGCAGGCAGCGGCCGCTCCCTGAACCACCAGTGTCCCCGGCACTGGTCTCCGTTTCCCGCACCCGCTCCACCAGAAGGGCCTGCCATGCCTGCCTCAACCGCTGACCCCAGCGCTTCCGGATCCGCCGTCACAGTCCTCGGCCTCGGGCCGATGGGGCGTGCACTCGCCGGCGCCTTCCTCGATGCCGGGGTGGCCACCACCGTCTGGAACCGCACGTCCGGGAAGGCTGAAGGTCTCGCGGCCCGCGGCGCCGCGGTCGCCTCATCGGCCGCCGAAGCCGCTGCCGCAAGTCCGGTGACCGTCGTGTGCGTGGTCAACTACGACGCCTCCGACGCGGTGCTGCGCACCGACGCTGCAGCCGCCGCGCTGAAGGGCCGCACCCTCGTCAACCTGAGCAACGACACCCCCGACCGGGCCCGGGATGCCGGAGCGTGGGCCGCGGACCGGGGCATCGGCTACCTGGACGGCGCCATCCTCACCCCGACCACCACCATCGGGACACCGGACGCGAGTTTCGTCCTCGCGGGCCCGCGCGACCTGGCCGACGCCGTCGAACCCCTGCTCGGGGCCCTGGGCGGTGCCCGCACACACGCAGGGGAGGAGATCGGCCGCGCAGCAGCGTTCGACCTGGCCGTACTGGACATCTTCTGGACCGCCTGCGCCGGCTACCTCCACGCCGCTGCGGCCGCCCGGACCGAGGGCATCTCGGCGGCGGAACTCGGCCCGTTCGCCGACGGCGTCGCCGCGATCCTCCCGGGCGTCTTCGCGGACATGGCGCAGGAAACCGACGCCGGCAGCCACTCCGGGGAGGGCAACCCGATCACCTCGTCGGCGTCGGCCATGGCCCACATCGTCGCCGCCTCGGAGGCGCACGGAATCGACGCCAGCGTGATGCGCGTGGTTGAAGGGCTCGCGCGCCGCGCGATCGGGCTCGGCCACGGAGCAGACGGCTTCACCCGCGTGGCCGAGGTCCTGCGCCCGTGACTCGGCTCAGGGGGCGCGGATGAGCGAGACGAAGCACACGTCCGCCGTTCTGCACAGTCCTACCCGGACTGCATAACCTGGAGGGACGCCCCCAGAGGGCGTGGCCCCGGTGAGCTCCGCATCCTTCGGGGGGTGGGTGCGTCGAGCCGCCGGGGTTCTTCTGCGCAGAGGACTGCTGGGCGCGCGGGCGGGCCCGAAGCACCCGGGCAGAGTCCTCGGCTGGGTGGCGCTGAGTACGCGCCGCGGCCCGCAGCCGCCCCTTCAGCGGCTGCTCGCTCTGCTTAGCCGGTGCCTTCGGTGCCTTCGGTGCCGTCTCCGCCGTCGGCCTTCTCGGCCTTTGCGGTGAACGCGAAGGACAGCCCCGCACCCAGGCACAGGCCGATGGCGATGCCCATCGCCAGGTTGTCCAGCGCAGTCCCCAGTGCGACGCCGATCGGCAGCCCCATGCCGACACCGATCGCGTAGTTGGGGCTGCCCTTCTGCGGTTCGGGCGCTTCGTCGGCGGGCATGGCAGCGGCTCCTTGGCGGGTGGACGGTCGGGCGGCGGCGCGGTCCGCTGCCGGTGGCGGCGGGTCAGGCACTGGCGGTGGGGTCCTCAGCGCCGCGGGCGGGACCGCTGCCCGCCGGGAGGATGCAGGAGGGCAGACCGCCCAGGAAGAGGGCGACGGCGATGCCGAGGGCCATCGTGGAAGAGCCCGTCTTGGTGGTGTTCATCGGGGGACCCTCACAACGGTAGCGCTGCGGCCTCTTCTGCTGCGCGGCTGCCGGGCGTCAGCCGCGTGCCTGCTCCGGGGCGCCGCGCGTGCAGCCGACCGCCGCGAAGGCCGCCGCGAAGCACGCGGCAGTCGCGGCCGAGGCGAGGAGGTCTCCCGTCACCGCGGCCAGTCCGATTCCGGCGGCGGCCCCGGCGGCCAGGCCCCAGTTCGCGTCCTTCGCGCTGCCCTCTGCTCTGTTTGCCATGGGCCGATCCTGTCCCGCAGCGGTGCCGCTGCCCCAGTCGCCGGGATCACGTGCTTCCCATGACGGCTGTCATGGGAAGCACCGGAGGGGTGCAGTGAAGAGCTGCCGCAGGGTGGTCATGGAGGCACCCATTGCGGGGTAGGGGGTGGTCAAGGCCCGGAGCGCCGGCCGCCTTCGGAGCGGGCGGCAGCGCAGCCGGGCGCCGCGCGGCACGGGGGAGGCGCGCGATGGAGGAGGACGAACCGGCCCGGCCGGAGGAGACGCCCGTCGAGATCAAGGGCGGACTGTGGCCGATGATCCATACTGAGCGCGCCGACCTGGTTGAGGACCTCGAAGCGCTGCCGGCCGAGCGGTGGGAGACGGTCTCGCTCTGCCGCAGCCTGACCGTGCGCGAGATCCTCGCGCACCTGACCTCCACCGCGCGGATGAATACCGCCCAGTGGGCCGTCGCGTTCGTGCGGTCCGGGTTCGACCGCGACCGCCAGATCTCGATGGCGCTGCAGGAGTGCCTGGGGGCGGACGCCGGAGAGACGCTGGAACTGTTCCGCGAGACGGTCTCCAGCACAGTGAAGCCGGTGCTGTCGGCGTCAGCGGTGCTCGGCGAGGTCCTGGTGCACGGTGAGGACATCCGGAGGCCCCTCGGAATCCGGCGCGAGGGATCGGTCGTCGCCGCGACCGAAGCCGCCCGGTACTACCACCGCACCGACGTGCTGCCCGTCGTCGGCCGGCGCACCGCGGGCCTCCGGCTCATTGCGACCGACGGCCCCTTCAACGGCGGGACCGGGCAGGAGGTGGCCGGCCGGACGCTGGCCCTTCTCATGGCCATGGCCGGCCGCTCCTGCTACTGCACCGAGCTGGAAGGCGACGGCGTCGGCCTATTGCGGGAGCGCTGCCAGAGCGGCGCAGCGTACTGAGCGGCGGGCACGGGGCTGTGCCTCCGGGGGTGCGGTGCTGCGCCGCCGTCACCGGTCAGCGGCGGCGGACGTCCCGCGGCGCCAGGCCGAACCTCTCCCGGAACGCCACGCTGAACGCGCTCGGCGAGGTGAAGCCGGTCCGCCGCGCCACTTCGGCGACCGGCAGGGCGCGGTGGGCGGGATCGCCGAGCAGCTCCCGTGCCAGTTGGAGGCGGGTCTCCTTGATGAGCCGGCGCGGGGTGGTGCCGGCGGCCTGCAGCGCCAGCTGCACTTGCCGCAGCGACCAGCCGAGATCGGCGGCGATGGTCTCGCCGCGCAGGTCCGGGTCGCCGGCGTGCACCCGCACGTGCTGCCGGGCCGCTTCCTCGATTCCGGCGAGCCGGCCGCGGAACCGGGAGCCGGGGCCGCCGCCCAGCGAGAGGCAGGTGATCTCGGCGATGCGCTGCACCACCGCGTCGAACTCCCCTTCGGTCACCTCCCAGTACCGGTCGAGCACGGCGGACGCCATCGCGGCGATGACCGCGCCCAGGCCGGACGACAGGTCGAGCGGGCTCGGCATCCGCGCCTGCGCTCCGATGCGCGCCGCCACCTGCTCACGCGGCAGCGACAGCACGAGCGAGCGGGATGATGCGGGCTGGTCGATGGAGAACGGCTGCGCCGCCGTCGCCAGGCCCGCCTGGCCGGGCGCCACCCGGATGCAGAGGCCGTTCTGCTCCAGCCGCAGCCACCCGCTCTGGCTGATGAAGACCAGGTAGGGGTCTGCTGCGCTCCGGCCGCCGGCTGCGGCCGGCGGCCGGTCGGGCGGACGGTTGAGGACCCGGCCGGAGAGCACCCGGCCCGTCCGCACGTCGCCCTGCACACCCCACTCGCCCCACAGGTGCCGCGCGTCGGCCAGCCCCAGCCCGCCCGCGTCGATCTGGTCGCCCCGGACCGTCGCGGCCGCCATCGCGACACCGGGTTCCTGTCTGCATTCCGTCATCGGAGTGAACCCCCACACCGCCCGCTCAGGGCATTCATTTCCCAGTCGGCGTCCCCGAAGGAAAACGCCGGTCCGATTCCGCTGATCCTGGCCTTCGTTCCGGAATGCAGCGCCATTTCCGACGGGCCCGTCCGGATACTCAGATTCCCTCGGCGCGTCTCCGCGGAACAGGTGTCCGGCCCCCGGCCCGCCCGCCGGCCGCTGGACGCCCGCTCCCCCTGCAGTGTGCGTGATCCGCGGCGCGGAAGCGCGGACGCCGCCGTGGGGATCGCCTGGATCGTAGCGTTTCTGCGCCATCCGGGAACTGCGAATCCGGCGCTGCAGACTGTCGGCCTCGCCACGTATGTTCCGCACTCAGTGTGCGCTTCAGGCAATCCGGGGTGGCGCTGAACGACACCTCTCCGTGGTGTCTCCTAATGCCTCGTGTTGCGGTTGTCCACCGGCGAGGTTTTCTTTCCTCCTATTTCGCCTCCGTGCGGATATGGTCCGATCCTGTCGGCCGCGGCCGGATCCCGGAGGCCCAGCCGCTGGCCCGGAACCCCCGTTCGGGACGGCGGTCCATCGGGAGCACGGCGGGCGCAGGGGCAACGCCTGCGCCCGCCGGCCGGGGCGCCGCCCGGTGCTCCACGAGTCCGCCACATCCCGGTAGGAGGGCGCAGTGCAGGACGCATCCGACAACCAGCGGTCTTCGCCCGCACGGGTCGCGACCGTCGGCGCCGTCTCCACCATCGCCGCGGGCCTCGTCGGCACCGCAGTGTTCGGGGTCGGCGCCGTCAGCCATTGGGACGAGCTCTCCGACGGGTCCACCTGGCTGTGGAGCGCCACCGGGGAGGTGGCCCGCGTCAACGCCTACAGCGGACGGGTAGAGCTCGCCCAAGGGGTGGAAGCCGCCGCCGACCACCCGGTGCGCCTCGCGCAGAACGGCGAGCACGTCGTGGTGCACGACCTCGACGCCGGCACCATGACCTCCATCGACCTGGTCCGCCTGGAGCAGTCGGGTACGGCCGAGGCCGGCGCCGACCACCACCTGGTTTTCGGTCCGAAGGGCGCCGTGGTCATCGACCGGGAGGCGGGCGAGGTGCGCCGCGTCGACCCGGAGACGCTGCAGCCGGTGGGCGAACCGCTGCGGGTCTCCGGCCCGATCGCCGGCGGCGCCTTCGACGGCCAGGGCCTCCTGTGGTTCGCGGTCCCCTCGCAGGGCACCGCGGTCGCCGTCGACCCGGCGGGCGACGGCGCACCGGAAGCCGTCGACAGCGTCGCCGTGGGCGACCCCGGCGCCGACCTGGTGGCCACCGTGCTCGACACCGGCGTCCTCGTCGCCGACCGGGACACCGGCGTCATCACGCGCGCCGGAGACGGGCGCCCGCACACGGTCGACTCCCCGGTGCCGCTGGACGGCGCCGAGATGCCCGAGCGCACCCACGGCGGGCTCGCCCCGATCACCGTTCCGGACGCGGCGCGCGTCGTCGCCGTCGACGGCCTCGACGGCGACCTCGCCGCAGACGAGGTGGCGGTGCCCGGCGGCCGGCCCGACCCCGCCCTCGCCTTCGCGGACCGCATCTACGTTCCGCAGCCCGCAGACGGCTCGGTGCGCGAATTCGGTGCCGACGGCGGCCAGGGCAGCCGGATCGAGGTGCCGGGCGGCGACACCGGCGAAGTCCACCTTGAACTGCGCGACGAGCACCTGTTCATCAACGCGCCCTCGTCCGACCTCGCACTGATCGTCGACACCGACGGTTCGGTGCGCGAAGTGAGCAAATACGAGCCCGAGCCGGATCCCGGCGGCGAAGGCGACGGCGGCGCCCCCGCGGAGAGCGGCTCCGACCCCGGAGACGACTACGTCGAGGGATCCGAGCCGGAAGTGCCCGAGCGGCCCGACCTCGGCGACGCGAGCAGCCCCGACGAGGAGGGCGAGCACCTCGCCGGCGAGCCGAAGGCGCGCCCGGAGGAAGAGGAGGGCGAACCGGAGGACGCCCCCGGCGGCGGCCACGGCGGGGAGGCGCCGCCCGCGCGGCCCGAGGAGGGCCACGGCCCGGGACGTCCCGAGCAGCCCGGCCCCGGGCACGGGGGCCCCGGGCTGCCCGACCCGGAACTGCAGCTGCCCGAGCTCGAAGAACCGGAGCTGCCCGCGCCGCCCGGCGGGGAGAACCCCGGGCATCCCGGTGACGGGGAGCCTGAGGAGCCCGGTGAGGAGCTTCCCGAGCTGCCGGGCTGGCCGGGCCCCGCTCCCGAGCCGGAGCCCGAACCCGAGCCCGAGCCGGAGGAGCCGCCGGGCGAGGAACCGCCGCCCACCGAGCCCCCGGTCGAGGAGCCGTCCCCCGAAGAGCCCCCCGTCGAGGAGCCGGAACCCACCGAGCCGCCGGTCGAGGAGCCGGCGCCGGAAGAACCAGCCCCCGAGGAACCGCCGGTGGAGGAGCCGGCGCCGGAAGAGCCGCCCGCGGAGGAGCCGCCCGGGAGCGAGCCGCCGCCTGCCGACCCCGCCCCGGAGCCTCCGCCCGAGGAGGAGCCGCCGGTGGAGGAGCCGGCGCCGGAGCGCAGCGGGGGATGACAGACGCGGCCCCTTCGTCCGCAGCGCCTGTGCTCGGCGGAGGAAGGGGCCGAGAGAGCTCGTCGGATGGGAGCAGTGCAGAACATGGTGGACACCGCAGCGGCGGCCCCTGAGCGGGCGGAGCTGGCGCCCGAACTGGCCGCGAAGCGCATCGGGGCGCTCGGGGAGGCGATCGGCGGCGCCGTCGTCGGCAAGCCCGACGCCGTCCGCCTGGCACTGGTGGCGCTGCTCTGCGAGGGCCACCTGCTCCTGGAGGACGTGCCCGGTGTCGGCAAGACCACGCTGGCCCGCGCAATCGCGGCGGTCACCGGCGGGACCTGCCGGCGGATCCAGTTCACCCCCGACCTGCTGCCCTCCGACGTGACCGGTGTCCCCGTCTACGACACCGACGCCCGCGCCTTCGGCTTCCACCCCGGCCCGGTCTTCAGCAACGTCGTGATCGCCGACGAGATCAACCGCGCCTCGCCCAAGACCCAGTCGGCGCTGCTGGAGGTCATGGAGGAGCGCCAAGTCACCGTCGACGGCGAAGCCCGGCCGGTACCCCGCCCCTTCCTGGTGGTGGCCACCCAGAACCCGGTCGAGATGGACGGCACCTACCGGCTGCCCGAGGCCCAGCTCGACCGGTTCCTGATCCGGATCTCCCTCGGATACCCGGACAGCGCCGCCGAAATGGCCGTCATGCGCGGCGAAACGCTGCAGCGGCCGGAAGAGCTGCCGCCGCTCGCCGGCGGCGAGGAGCTGGCCGAGCTCCGTGCTGCCGCGGAGCGCGTCTACGTGCACGACGCCGTCTTCGACTACGTGCTGCGCATCGCCCAGGCGACCCGCGCGCACAGCGAGGTGCGCGTCGGGGTGTCGCCGCGCGCCACCCGGGCCTTCATCGCGGCGCTGCGTGCCGCCGCCGCGGCCGACGGCCGCGCCTTCGCGACGCCGGAGGACGTGAAGAGCCTCGTCGGACCGGTCTGGGCACACCGCCTGATCCTGGCCCCCGGGGCGGCGGTCGGCGGCCGTACGGCCGAGGCGCTGCTCGACGATGTCCTCGCCGAGGTTCCGGCCCCCGACCCCGCAGCCACGGCAGGGGTGTGACGTGGGTGCGGCAGGCGACATCGGAACACCGGCGGCTCCCCGGCCGGCGCAGGTCCCCGTCTCCGCACCCCGCACCCGGACGGAGCGATCAGCCCGTGCGGGGCGCGCGCCGGTGCGCCGGGGGGAATGCGGCCGGCGCGGGAGGTGCGGTTCCGCAGGCCGGCTGACCCGGGACTCGGCGGAGCGCAGGGCACGACGTTCCACGGCCGGCGGTGCGCCCGCCCTTGGCGCCATGCGCCGGGGAGAGCGCTGCCGGGGAGGGCTGGGGCCCTCGTCCGCCGCGGAGGCATCCGCGGATTCCGGACCCTCCGGCGGCTCCCGAAGCCGCTGCGCAGAGCAGCGCACCGGTGCTTGCGGGAGCGGCGCCGGGAGGCCGGTTCCGGTACTGGCCGCTTGCGTGGGCGGCACCGCCGCGGGATCGGTGAAGTCTGCGGCAGGTGGGGCTTCCCCTGCGGCGCCGGTGTGCCGGGTGGAACACCGCCACCGTGCCGCCGCGGCGCGCGGCGGCGCTTCCGCGAGCGGACTGGGCCGCCGTGGTGGGGAAGCGGCGAAGGTGCGCGGAGGTGTCCGCGCTGCGCGGCTGAACCCTGCGCATTCCACGGCCGGACCGGTGCCCGGTCCCGTACCGGCACGCCCGGTGGCAGGCAGGGGGCGCAGTCCGGTCCGGCGCGGCCCGGCTGCGGTCGGCCGAACCGGAGACAGCCGCGCCGCGCGGCAGCCGGGCGCTGAGCCCGTGGCCGGCGGCCTTCCGGCACCGTCCGAGGGCCGGATTCCGGCGGCCGCGCCGCCCGCTCAGCCGAGCACGGCCCCGGCCGGGCACGCCGGGGGTGCCCCGTGACGGCGGAGGGACACGGCGCGGCGCACCCCACCCGCCGCGGGTGGGCGGTGCTTGCGGCGGCGCTGCTGCTGGCGGGGGCCGGATTCGTGCTCGGGCACCGCGAGTTCATCGTGCTGGGCGGAACCGCGCTGGCGGTCCTGCTGCTGGCTGCGCTGCTCGTCGGCCGGCTGCGCCCGATGGAGGTGCACCGGACGGTTCCGCTGGACCGCGTCTCGCCCGGCGGCGAGGTCGAGGTGCGGCTCACCGTCGCGCACACGGGCGCGGGCGGAGGGCGGCGGGCGCACACGGTCGCCGACCCGGTACGCGGGCCTTCCGGCACCGCGCTGCACGCCGTTGCGGTCGACGGGACCGCCGAGACCGCGACCGGTGTCTACCGCATCCCCGCCCAGCGCCGCGGCGTGCTCGAACTCGGGCCGGCCGTGCTGCTGCGGCGCGATCCGCTCGGACTGGTGGAAGCCGCCCGCGGCGGGGGCGGAACCGACCGCGTGTGGATCCATCCGCGCTGGTCGATGCCGCAGGCGATGCCGGCCGGCGCGGTCGAGGACCCGCAGGGCGGCCAGGATGGCGGACGCCTCGGCAGCGTTGCGTTCCACGCGCTGCGGGAGTACGTGCCCGGCGACGACGTGCGCCACATCCATTGGCGCAGTACGGCGCGCCACGGACGGCTCATGGTCCGCGACCACGTGGACACCACCCACACCCGGCTGACCGTCGTGGCCGATGACCGCGCCGGCGCAGCCGTCGACGACCGGGACGCGCTCGACGAGGTGGCCGGAGCCGCCGCGGCGATCTGCGCGGCCGCCGTGCACGAGCGCTGGGCGTGCGAACTCCGGCTGGTCAGCGGCGGATCGCGGGAGAGCAGCGGGCACCTGGGGCCGCTGCTCGATCTGCTCGCCGAGGCCGAGCCGCACCCGCGCGCCGACCCCGCCACGGAGTTCCAGCGGCTCTGGGACCGGCCCTCCGCCGACACGGTCGTGCTGGTCAGCGCGTCGCTCACGACCGCTGAGGCGCACCGGTTCTGCGGCCTGCGCGGCCGCTATGCGCGCCTGGTCGTGGTCGCGCTGCGGCCCTTCGGCGCGCCGCTGGCCGGCCTGCCGGGCGCGACCGTCGTCAACGCGGCCGGCGCCGAGGACCTCGCCGCACGATGGGGGCAGGGATGGGCCGCCTGAGAACCGCCGCCGCGCACGCGGCACTCACCGCGGCCGCGGCAGCCCCGGCCCTCGCCCTGGCGCCGATCTACACCGACCCGGTGCAGGCCGCAGCGCTCCTTGTGCTCTGGCCGGTGGCGGCCGTCCCGCTGACCCTGCTCGCGGCGCGCGGCTTCGCTGCGCCGATCGCGCTCCTGCTGCTTCTGCCGCTGCCAGTGGCCGGGGTGGCAGCGCTGGCGTCCGCCCTTCCCGGGCCGGTCACCCCGGTCGCGGCGGCCACTCTCGACGCGGTTGCCAACTCCGGCGCGCGCATCATCACCACCGCGGTCCCCTCCGCCGTCACGGCGGACCTGCTCGCCCTGCCCGCGCTGGCCGGATGGCTGTGCGCGTCGGCGGCCGCAATCGCACTGCGCGGCGGGCGCCCGCTGCTCGCCGTGTTCTGCCCGCTGCCGGTGCTCGTCGGCGCGACCGTCCTCAAAGGGCCCGACGCCCAGCACGCGTACGGGGCGGCTGCGCTCTATGCGCTCGCTTGCATCGCCGTCCTCGCCATCGCCGCCGCCGACCCGGCTGCGGACGGCCGCGGCGGTCCGCACGCAGGGCGCCGGGCGCACCGCGTCCGCCGAACGGTGTCCGTCGCCGCCGTGGTGGCGGTGAGCGCGGCGGCGACGACCTACGTCGGCCCGCTCGCCCTCTACAGCACGGGCGTGGCCCCCGCCGATCTGCGCGATGCGACCGCTCCCGAAGAGGAGGACGACGACGCGGTCAGCCCGCTGAGCCACCTGCCGCAGTGGGCGGCCGAGCCGGACCAGCCGCTGCTCAGCGTCGCCGCCGACGAGCCGACCGAGCTGCGCTGGGTGACGCTCTCCGAGTTCGACGGCATCACCTGGCAGCCCGACCGCGCCTACCGCGCCAGTTCGGAGGTGCTGCCCGAGCCGGAGGCCCGCGTCCCGCAGGGCGAGGAGCGCACGATCGCCGTCGAGGTGCACGGCCTGCCCGGAAACTGGCTGCCGGTCGCCGGCGTGCCGCACCGGGTGGAGGGGCCGCAGCTGGCCTACGACCCCGCCTCCTTCACCGTGCGCACCACCGGAGACGGCACGGGCGGAGGCGGACTGGAAGGGCTGGGCTACACCGCCTCCGGCACCGTTCCCTCCTACGACAAGGAGACGCTCGCCGCCGCGGGGGAGGCCGACCGGGAGCGGTTCGAGCGCTACCTGCGCCTGCCCGAGGGCGCTCCTGAGCAGCTGGACGAGATCGCCGGGCGCGTCGACGGAGCCTCTCCCTACCAGCGCGCCAACCGGCTGGCCGGCTACCTGCGGGCCAACTACGGCTACGACCCCGAAGCGCCGAGCGGCCACGGCTACGCCAACCTGGACCGCCTCCTCGCCGCGCCCGGCGAGGAGGGCGGCGCGGGCACCTCCGAGCAGTTCGCCAGCGCCTTCGCGCTGCTCGCGCGGGCGGCCGGCCTGCCCAGCAGGGTGGTCGCCGGGTTCGGCCCGGGGGTGGAGCACGGCGGGGCGCAGCTCATCCGCAGCGGCGACGCCGTGGCCTGGGGCGAGGTGTACCTGGACGGAGTCGGCTGGGCGCCGTTCGACGTGACCCCGGGCGACCCGAAGACCAACGGCGCCGGATCCGCCAGCGAGCGACCCGGCGGGGACAGCGCAGACGGCAGCGACTCCGGCGACAGGGAGGAACCGGACGACTCCTTCTTCCGCACCACCGGCGCTTACCTCGACGTCGCCTTCGCCTGGCGGGCCGCCGGCATCACCGCCGCGGCAGTCCCCGCCTCGATCGGACTCGCCGCCGCGCTTCTCGCGGCGGCCCGCGCCCTGCACCGCCACCGGCGGCTGCGTGCGCGCGCGGCGCCGCAGCAGATCGCCGGAGCCTGGCGCGAACTGCGCGATGCCCTCTGGCTCAGCGGCGCCGCGCCGGCGGCGGGAGCAACGGTGGCGGAGGTGGTGAGTGCGGCCGACCGCCGGCTGCCGCCGTCTCCCGAGGCGCCGCGGGCCTGGACCGTCGGCACCGCTGTCACCGCCCTGGCCTTCGCCCCCGAGGAGGAGCGGTCCGCTGCCGGCGGGGCCGGCGAGGCCCAGCGTGCGGCGGACGAGGTGCGGGAGTACACGAGCGCGCTGCGCAAGAGCCTCCCGCTGGGCCGCCGCATCGTGTGGTGGGCCGACCCGCGGCCGCTGCTGCACCTGCTCCGCAGACCGCCGTAGCCGGCGGCGCAGCGACACAGCGCCGCGCAGGGCGTGCAGGAGTCCCGTCCGTTCCCGCACCTGCTCCGCACGGCGCCGAGCTGCGCGCGGACCGTACACCCGCCCCGCGGCCACCAGCACACCCTCGACCCACCGACCGGAAGGAGCGTGCCATGCCCCTGCGCAGACGAAGCTCGCGCACGGACCCGTGGCAGGAACTCGGGCTGCATACTCCGACGATCCTGCACCACGGCCGCGAGGCCGACCTGTACCGGGCGAAGGGCGCGGCGAACGACGTGCCCGTCGTGGTCAAGATCCTGGCGGAGCCGATCCGGGGGCGCGACGAGGTCGAGCGCTGGCGGATGCTCTCCTCCCAGCAGGGGATCCTCTCCCTGCTGGAGAACGGGGTGACCGCGGACGGCCGTCCGTATGCCGTCATGGAGGAGAGCCCGCGCGGCAGCTACGCCGACGTTCTCGCGGCGACCGGCCCCCTCCCGCCCGCGGAGGCGGCCGGTGTCGGGGTCCGCATCGCCGAAGCCCTCGAAGCGGTCCACCGGCACAGCCTGCTGCACCACGCCGTCACGCCGGACAACGTGCTCTGGACCCGGTTCGGTGCCGCCCTGATCGACTTCGGATCGGCGCTGCCTGCGTCCCACCCGTTTCCGCCGGCCTACTACGGTCCGTTCACCGTCGAGCACGTGCCGCCGGAGGAGCTTGCGGGCGAAACCCCGTCGCCGGCGTCGGACGTCTACCGGCTGGCCGCCACCCTCTGGCACCTGCTGGTCGGCCACCCGCCCTTCTCCGACACCGGCCACCCGGGTGCGGGCGGCCCCGGTCCGGGACTCGGACCCACCGCGGACACCGTCGCCGAACGCACCCTCCGCTATCCGGCGCCGCGGGTGCCCCGCGACGACGTGCCCGGCTGGCTCACCGACGCGCTGGCGCACGCGTTGGACGCCGACCCCGCCGGCCGCCCGCAGAGCGCCGCATGCTTCGGACGCATCCTCCGCCAGCAGGAGCCTCCGCAGCTGAGGCCCTTGCCGACGGCGCACTGGACCGATGCGCCGGCGCCGGCGGCGGCCGAGCCCGCCGGTGCCGGCGCCGGTAGGGGACGGGTCGCCGTGCCCGCCCCGGCCCCCGCTCCAGCAGCCGACGGGGAACCGGGTGGGGCCGCCCCCGGGCCGGAAGAGCATCTTGGCGAGTCCGAACGGCCGCCGAACGAGCGCCTCGTGCACTGGTCGGAGGCTGCGGCAGCCCCGCGAGAACCCCGCCGGGTGCTGCCGCTGATCGCGGCGGCGGCCGCGCTCGTCGCGGTTGCGGGCGGCGGCGCCGTGGTGGCCGCGTGGATGTTCGGCGGGGGCGGTGAACCGCAGGCCGGCGCTGCCGAAACAGAGCAGGAGAAGCGCGCTGCAGACGAGCAGGCAGCCGAGGAGGAAGTGGCCCGCGCCGTCGCCGCTGAGGAAGAGCGCTCAGCCGAACCGACAGTGGCGCCCGACGCCCCGTCCGACGTGGAGATCCGCGACGGCACCATCAGCGCCACCCTCACCTGGACCGCCGCCACCGACGCCCCGCACTACATCGTCGGCGCCCCCGACGGCAGCGCCCCGCAGACCATGGCCCACGCCGCCCCCGGAACCTCCACCACCGAGGTCACCGGCCTCAACCCCGACATGGACTACTGCTTCCGCGTGGTCGCCGTCCACACGGCGGATTCCCTGACCCATTCCGAGGAGGTGTGCACCGAGCGGATCCAATAAAAAGGATCGGAATGGCAACGAGGCCTACTCGCATTCCTTCGGGTAATGGATAGAGGGTCGCCATGATTGAGGAATTGGCGAAACAGCCGGTATTTGTGCAAGTGGCAATCGTGGCCATTTGTAGCTATTTTGTAGTCCTTCCGCTTCGACTGTTGGCGGCAGAAATATCGAAGAGGATGGCCGATGAGCATTCCCGTGTGGCGGAAAGCGATATATCGGCAAGAAAGGCAAAGAATAATTCAATTCCGAATAAGTACAAGGCTGAGGACTCAAGGGACCATTTCACAAAGAGGCCATACGTGGCGAGCATGGTTTCGCAAGGAGTCCGGTCAGTTTGGGCGAGTCGCGGCAGTCGCCTTTTTGTGGGCTCATTTAATTTGCGCAGGATTGCGATGCAATCGGCCAGGATGGCGGCAGGGATGACTCGAATGGAGTGGCTTTCCAGAGAAAATCGCCAAAGGGCATTTCGGTCCGCGGGGATTGAGTACCGTCGACGCAGCAATTCGCGGCCGGGGCGCCAGTGAACGGAAAAGAGATGGATGAACTGGTGTTGTACTCAGGATTGGTTCTTGCGTTCTCTGCCATTTTAATCCAAGCGTTTTGGATTGGAAGACGAACCACGGGAAGGTATTCGAAAGGGAGTGTTGGATATTCAGCCAGAATTATCAAAAATTCATGGAAAGTGTCGGATTCGCTATATCGTATAGAGCATAGCAATCTTGGTGTGGACGAGAGCAGGCGACGACTGAATCTTGTCCTTGAGGAAGAGATTGATTCGGCGAAATACCTAGAAGAGACTCGGGGAGTTGAATCCTCTAGTGGCCGATTGCAAGAATTGGGGCACTGGGAAAATTACTCAAGGATTGAATATAAAGAAATCAATGACAGGTTGGTCAAGGATCTTGATCTTATTGAATCCCTGCTGATTCAAGGCGAATTGGGTGATAGTGAAAATCGGTAGAAAATGGACGCATGGGCAGTCCATTTTCGCCAAAGGGCTCAATTCATTGGCCTTTTCTCTTGTCGGAAAAGATGGTTGATGGCTACAACATGGGCTATTCTGTCGTTGGCCTTCCTTGTTTCCTGTTTCTCGGTGTATTCCAGCGCGCGCCCTTATATTACTGAGATCCAGACGAAACGGCGGAAAATTAAAGACCAGCGGGAAGAAGCTGTCGTTCGCACCGACGAAGATAAGTACGTTGAAAATAGTGAAAAATGGAATCAGAAAACTGGGTATCCTGAGATTGTTGTAATGGCTTCATATGAGGGCCAGTCGCACATCAATCAGTTTATTGCTGACGTGGTGGAGTCTGCCGGCGTAGATGATTATGCCCAGGCCTTATGCTTTAATCTCCAAAGAGAAGGGGTCATCGATTTCGCATGGCATGAAGTGAGAGATTCTAGTCCGGATCAGATTAAGGTACATAATCGATCTGGAAGGTTGGATCAGCGCGACGCCGAGGATGCAGAGAGGTACCTTCGCAGCGTTGTTTCGGGGAGGCGTGAATTGGAGGCAGTGCTCCATCGTTATGATCCGAGCTTAACGCTCGACGATTTGATGAAGAACTCGGAACCCTCATACCACGAACTTCTAGAGAAGGAAATGAGCAAGTACGCGGATAAATCTGAGGAGATCTCCAAGAGAAACGGGTGGGACGCAAACGATCAAGTTGTGGCGGAAATGGCCGATGCTGGAGGAGGCCCCCTTTCCAGGGAGACGGTTAAACGAATGGAGGATCCGAGGTCGCTTCCAGGAAAAAGTCAGGGGTTGGAGGACTCAAGGTACCCACTAGGTTCGTATACGCGCGACGGAAAGCTTCGTTTGAGTGCATATATTAAGTACGGGAGAAAAGTGAAGTCCGATGAGGGGGGAGGAAGGCGGTGGCGAATTGGAGGTTCGAATTCCCAATCGAAAGGTAATGTTAAATGAACGGCATTTTGGGTATAGATGCCTGGGGTTCGGTGATTTCGGTAGCTGATTTTATGGCGCTTGCTGCCATGGCGGCGACAGCCCTAATAACCCTTGTGAACTGGTCGGGGGTATTTCATGACTTGTCTGCAAAATCGGGTTGGGATCTGAAGAAGCGCCGCGAAGCAGAGATAGCCCGAGTGGTTGGTGAAACGCTGCCCAAGCAGATTGGGCTGCTGCGGACTAAAGAAGATGTTGTCGCTGAGATCGTAGAATCGGTTCGCACGGAATCTGCAAGTGAGCAGCGCGCTCAGAAAATGGCACGTGCATTCGAACGAATCGACGCAATCGACCGGGCGGCAACGGAGATTAATGCGCGTGTAGAAGCACGGCGAGAGCAGATCGAGCACGAGTTTGCTGAGTTGATAGACCAGCGGTACTCGGAGGCCCGGGCGCTCATTGCGCGAAGGTGTGTCGCCCTCGTATGCGGGGGGGCAGGGGCAGTGCTCCTAGGGATCTGGCTGTTCTGAACCGGGTCGGCCGCCAGGGGAGGGGCGGCCGACCCGGAGGTCTACTCAGGCCCAGCGGCTGGTGATGGGGAGTCTGCGGTCGCGGCCGAGGTTGCGGCGGGTGATCTTGGGGCCGGGCGGGTAGGCGCGGCGGATGTGTTCGGCCCGGTCGACCATGTGCACGACGCGGTGCACCAGGTCGGCGGAGAAGCCGTCGGCGATCAGGGCGCGGACGCCCTTGTCCGTGCCGATGTAGGACTCGAGCAGTGCGTCGAGCAGGCGCTGGTCCGGCAGCGGGGGACCGTCCGCCGACGGGTTCGGGCGCGTCGGGCGGTCGATGCACGGCGTCGGGACCGGTGCGGGGGAGCCGTCCTGGGCCGCGGTGGCGTTCCGCCAGCGCGCCAGTTCGCCCACCAGCGATGCCCAGCAGTCCTTCAGCGGAGCGAAGGCGCCGTTCGGATCGCCGTAGTGGCCGCACAGTCCCATGGCGAGCATGCTCTTGTCCGCCGTCGCCAGCATCAGATGGCCCTCTTCAGCGGCCAGCGCAGCGGCGATTCCGCCCCGGACCCGGTCCTCCAGCGCCGGCATGGCGCCCGGTGCGGCGCCGATCTCGGTCCGGAAGGCATCCGCCAGCGCGGCCACCGGCTGCAGGCGGCGGACCAGACCGCCGTGCTTCACCGCCTCCTCGGCGTCCGCGGTCTCCTCCAGCGTCGTGGTCTCACCCGGGGTGAGCAGGGCGTGCACGTTCTCCGCGCCCACGGCGTCCGCGGCGATGGCGGCCGTCAGCACCGAGTCCACGCTGCCGGAGACATCCACCAGGACCGACGAGAACCCGTTCTTCTGCACGTGGTCGCGCACACCGGTGACCAGCGCCTTGTATACCTCGCCGGTGTCGTCTACCGGGTCCGGGCGCGGTGTCAGCACCGGTGGGCTCGGCGGGCGCGGGGCGGGCGGCGCCGTGGGGATGATGTGGCGCACGACCGGGCGCCCCGCGGCGGTGTCCGGAAGCTCGGCCACCGGCGGCCCTTCGGGCAGCTCCACGTCGGTGACGAGCAGGGTCTCCTCGAACTGCGGAGCACGCGCGAGCAGCTCGCCGTTGGTGTCGACGATGAGGGAGTCCCCCTCGAAGACCAGCTCGTCCTGAGCTCCGGTCATGTTGACGTAGCCGACTGCCACACCGGTCTCGCGGGCGCGGCGGCCGCACAGCTCAAGGCGCACGTCGTCCTTGTGCCGCTCGTACGGCGAACCGTTCAGGGTGATGAGCATGCCGGCGCGCGACTCGCGCACGGCCGACACCGGTCCGCCGTCCTGCCACAGGTCCTCGCAGATGGCGAAGGCGATGTCGGCACCGTGCAGCCGCAGCACCGGCAGGGCATCACCGGGGACGAAGTAGCGGAACTCGTCGAACACGCCGTAGTTCGGCAGGTGGTGCTTGGCGGCGATCAGCCGGACCGCGCCGCGGTGCAGCACGGCCAGTGAGTTCTGGGGTGCGCCGGCGGGCGCACCCGAGCGCGGGCGCTCATCGTCGCGGCGGCTCAGGAAGCCCACCACACAGGGCATGTCGCCGAGCCCCTCCGCTGCCAGCCGCGCGGCGAGGCGGTGGGTGGCAGTGATCGAAGCGGAGACGAAGTCGTTCCGCAGGGCGAGGTCCTCGACGGAGTAGCCGGTCACCACCATTTCGGGGAACACGGCCATATGGGCTCCAGCTTCGTTCGCCGACCGAGCGAAGGCGACGACGCTGTCGCAGTTACCTTCCAGATCGCCCACCGTGGGGTTCATCTGGGCCAGAGCTATACGGATTCTCAGCACGGGGGAATGGTAACGGACAAAACATCGATACTCGTCCCCCGTGGTAAGGGAATGCGGCCCGGGGTTCCGGTACGGGACGGCGGCGAATGCGCGGTGTTGGTGTCCGCAAATCGCCGAGTCAGGAGACTTGAGTGGTGCCGCACGACAATAGGAGGTGTTTCCGGAAGAGAATATGTAGGGTTTCCGAATAAATTGCATTCCACGGCCGCACCTCCGTGGCCAGCGGTTTTGGGGCGGCGAGCACCCAGGGTGGCGGTCCGTGCGGGACGGGTTCCGGTGGAATCGGTCGGCAGCGAGCCCGCGATCCGCGGCTGATCCAGTGGGTGCGGTTTGCGCGGATGTGCCGCACTGCCGTTTTCTGGGTGGCGGCCATCACATCCCGATGCGCCCCCTTTCGGCTGCCTCCGCCGGTGAACTCGACGGACCGCCGCCCCGCGCATCCGGAACGTCATCAGATCCCCCGGCGTGCACAGCACGCCTCCCCGAATCCTGAACTCACAGTCGCGGAGCGAGACAACGCGGTCTCCGCCGACGACGAAAGGGACCCCCCGTGGAAGCCATCGAAACAGGGGTCGTCGCTGTCAACGACGCCTTCTGGGGATACTTTCTGATCCCCGTCCTCATCATCCTCAGCCTGTACTTCACCTTCGGCTCCGGCCTGGTGCAGTTCCGGCTGGTCCCGGAGATGTTCCGCGCCATCAAGGAGCGCCCGGGGCACACCGCTGAAGACGGCGGGAAGCCCATCTCCGCCTTCGAGGCCTTCGCCGTTTCGGCCGCGGCGCGCATCGGCACCGGCAACATCGCCGGTGTGGCCACCGCGATCGCCCTGGGCGGCGCCGGCGCGGTGTTCTGGATGTGGGTGATGGCGCTGCTGGTCGGCGCCGCGAGCTTCATCGAGTCGACGCTCGCCCAGCTGTATAAGGAGCGCGACAAGTCCGGATTCCACGGCGGTCCCGCCTACTACATGAAGCACGGCCTCAAGAAACCGTGGATGGGCGTGCTGTTCGCCGTCATCATCACCGTGACCTTCGGCCTGGTCTTCACCACGGTGCAGAGCAACACCATCACCGGGGCGATCGGCAACTCCGTCACTGCGGCCGGCGGCGAGCCCGCGTCCTGGCTCCCGCTCGCCCTCGGGATCGTCCTCGCCGCCGTCACCGCGGCGATCATCTTCGGCGGCGCCCGCCGCATCGCGCACGTCGCCTCCCTGGTGGTGCCGTTCATGGCGGCGCTCTACATCCTCATGGGCCTTCTCATCATCGCCATGAACATCACGGCGGTGCCCGGCATGGTCGCCGAGATCGTCGCGCAGGCGTTCGGTCTGCGGGAGGCAGCCGCCGGCGCGGTCGGCACCGCGATCGTCCAGGGCATCCGGCGCGGCATGTTCTCCAACGAGGCAGGCCTCGGCTCCGCCCCCAACGCCGCGGCCAGCGCCGCGGTGAGCCACCCCGCCAAGCAGGGCCTGGTGCAGACCCTCGGCGTCTACTTCGACACCCTCATCGTCTGCTCGACCACGGCCTTCATCATCCTGCTCTCCGGTGTCGGCATGGACGCCGAAGCCGGCCCGACGCTGACCCAGTCCGCGGTGGACGCGGCCCTCGGGCCGTGGGCGGTCCACCTGCTGACCGCGATCATCCTGCTGGTCGCCTACACCTCGGTGCTCGGCAACGCCTTCTACGGGGAGGCCAACGTCGGCTACCTCTCGCAGAACCCGATGGCCATCAACGGGTTCCGCGCGGCCAACGTCCTGATGACCTTCCTCGGCGCCGTCGGCTCCGCCAGCCTGGTCTGGAGCATGGCCGACGTCGCCATGGGCCTGATGGCGGT
The DNA here is from genome assembly GCF_054779695.1 of Nocardiopsis coralliicola. Classification (NCBI taxonomy): domain Bacteria; kingdom Bacillati; phylum Actinomycetota; class Actinomycetes; order Streptosporangiales; family Nocardiopsidaceae; genus Nocardiopsis; species Nocardiopsis coralliicola. The sequence continues at coordinate 101,889 of NZ_BAAGXT010000009.1, read as the reverse complement.
GGTGAACCTCGCCGCGATCGCGCTGCTCGCGCCCACGGCGTTCCGCGTGCTGAAGGACTACGTGGACCAGCGCAAGGACGGCAAGGACCCGGTGTTCACCCGGGACCGGATCCCCGGCCTGGAGAACGTGCAGTGCTGGGAGCACGCAGACGTGGAGCACTTCCGCGCGGAGAAGACCCCGTCCGTGTGACCGCCGGCCGTCCCGAAGCCGGTGCGGCTCCGGGATAGCGGTCGCACCGCGGGGCGGGCCGGCCGGACTCGATCCGGACGGCCCGCCCCGCCGCGTCGGCAGGGTGCAGCGCCGGAGCCGGCCCCCGAACCCCGCCGTCAGGATGCGGACCGGCGCGCCGCCTCGCGCAGCCAGGACGGCCCCGGGTCCCGGCGGAGTTCCGCCAGGCCGCGGCCGAGCGGAGACGCCCGGTCGGGACGCGGAGTGCGGCCGCTCCTGCGCGCCGCGAGGAGGTTGCGGCCGAGCGCGCCCTCCTCGACGATGCGGGCAACCGCCCCCTCCGCCACGCGCGAGCCGTCGAGCCGGGAGTTCACCTCGTCGACGGTGGCCCGGTCGACCGGGGGCGGGTCCGCGAGCGGCGCGGCGATCCCGTCCGCCTGCGCCTGGGTGCGGATCTCCTCCAGAGCGCCCAGATGGCCGTTCAGCTGCTCCACCGCCCCCGCAGAGGTATGCGGATACCAGGCCGGGTCGACCTGGGGAACGCCGTCGATCCAGACCAGCGTGCCTTCGTCATGGAGGCGGCGGACCAGTCCGTCATGCCGCTCCCCAGCAAACGTCTGGAACGACTGCGCCGACCGCCGGGAGCTCTCGACCGCGCCTTCCCACCGTGCCAGGGAGTCGTCAGCGGACCGGCGCAGCGTGCCGGCCGAACGCGCCCGCTCCAGTTCCTCGCGGGCGCCGGTCAGTCCGGCTTCTGCTTCGACGAGCCGCTCATTGGCCGCTCGGCGGATCCGGCCGGCACTCACCCTGCCGTGGTCGGACATGGCCCTTCCGCCGCGCCGCGCCAGCCGCACACTCGCGGTGAAGAGCACGACGCCGATCCCGGCCAGCAGGCCGAGCGCGCCGCCCACCGCTACCGCTGCCACGCGGACCGCCTCCGGCGTACCCGGTCCTGCCCGGCGGGCCCAGCCGTCACCGGGAAGGCCATCGGGGACGCGGGCCGCAGAATCACCGGGCTCCCTTCGGGGCCGTGGCGCGGGACGGCTCGGTCCGGGGGAGCCGCGCAGTGCTCCACGCCGATGCTGCGCCTGCGGAGGGCGCCGCAGATCCCCGGCGCCGTGCGGCAGCGTCCGACGACGCGCTCGCCACCGCGCTCCTGATCGACGGGGGCAGGGGGGCCGCCGCGGAGAAGGGCCCGCGGGGCCGGTCGAGCCGGCCCGGCAGGTTCGCGGCGACACGTTCGGCGTCGTTGAGACGCTCGCCGTACCGCTGCACCGTACGGGCCAGCGCGGCCGCCTTGTCCGAGGCCGCGCTGACGAGTTCGGAGATGCGGCGTACCGATTCTGCGACCGGCCGGTCCGCACTGCGATAGGCGGCCGTGGTGGCCTGGAGCGTCCGGTACTCGACGACCTTCGGGTCCGCATCCACCGCGAGCGCGTACTTCTTGGCGTCGGCGAGCCCGCGTTCGGCGTCCGCGCGGCCCAGCCAGCGGGCGCCGAGCGCGGTTGCTCCCACCACGAGGGCGAACACGCTCGTGAATGCCCCGCAGAGGGCGAGCAGAGTCGTCAGCGACACGGGGCCCACCTTCTCTCCCGCCGGCGTGCACCGCCGGCCACCAGAGATTCCAGCGCAGTTCCGCGACGCCGCCGCGCACGGTGGGCGCCGCGGCGGTGGCGGCGGGGTGAACCGGGGATGTCGGTTACCGCGGGAGCCCGGGCGAAGGCCTGGCCCTAGCGGCCGCCGGTGGGAGAGAACGGGGTCAGGGCAGCAGGGTCAGCTGCGCCCCCGAGGGAGGCTGGGTGGAGGGGGGTGGCGGCCGTGCTGCCCGGCAGCACAGCGCCCCGCTCAGAGCGCTGCCGCTGAGCGGCGGAGAGGCCGGGCGTGTGCAGGGCAGCCCGCCCCGCCGCTGAGGTGTGCTCCCGCCCGATGAGGAGGTGCTCCGAGTCCTGGAGTCCCTGCACGGCGCCGACATGGCTGCGAAGCACGGTCGGGCCGGGTACCGGGTAGTCGCTGCGTGCCTGATTGATGCTGTCGAGCGCGGCAGCCCCGCCAGGAAGCAAGTCCCCGTCGCCGTTGACCAGGGTGATTGTGGAGACCACAACGTCGTCGGCGGCTTCGGCCCGCTCGATGCTGTCGGCCATGGTCGCCGACACCGCCCCCGCCCACTCAGGGAAGGCGTGTCGGACGGGTTGTCGATGGAACCGGGGAGAAGCTGCCCGACCAGCCGAGGTCTTCTGCGGCCGCCTGCGGGGGCCTGAGGAAGGCCCCGGCCTTTCAGCCAGACGTTCGCGGCTGAGCGCTGCTCCTCGCGGAAGCGGTCAGGGCTGTCGCCCGGCTCGGGGCCGGCGCCGATGCGGCCGCCGGTCGGGCCCAGAGCCAGAGCCAGTTCGGCGGCGGCAATGCCGCTGGTGTTCGCCGCGTGGCGGCCGGCATTGGCGCTGCGCAAGCTGAACTGGGAGAGCGTCTGCGGAGAGTCTGACGACGGAGCTGGGAGCAGTGGGTGGCACGCTCGCCAGGCCCTCCAATGGGGCGCTGTTACCAGCGGCGGCCCTGCTCTTCAATCAGGTCGCCCACCGCCCCTCCGAGGACCTCGGCGCGCTGGTGGGCGTGGCGGTTGGCAACGCCGAGCGCCGTGGAGGCAGTTTCCTCGCGCGTCTCCGCCGGCTGGTCCGCGCTGACCCCGCCGGCCACGACGGCGTTACCCGCCGCCGCTGCCAGTGCCGTGCGCAGTCCAGAGGCGGGGGCCGGCCCGGGCGCGGGGCGCTTCTCGCTCATGGCGGCTCCTGTCCTGATGACTGTGTTCATGGCGTGCACACGGTGGTTGTTGCCCGGCGGCCTCCGCCCGCCCTACCGCCTCGTGCTGGGACGCGGATGAGGCCCGGCACCGTCACGGGCGGCCCCTGCCGGGCCCGCGTGTCGGGCCCCCGGGGCGGCCCCTGCTGGGGCGCTGTGTCCCCCGCTGACCGGGCTTCTTGACGGCGTCGGCGATGTTCCGTGCGGTGCGGCCGGTGCCGGCTTCCTGGGGAAGCCCCACAGCTTCGGGAATCGGATGGTTCTTGGCCGAAGCGCGCAGGATCCCCTTCCAGTACTGCGCTGCCTCGGGGGTCTTCGTCCCCGCATCGGCGAGATGGTCGATGATCCCCGTCAGCGTCTTCTCCGCGGCCAGCACGTCGCGCACGTTGGCGGCGATGAACTCCTCCGCGGTGGGGTTCCGGTGCGGCATCCGCACGTCGCCTTCGCGCGAAGGCAGGCGGGGGACGCCGGCGGGCAGGACCCTGTTGGCGCGCTGGGTGAGTTCGGAGGGGGACGCGTCGGGGGCCGGCGCTCGGCTGTCCAGCACGAGGGAGAGCTGGGCGACCATGCTGATTCCGCGACTGGTCTGCTTGTAGGCGTCGTTAACCGCATGGTCCGGGAACGCCTCGGCAGGTGCTGCCTCGTCCTTTGGTACTGGCAGGTGAGAGATGGCGTCCACGGTGCCGTCAAACAAGGTCTGGGCAACCATACGGGCTACTTCAACGACGGAATCGGCTCGTTCCTTAGCGCACGTGTTGGCGCGGTGGAACAGTTGACGGCGGTCTCCTCCGGTGGCGTCGCCGCTCACCTCCCAGTCCGCTCAACCGGCCGGAGCCGGGGGAGCAGAGCGCTGGGGGACAGGGGCATAGAGCGGTCTACCATTCGTCCTCGAACCAGCCCTCCGGGGACGGTTCGGCGGGCAGCGGCCGGGGGTCCTGGTGGCGGCGGGACGTGCACTCGCGGAACGGACCGGTATCACCGAGCAGGATGCTCATCTGGAAGTCCAGGTGATCGCGGTACCAGATCGCCATGCCGGTGCCAGGCTCCCACCGCAGCACCTCCCAGGCGTGCCAGAGCGCCTGGAAGCGCGAAACGGCCTCGGCGTGCCGCCACCACTCCTTGCACCAGCGGAACTGGCCGCCCTCGGCGCGGACGTAGACGGGAAGGAAGCGCAGCCGCACGAACTCCTCGACGTTCTTGAAGACCGGCTCCGGCGGCGGCTCCTCCTCGCCGCCCCCCTCGGCACTGAAGTCCGCGGATCCATCTGCGCCGTCGCCGGGCTCGCCGTCCGTGCTCGCGGCCGTCACCGCGCCGACGATCCCGGCCGACTGCGCCAGCATGTCACCCGGCCCGGCGGGCTGCCCGGTGCCGTCCGGCCCCTCCAGGGGCGCTTCGCCGCTCTGCTCTGCCAGCGCGCTCCCGGCGGGGCCGCCGCCGTCGCCGCTGCCGGTCCTGCCGGCAGCAGGGCTGCCTGCGCCGCTGCTGGTGACGCTGTCCATGGGGGATTCACCTTCGGTTCGTGCGTTGTCGTGGGAGGGTGCCGGAGAGGGCCGCCGGTCATGCTGTGGCCGCGGTCTTCTCCCGCCGGTGGATCTGCGCTGCCCGCTGGTTGCGGGTCCGGGTCTGGCGCGTGAGGCGGGCGGCCGCAGCCCGCCTGGTGGCCCGCGTCCGCACCACGGCGCTGAACCGCCGCGGCGATTCAACGCGCGACCGGTGCGCTTCCCACTGCCTGCTCCGTGACCCGTTCTGCTTCCGCTGCCCCGGCTGCACCGCGTGTCCGGAGGTGCGACGCTCCGAGGAGTGCCCTTCCGGAAGCGGGGTGGCCGACGTCTGATGGCCGGACATCCCCTTCGCCACCCGGTGCTTCTTGGCTTCCTCGGCCTGCTGGTGGGCGGCGCCCACCGCAGTCTGCGCCGACCCGAAGTCGTTGAGCACCGTGCGCGATTCAGCCAGCGCCGGAGCGTCGGCGGCGCTCACGAAGCCGGTGCGCGGCGCCGCCGCGGCCCGTTCCCGCTCCGGCATGCCGCGCAGCTCGTCGAATGCGGACAGCGCGGCGGTTTCCCGTGCCCCGGGCTCCGCGGCGTGGTCCTCGGCCCGGTCCCGGGCGCGGTCGAACGCGTCAGCGAAACCGGGGATGGAGCGCCGCGCATCGTCGACCAGGGCCCGGGAGGTGCCTGCGGGGAGGCGGCCGTCCGCCTCCGCGGTCATGGCGGCTTCGGCCGTGTCGCGCAGCAGGTTGAGATCGGACCGCTTGTCCCGGAACCAGGGGAGCGCCTTGGCGAAGTACTCCTCCATGGTCTCCATCGGGCGGCCGTCAGCCTGCCACACTGCGCCGGCGAGCGCGGTGGCCTTGTCGGTGCGGCCCGACAGCAGGTCCCCGTTGAACTCCGGGTCCTGGACGATGCCGCGTTCGATGGAGTACCAGAGCGCGGGGTTGCGCTCGGCGAGCTGGTCGATTGCGGTGCTCTCTACGGCCGAGGACGCGGGGTCCTGCGAGTTTGCCGCGCTGAACCACAGCAGAGCCGTGTCGCGCGGGGCGGCGCGGCTGAGGACCGAGGCGTCGTCGGCTGCTGTGCGCCACAGGCCGGACAGCGGGGTGCCCGGAGCCGGGTCGGAGTCTTTCAGCGTGCGGTGCGCCTGCTGTTCCAGGCGCCACGCGGCCCAGTGGTCGTGCAGCAGCTCGGACGCGTCGGTAAAGCCGGCTGTCTGCTTGACCCGGCCAACCTGCTCCCGCCCCACGTCCAGCTGCCTGGCGACTTCGCCCGCGTCGCCCTGCTGGACGAGCGGGACCGCCGCCTGCACGACCTTCGGGGAGAGAGCGGGTCGGTCCTCCGACGGCGGAGTCCAGCGGCGCCGATACAGGGCCATCCGGAGGGAGGCCGCGGCGAGAAGCCCGGAGTTCTGCAGCCCGCCCTTGCGGATGCCCGCGCGCAGTGCCGAGTGCATGAGTGCCTCGGCGATGGCGCTGTCCCCGCCGCCCCCACCGCGGTCGCCGTCCCGCCCGGTCGGGTACGACTCGGGCAGACCGCGCGTGCGGCGGCGCTCAGCCGACTTTGCGTCGGTGAGGCGGGACGCCTGCCGGCGCCGAGAGGTGGCCATGGAGACTCCTCAGAGAAGGAGGGGAGGAAGGGGCGGCGGAATTGACTAGCGTCCTTTTCCGAGAGGCTTCGCCTTGGCGTGATGGTGAGGTCTCTTCGGCACCTTGGATTTTGGGATATCCTTTGCCGCTGCAGCTTTTCTCACGGCCTCTCTTAGTGCACCTGTAGCTGTCTTTCCCTGGGCTGGGCTGCGCTCGGTGAACATAAGGATCCTCGTTTCTTCTCGGCTAACTCTACCCAACCGCCACGGGTGCGGACCGGTTCTCCGTTTCCGTTCGGGGGCGAGTGGGAGGGGCCAGGATTGCGCCCGCTGGAGCTGCGTGGCTCATCGTGTCTGTCCGCTCTTCTGCTTGTTTCGCTTCTGGTTGCGGTTCAGGGTCCGGGTTGCTCTATTCCCCAGGGTCGCGGACCTTGCCCTGCTGAACCAATTGCGGTTGCTCGGGTTTTTTGATGAATATTCCATCAGTGGTTTATCTAGGTGGCCGCCGCGTGGTGATGGAGTGTCTACCTTGGTCGTGTCCTTCGGGACGGCGCTCCAGGCGTTCTGCAGACGCTCACTTCCGGATCCGACCGCACCAGTGAACGCGCTGCGGTGGCCCGCCTGGTCCTGCGTGATGGACTTCAACCCTTCGCGAAAGATACGCGGCCGGCGCCGCCTCTCCCCGAGGTGCTCCAGGGCCTGCATGTTCGCGTCAGTGGCTTCGGCGTAGGACTTGTATGCCGACGATGCCTCATTCTTGAGGTTGTCTGCCTCAGTGCGCACATTGGCGGTGTAGGCGGCGGCTGCGGATTTCGCTTCTCTCAGCGCCAGATCGGCCATTCCGCGGGCGACCGTGACTTCGGTTCTACGGTTATTCTGCGCCGCCCGGAACTCCGATGACCCTGCCCCATTCTCCTTGAGAGCCTTCGCCACTCGGCCGTCGTGCACCGATTCGACTTCCTGCACGTGCAGGGCGCCAGCAGCCCGGACGGCTTTCACATGGTCGTCGGCGCGCGCTTCAGCATCGGCAACCACCCTGTCGGCGGCGCGGAGCGTGCGCCGCGTCCAGCGCTTTGCGGCGCGCCGACGCTGGTCCAGGACGTGCTGGGCGCGATCGATCTGCCTTCGCTGGCCCTTGCGTGTGAAGTCCCGCAGGCCGCGGACGGCAGCTCTGAGCAGGCGGACGGTTCCCTGCACGATGCGTGAAGCCACCGTTGCGGCTGTGCCGAGGAATGAGTAAACGGACTGCGCCATCCAGCGCATCAGGGCCGCAGCATCCGAGATCCAGTCGCCCCATCCCCGTTTCGCTTCCTCGCCGGACTGCTCCGCACCTGCCCCCAGCCGATCTCTGGCGTCAGCCATGCTCTTCTCCTCAGCGGCTCAGTACTGGCGTCGGCAACGGGCGGCTGTCTAGGGCGGAGTACATTCGTGCTTCGGTGGTGGCTTCGCGGACCCGGCGCCATGCAGCGGCGCCGAGGACGTGCCGCGATTCCTGAGACGGCTGATGCAGGGCATCGGGCTGCGAAGCCCGTCAGCCAAGCGGTTTCGCTGCCTTCCGATGATGGGGCCGGTTCGGGACCGGTTGGTAGACCCCGCTTCGCGAGGCGAGGGGTTTCCTTCGGGGATCGGGGTTCCTGAGTTTCACGGGAGAATTCCTGAGCACATCTGAGGGGCGCTCCTTCGACACGCCGCTTCCCCTGGGAGCGTCGCCGGCACCCGTACCGGGGGCGAGCGGCGGGATGATTGCGTCGAGCGCGGAATAGAAGCCGTCAGTATTCTGCTCGTGCTGGTCCGTGATGCTTCGCAACTCGGTGTAGAAGTCGGCCCGGCCGACGTTCTCTGCCAGTTCCCGGGCACTCCGGGCCAGCTTTAGCGACGATTTGTCGAAGGGGCGGTAGATCTCACCGATCGCGTCCAGCAGGGGCCGACCGGACATGCCTTCCGGCAGAGTTTCGGCGCTCGGCCGCATCTCGGCCTCGATGCGTGCGTTGTCGGCAGCCTCCTCGATCTGGTGGAGAGCGTGGTCGACCAGGTCCTTGCGTACGGCCTGCGTGATGTCGGATGCCGCCGCCGGCGGTGTGCGGTCGCTCTGGTCTCCAGCCATACGATCCTCCCGAGTGGCTCATCGCCGCTGCAGTAGCAGCGTCTTTCGGTGTCAGTGGCGGTCGGGAGCGGTGTACCGCGCCCGGGCTCCGTCGGTGATGCGCTGCTCGGCGTCCTTGATGGCCGCCGAGACGGAGCCGGCCCGCTTCGTGCCGTACCACGGCAGCATCTTCAGCAAGGTGGGCTGGGCGGCGGTGGCGAACATGAGGCACTCGCCCTTGCCGATCTTGCGGATGTCGGAGCCCTGCATGATCTCCTGGCGGCGCAGCTGGACCGAGTGGTTGCCCTTGCCCTCGCCGTAGCTGAACGACGTGGTGGAGATGTCGTGCTGGCCGATCAGCTTGGACAGCGCGTCGACGATCTTGTGGTCGTCCAGGCCGGCCCCGAACACCTTTACCGTCGCCGCCGACCACATGGCTTCCATGCCGTTCTCGGTCCACACCCGGACGCCCTGCTTGTAGCTCTGCAGGATGGTGACCGGCACGATGCCGCGCGATCCCAGGTGCGAGTACATGTCGGGCAGGTCGGCGATCTTGCAGATGTTGGCCGCTTCGTCGAGGACGGCGGTCAGCGGCGGGTCGAGCCGGCCGCCCTGGCCCTCGGACGCCTCCTCGCCGGCGAGGAAGATCGCGTCGGTCATCGCCGCGATCAGCGGGGCTGCGGCGGCCCGCGACTTGCTGAGCAGGTGGAGCGTCTCCCGCGAGGTGACGAACGCCTTCGGGTCGAACTCGTCCAGGAGCGGGTCGTCCGGTCGGCTCACCCACGCCATGATCTGCGGATCGTCCAGGCAGCGGGCGGCGGTGCGCGCGGTCGTGTAGATGCCGTCGCGCGTCTCGGCGACGATGTTCTGCGTCTCCCGCAGCGCCTCCGCATAGGCGGTGAAGCCGTTGTCGAAGAGCACGTCGACCGGCTGCGGCAGCTTCGTGTCGTGCAGCCACTCGCCGACCTTCGCCAGCGATTCGCCGGAGAGCGCCGCCGCGAGCGTCAGCTGCGAGATCAGGGCGCGCGCGGCCGGCCCCCACATGTCCTTCTTCGAGTCGTCGTCGATGGTCAGCACGAAGTGCCCGGCCAGCCGGTAGGCGTCTTCGACCGTCCGCACCGCCGCCAGCGGGTTCCACCAGAACTCCTGCTCCTGGTGGGTGATCGACTGGGGGTCGAAGAGCCAGATGCGCTCACCGGTTGCGCGCCGCCGCAGCTCCGCGGTGGCCGCCCACACGTCGGCCTTGTTGCTGGTGGCGAGCGCCGGCCCCGGCGCGTCCAGCACGTAGGGGATCGCCATCGCCGTGGTCTTGCCGGCCCGCGGCGCCATGTAGGCGAGGATCGTGTCCTCCCAGGAGGCGTAGAGCCGCGGCCCGGACCGGCGGCCGCCCGGCTGCTTCACGTCGCCGATCGCCAGCCCCACGTCGGCGTTGGCGAGCCCCTTGCCCTTCCGGCCGCGCAGCGACCGGCGGCGCAGCCGCACCGCCTTGTCCGCTGCCTCGGGCCTGGCCAGTTCGCCGACCGTGTCGTTGCCCTTGTTGAGTGCGGTCACCGCGTCGGGCTGGCCGTAGAGCCGGTTGCGGACCTTGGCCAGCAGCCACCCGGCGGCCACCACCGCGCCCAGCGCGAGCACCGATGACAGCGCGAAGACCGGCACGGACGGCACACCCGGCCAGGTGGCCTCGGTGTCTCCGGTCACCAGCGCCACCGCCCACACCGCACCGAACGGGGCGACCTCGCCGCCGAGCACCGAGGCCACCGCCCGCGCGGACAGCCAGACGAGGTAGAACAGCCCGACCGCACCCCACAGGGCGAGCAGCACGAGCAGCGGCGGGGCGCCCGCGGCGGCGGATCCGCCGCGGACCTGGTAGGTCGGGCGCTTGGCGCGTGCCATCGCTTCACTGCCTCCGGATCGCCTGGTCGGTGTCGTAGAGGTGGCGCTCGTCGGCCGTGAGAGACATCTGCACGGGGATGCCGAGCCGCTCCGCACCGGTCTTGATGAGGTACTTCCCGCGCCCCGGGTGGCGCGCGCCGGGCTGCCAGGAGTCCGGCGACGACCAGGACGCCACCAGCCCCCGCTCCGGTCCGGTCATCGGCGTGATCCGGTTGACCCAGGCCAGTTCGCGCGGCGGCAGCCCTGCCAGCACGGTGATCGCCGACCGGTCGACGAAACCGCGCGCCTTGGCCCGGTCCTCCTCGCTGGCCAGCGCTTCGAGGTCGCTCAGCGAGTGCGTGACCATCACCGACGCCATGCCCTTGGACCGGTTGAGCCGGGTGAGCGAGTCGGCGAACTCGACGAGCCCGGGTGCGCCGCGCAGCGCCCGCCACAGCTCGTCCATCACGCCGATGTAGGAGCGCCGCCGCATCAGCCCGTGCTCGGCGAGCACCGAGGCGGCGTCGACCATGCCGAAGCCGTAGCTCCAGGTGCACAGCATCGCGGCGGTCAGCAGCTTGTCGCCGGCCGCACCGACCCGGGAGATGTCGACGCTGACCGCCGGCGCCTCCATGTCCAGCGGCGACGTCGTCTCTCCGTCGAAGACGCCGGCCAGCGACCCGGTGCAGAGCAGCCGCAGCGTGAAGACGAGGCCGTCGACGCGCTGGGCGTACTGCGCGTGGCCGTCCGCACGGGCGAACGAGCGCAGCGACTCGGGCCCCTCTTCGACCACCCGCAGCACGTCGATCACGGTGGGCTGGCGGGTGCCGGCGAGGCGCTCATCGAGCAGGTCGATCGCGGCGCCGAGCACGACCTCCTCGGAGTTGTCGATCCGGCCCTCCCGGATCAGCGTGCAGAGCGCCATCAGCAGGGAGATCCGCCGGGACCGCACCTCCCAGCGGAGCTTCTCGCGGTCCACGTGGTCGAGATGCTCCATCACGCCGCCGAGCGGGCCCGCGTCGAGCGGGTTGATCCGTTCCAGGCCGCGGCCGATCTTCACCACCTGGCCGCCGAGGTGGGCGACGAGGTCGGTGTAGTCGGGTTTGGTGTCGCCCAGGATGATGGCCTGCGATCCGAAGGCGACCGCGCCGGTCACCAGCCGCTTCACGAACGTCGACTTGCCGGTGCCGGGCTGGCCCAGCACGAAGCAGCCGGGGTTGGTGACCAGGCCGGCGCGCAGCCACGCCATCGGGTCCATGCACACCACCTCTCCGGAGAGCAGGTCGCGGCCGATCGGCGTGCCGATCGCGGGCGGCTTGCTGCTGGTGACGAAGGGGAACAGGCCGCACGCCTGCGCCGTGGTCGCCTGGTACTCGGCGGCGTTGGGGATGTTGGGCGCCAGGCCGCCGCCGCTGTGCCGCCAGCCGAAGAGCGGCGCGATGGTCTCCCGGCCGGGCGGGGCGGTGTCCGGTTCCGCCGGGTCGTGCGGGGCCTCTTCGAAGCTGTTCGGCCTACCGCCTGCGCCGCCGGCCGCCAGGCTGGGAGCCGCCGGCTCGGTGGCAGGATCCCGGTGCTGTGTGGAGGTCATCGCGGGGTCACCCCATTCCGCGTTGGATGAGGAAGGGCGGGCAGACACCGAGCGGCAGGGTCGTGGCGAAGGCGACATCCTGGCTGCCCCACGCACGGCGCAGCCGGATCCGGGAGGTTTCCGCGGCCGCCTCGGTATGCGCCACGGCCTGCTTGAGCTGCTCGGGGTTCTCGACGGTGGCGCAGGTGTACAGGCTCATCTGCACCAGGCCCGCGCCGCGGGTCTCCTCCCGGGCGGCCTGGCGGGCGTAGGCGAGGTCCTGGCTGTCCCGGGCGCTCACCCGGTGCCGCACCCGCCAGGACAGCTCGCTCTTGTACTGCGCGGCCGAGTTCTGCGCCTCCAGCGCGCGCGCCGCGGCAGCGGCCGGCCACGGCCGGAAGAGCAGGGTCGTCCGCTTGGTCCACCGGGTCGGTGCCAGCAGTTCGGCCAGCACGGTACTGGTCACGTGCGTCCGCGGTGCCTCCTGCCAGACCCAGGCGACGCTGGTGCCGCTGTCGTGGGCGTAGTGGTCGTGCAGCGCCTCGGCCTCGATCGGGGTGGCGTCGGTCCAGTCGCCGGTCTCGATGTCCTCCGGGGTGTGCTCCACCATGTTGTTCATGTGCCGCAGCGCCGCCGGGTCGAAGGCGGAGCGAACGGTCGCCACGAGCTGCTCCGGTGTGGACCGGCCGAGCACCGTCACGCCGGTGCCGGAGAGGCTGCTCTCCAGCGTGGCGAGGTAGCTGCCCACCTCGGCGGCGGCCTCCAGGCGGTTCTTCGGCGGGATGGGGAACTTGCGCGGGTCGAACGTGATGGCCACGCGCGTCTCGATCTGGGCGCTGACCGCCGGCGCCAGCTGCACCAGGTCGTCCACGATCTTGCGGGCGGTACCGGGAGCGGACGGGTCGATCTCGGCGCGCACCCCGTCGCGCAGCGCCGTCCCCGGGTCCGGCCGCGACTCGACGGTGACCGCGACCCACTGCACCCACTGCATGTAGCCGAGGGAGGCGAGCCAGCGGTGCCAGTTGGCCACCCAGCCGTCGACCTCGGACGGTTCGGCGAGCCACACCGAGTTGGACGACACCCGGATGGTGGCCGTCATGTGGCCCAGCCGCCGGTTCCAGGCGATCCCGAACCGGCCGCCGCGGCCGTCCTCGCAGGACAGCAGCGTCGTCGGAGCGAGGATGCCGGGAAGCTGGAGCGCACGCGGATGCTCCACCATCACGCCGGCCCGGTACCGGGTGTGGCCGAGAAGGGCCGCCCAGCGCCAGCGCAGCTGCGTCATCAGGAAGCCGAGGAGCGACGTCCCCTGCACGGGCACGGCGGCCAGCACGAAGACGACCACCATCACGGGCAGGACGTAGGCGGCGAGCCCGGGCGCGTAGAGCCCGGACAGCATGAGGAAGACGAGGCAGCCCAGCAGCGCGAGCGTGCCGCCGAAGCCCAGGCCGAACAGGCCGATGCTGCGCCGGCGCCGCCAACCGCCGTAGGTGCGGGCCATGGTCACGCCTCCCTAGCGCCCGAAGGCCCGAAGTCCGGGCCCGAGATGGGTGAGGGGGCACCCGATGCGGTGGGAGCGTCCCCGCCGCTCTCCGGAAGTGCCCCGGTGTCGATGCCGTCAGCGCCCGGTGGCCCGGATGCGGAGGCTGCAGTGAACTCGCCGCCCGTTTCGGCCGCTCCGCTCGCTGCGGCGCCCTCGCTGACCGCCGATTCGTAGCCCGATGCGGCGGCGTCGTCGGAACCCGCGGCCACGGTGGCCGATTCGGCCGCGGACGTGCTCCCGTAGCCCCCCGCGGAACCCGATGCCCCTCCGGTTGAGGTGAGGGCTGCGCCGTCTCCGCCGCCGGGCAGGGAGCCTCCTCCGGACGTGGCGATCGCCGTTCCTTCCCCGCTGAGGCCGGCGGTGTTCGTGCTCCCGGTGCCGTCACCGAACTCAGCGGCTCCGAGGTTCCCTGCGACGTCGTCGGCCCGGTTGTTCGCCGGTTCGGAGCCGGTCCCCTCGCCCGACGGCGCGCTGGCGGTCGTGACCGACGAGTCCTGGCCGGCTCCTGCCGTGTCCTGGGAGGCGCCTTCCCCGCTCGCGCCCCCGGCAGCTGCTCCGGAGCCGGAACCGCCGCTGCCGCCCCCGATGAAGGAGGATCCGAGCGCGAGCGCCCAGACGCCGGGTGAGCTCATCAGCTTCATCAGCACGGGGAGCGCGCCCGTAGCGAGGAGCATGACGGCCGCCGCCAGCAGATACCGGAAGAGGGGGTTGTCGCCGGTGTTGATGCCGAGGAGGACCAGCCCGGCCAGATAGATCAGCAGGATCAGCGGCTTGTACAGCAGGCAGGCGAGCAGCCAGCCGACGAGCTTGGTGAAGATCTTGAGGCCGGGCACCATGGTGCTCGCCGCTGCGAGCGGCAGAACGCAGACGATCAGGTAGATGATGGCCTGGAGGAGCGCCATCACCACGATCTGCACGGTGAGGCCGACCATCACCGCAAGCCCCACCATCTCGGTGATCGCGCCCTGGGCGAGCGGGCCCGCGAAGCCGGCGTCCGTTGCCTGCTCGTTCATCGCGGCGCGCAGCACGCTCGGGTAGACCTGCGCGGCCACGGTGAGGAGATCCTCCGGTTCCTCGTCTCCTCCGACCGTGGCTTGGAACTCTTCGTCGCTGAGATTGAACTGCAGGACCATGCCGGTAAGGGCCCTGCTGAGCCCGACGAGCACGGTGACGATGAAGATGCCGGCGAACGTCGTCACGATCACCGTGAGCAGGCCGCGGATCAGATCCATCATCGGGTCGAGCCGCCGCTGCCAGAGCAGCCGGATCGCGGCGAAGAGAATCCCCAGCGTTGCGAGGAAGAGGACGAAGGGGTTGAGGATGTTCTGGACGTGCAGCCAGCCCTGGTCGATCTGCAGGGGGACCCAGCCGGTCCCCTCCTCGTAATAGCCCTCGGTCTGCTCGCTCAGGTAGAACGGGTTGGCCCGCATCAGGCTGAAGAGTGTCTCGGTGACCTCCTGGAGGGATCCGCCGACCCACCCGGTGTTGTCGCCGGTGCCTTCCGTGGCGCCCACACTTCCTCCTCTCGCTGGGGTAGTCCGGCTCAGTACCTGTGTCCATCGAGCCCCGGCGCTAGGCGGCGCCCGTCAGCGACGTGGCAATGGGGATGGCGACGAGCACCAGCGAGACGCCCATGATGGTCCACACCAGTCCGCCGACCCCTTCGGCGGCGACCTCCGACTTGCCGAGGCGGCCGGCCGCCATCTTCCCGGCGCAGTAGAGGACCCCGATCACGCCGAGCACGACCAGCACCCCCTGCGCGTAGCTGAGGAACCGCTGGATCGCACCGTCTCCGCCGGTCTGCGTGTCGCCGAAGCCGAAATTGGGCAGCTGCGGCTCGGGCGCATAGGTGGCCTGCGCCTGCAGTGCCCCGTCTGCAGCGGCGAATACGTCGATGAGTGCGGCGCTCATGGAATCAGTCGGCGGTCGGACCGGGCGGTAGTGCCTGAGCCGTGGCTGTCGCCCATGGTCACGTCGTGTTCGCCACGGCATTGATGATCGGGATCGCGACGAGCATCAGCGAAATCCCCATCACGGTCCATACCAGTCCGCCGACGCCGTCCGCGGCGAGGTCGGACCGGCCGAACTTGCCGACGGCCATCTTTCCGGCTGCGAAGAGGATGCCGATGATCCCGATGACGACGATGATGCCCTGGCCCCAGTTGATGACCTCCTGGATCGGGTTGTGGTTCCCGTCGAAATCAGGAAGTCCGGGGTCGCTCTTCCAATTGAAATCGGCGGGCAGCATCGCGGCTGACTGCAATGCATCGGCCGCAAGGTGCAGGATGCCGTCCATCGGTTAGTTGCCTCCAGCGCTCAGAAAGGTGGTGGCGGCGTGCTCGCGGCATCCGGCAGTGACTGCTTCGAGTGCCTGCTGGGCCTTGCGGGGCAGCCGTACGTGGGAGGCGTCGGACGTGTCGACGAACCGCAGCCCGGCGACGAAGGGGATGCGCACGGTCCGCAGCACCCGCTCCTCCGCGAGCCGGAAGCGCGCGGTCGCCTCGGCGGGCTCGGGGCCGGCGCCGTCCGCCACCACGGCGAGCACGGCCGGCCGGATGCCGTTGGCCTCCAGAATGCTCAACACCGGACCGGTGTGTGCCGAGGCCGCCGAGGTATTGCGGGTGACCAGCACCAGCGGGCGGCCGTAGGTGCCGATGCGGCGGCGCTCGGTCGTGTAGGCACCGAGGTCCCACGGGGCATCCAGGAGCACACGGAGAGTGGTGGTGCCGGCGCCTCCGTGGCAGCCGAGGAGGACGGGTTCGGTGGTCCAGTCCGGCAGAGTCTCCGCGGTGAGACCATCGAGCGCGCCGACGGCGTCGGGCGGTGCCGCCTGTTGCTGCAGCATGGCCATCATCTCCAGGTAGAGGGATCTCCAGGTGCGGGTCGGGAGCACCACTGGCAGACCGGTGGGCCCGTGCGCGAGCGCGTGATCGACGGGACCCGCGGCCGCGGAATCTGAGGTGGCGGCTGCCTTCGGAGCGGCAGCGGCCATCAGGGCACAATTTTTAGCCCTTCCGGCGAACTGCCGCAAGTTTCCCAAATGAAACCTACTACCCAGAGTAATGGTTTCCTGCGGTGTTCTCGAGAACTCCTTCTGCAAATGTGGTGGTGTCTGGAAACACCGTCTGGTGGGGCCCTGTTTGGTCGACCGAGGAAGAGTGGAGGGTTGCCATTCAGGGCCAATGGAGTGCGTGTCTCGGAGTTGCCATCGATGGTTTTCCATTCGGTGAGTAAATCGTTATCGGTGGAGACTCTGTGTGCGCGTCCGAAAATTGCCTGCCGTTGCGCTGTCCCATGTGCTCGGGTATCCCTGAATGCGTTCGCCTGCTGCGCAGGCATTTCCGCCCGTCTTCCCGTGCTGATCGGAGGCAGCGTGTGCCCCTCCTCGCGCGCTCTGGCCCGCGGATCCCGCACTGAAACCCTGTTCGTCGGGGGAGTTGTGGCGGTCCTCGTCGTGCTGTTGGCCGTCTTCGGTGTGCTGGCGATGCGTCAGGGGACGGGCGGTGGTGAGGGCGCGAACGGGCCCGGCCGCGAAGGGGACGCGCCGCAAGGGGAGGCCAGCGGGGTCCCCGAGGACGTCATGGGCCTGCTCCCCTACAGCGAGGCCGAGCTCCAGGCCGGAGCCCGGGTGGCGGCCGGGTTCGTGCAGCAGTACGCGACGACCGACCCGGCGGAGTCCATGGACGATCGGCTGGAGCGCCTGACCGGCGACACCACCGACGACTTCGCCCAGCGGCTCGAGCAGACACTTTCCGCGTCCTCCCTCTCCGGCGGAGTTGCCGGCGCGAGCGGCCTGGAAGGCGGTGGAGGCGCTGGCGGCGCGGTGCGCACCGAGGCAACCGTGCACGGCATCCGGAGCGTGGGGGAGACCTCGGTGGTCTTCCTCGTGTCCGCAACGGCGGGCTCCGGGGGAGAGGAGCGCGCACAGGAGTACGCGGCGACGGTGGCGCACGAAGACGGCCGCTGGCTCATCTATGACGTTCAGTTCGCCGACGTGGGCGACGGGGACGGTAGCCCGGCCGGGGGCGGAGCACCGTGATCGCGCGACTCGTGCGGCGGATCGTCCCGGGGTGCAGGCGCCTGGCAGCCCGGGGGGACCGCGGATCGGCGTCACTCCGTGTCTCCTCGGCGGGCTCGGCGCTGATCCTGGCCGGCTCGGTCGGCTACGCAGCGACGCACGGATGCGGCCCTGACGCGGCCGAAGCGGGGTTCACCGCCGGAACGGTGTCGAACGCATCCACAGCCGAGGGTTCGATCGCTCCGCACCGCGATGGAAACCACGCAGTGATCGACTCCTATGGCGAGAACGGCAACTACGGGGAAGAGGTGCGGGTCCCGATCGACATCCCCTCGGACCTGCTGCCGATCTACGAGACCGCCGCAACGGAGTACGGAATCCCGTTCGAGATCATCGCTGCGATCGGTGCTAAGGAGAGCCATCACGGGAGATTGCTCTGGTACGGACCAGGGCAGCCTTCAGGCGTTCAGGAGCCTGACTCGAACCCTTACGGTGCGGCCGGAATCATGCAGATGGGGATTGGTGGGGCGGCGACGAACGGATGGGGCGGAAAACCCAAGGAACGGGTCGAAGACCGCCCCCATGTGAACGAAGTCGGAGTGGTCCCGACGGACCCGTCGATTTTCGGTCGGAGCTACTACGGAACCGATGGGAACGGCGATGGGATCGTCAATGTCTGGGATCCTTGGGATAACATTATTTCCGCCACATTCAAGCTCGCCTATATCAAAGCAAGAGCAGAGACCGACTTTGGTGCTGCTCCGTCGGACGTGTGCGCCAGTGCCGATCCGGCTATCGAGGATCCGCTGGACTGCGGCCTGTACCGGCACAACCTCGCGCACTGGTATGTGGATCAGGTCAAGGCTATCGCGTCCGTGTACGCCGAAGACGGAACTTGGGATACGGCACCGGCTCTGAACATCCAGCCGGCAGCGCTCACCACGAACACGGCAACCGGTGAGGACTGCACCCCCGGAGCCTCCCCCGCTGGAATCCCGGGCATCCCCCTCGGCGCCGGTGACCACCAGGAGGCCGTGATCGCCTACGCGCGCGAGCAGCTGGGCAAGCCCTACAGCTGGGGAGCGACGGGCCCGGATACCTTCGACTGCTCGGGGCTGACGATGCGCGCCTACGAGGCGGCCGGAATCACGACGCCGAGAATCACCACCGGCCAGTTCAATCCCGACGCCCCGGAATGGAGCGTTCCGGTGGAGAAATTCCAGACCGATGGTCTCGTGGTGGACGAGTTGCAGCCGGGCGACCTGGTGTTCTTCCATACGCAGGGAAAGCCCAACCCGCCCAGTCACATGGGGCTGTATATCGGCAATGACGAGATGATCCACGCCGGAAACCCGGTGAACGTTGCCACGGTGAGTACGTACGCGCAAGGGAGCACGGAGTACGTAGGAGCGGTCCGTGTCTACCCGGATGCTACGGATGCCTGACCGGGTGCGGTGGGCAGTGCCGGAATTCCGACAGATATTGCTGACAGAAAGTGGAGGTGGACGGATATGGCGCTGCCACTGATCGGTGTCGGATTGGGTATTGCCGCGCGCGTGGGTGGAAGGTTCGCCCTGCGTGCGGCGGGAAAAGGGCTGAAGTTCCTCGGAAGCAAGGGGTGGGGGCTGCTGAAGGCGGCCGTTCCCGCCGCTATCGGCGGGCTCGTCGTGGGGGGGTTGAAGCTCGGAGCGTCCGGGGCCGGCGATGCGATGTCTGCCGTCGGGGCCGCGAATCCGTTCTTGCTGCTCGGCGCTGTTGCGGCGGCGTTCGCGGGAGCGGCAGCGGCGCAGTCTTACGGAATGGGATCCCCAGAGCTCCGAGGGAGAGGAAAGAAGGCGTTCGCGATGCCGGGTTGACGGCGGGAAGAAGGGGCCAAGCGGCACTCGGAACCGCGGCACGTTCCGGGAATGGTCATCCGAGCCGAGGCTGAGACCGGTCCGGCATATTTCCGATGGAGGCGGGATCATGCGGAGCTCCGTCGTTGTTTCTGCAATCATCGGCTTGCTGGTCGTCGGCGCCGTTGTCTTCGGCCGCCTGGCGTTCACCGCCGATGCGGAGCCCGAAGCAGCGTCCTCTGCAGACCGTGTTCCCGAGCTGCGCAATGTCCTCCCCCTCGATGGGAATGCGTACCGGGCAGCAGCAGAAGTGGCGCTCGTGCACTCCGACGCCTACGGCACCTACGAATCCGGCGAGACCGGAAATGCCTACACCGAGCGCGTCCGGGCGGCCGCGCCGCTCGCCGACATGCCCGAGGGCCCGGACCTCGGGGCAGCCGCCGCGTGTTTCGCCCGCCTAGCGGAGGAGGGCCGCGCAGCCGAGGGCAGCGCTGAAATCCGCGGAACCACCTACCTCGGCGCTGACTCGGTGCACTTCGCAATTGCGCTGTCGGCGGTCCCCGCGGAGGGCGGGGCCGCAATCGAACTCGGGACGTACAACGTGCTCGTGATCCTCGAAGCGCAGGAGTGGGTTGTTGCATCCTCCGCGGAAGCCGGCGCGGACGGCTCGGCCGCAGAAGGCGGTGCCGCAGGATGACGCTCGGGTCGGGGAAGAGCCGGAGGGAGCGGCCGCGCGGAAGGCTCCGGGGGTGGCGAGCGCTGTTGCGCGCTGACCGCGGTGACACACGCACCGACTACGCCGCCTCGGCCGGGATGCTCACCCTCTCGGGGATCGCCGGGACGGTCCTGATCAGCGCCACTACCGGACAGGCGGTCGGGCCGGCGGGCGAGGCCGCCGTCGAGCAGGCGGCCTACAACGGGCCCCAGCAGTACGGGGGGTGCGACGCTACCGAAGCGGACCTCAGCGCCGATTACGAGAACGGCCGCATCCCCACCGGCGTCCTCTGCGAACTGCAGCAGCCCGGTGACTACCTGCGAGCGGATGCGGGGGCCGCGTTCCTCAGGATGAGCGACGCCTACGAGGAGGAGTTCGGCGCGCCGATCACCGTCAACAGCGCCTACCGGACCTATGCCCGGCAGCAGGAGTTGTACGCCAGCATGGCGCCGGGGATGGCGGCGTCGCCGGGGACCAGTAACCACGGGTTGGGCCTGGCGGTCGACATCGGCTCCATGGGCCAGTGGGACACCCCGCAATACCACTGGATGCTCTCCAACAGCGGACAGTACGGCTGGTTCCAGCCGGAGAACATGCAGCAGGGCGGTTCGGGTCCACCCGAACCCTGGCATTGGGAGTTCGCCACCGGGGTGTCTGCATGACCGGATTCTGCACGTGTCGAGGAAGGGGACGCTGATGGCCGACTTCGTGTCGCGCGCCAATGATGTGCTCGGCTATGTGATGGGCCTGGGCGTGCTCGTCGGGGTGCTGGCGCTGCTGATCATCGGCGGGCGGATGATCCACGCCAACTTCACGGGTGATCCGTGGATCGCTGCGCGGGGTATGAGCGACCTGCCCTGGGTCCTGCTGGGGCTGGTGCTGCTCGCCGGTTCGGGCATCATGGCCGGGACCCTCCTCCAGGGATCGGTGCACTCCACCGATACCTCCCTGCCCGACCTGCTTGCCGAAGGAGTTGAGTACCAGGAGAAGCAGGAGGAGGCGTCGATCCCGGACGGCTGCCTGCAGGACCCGGAGACGGACCTCGCCGTGTGCCCGGACGACGACGCGTGGGACGACGTGGTAGAAACTGCCGCGGTCACCGGCCCTCGGGATCCGCGCTGCGTCTCCGATGACTACGCGAATTGCTTTGAGTACTGCTTTGTCCCTCCGATGGGAACGGGGGCCGCGTCGAATTGCGCCGCGGAGAACACCTTTGAAGAGGGCTGGATCTGGGCGGACTACGCATGTCCGAGCTTCTTCGAATGGTCTCTCGGTGACGCCGCAGAGGTCGTTCCGCCCGATTGCCCTGACCCCCCGAAGGAGGAAGATATCCCTGCGGAGATCCAGGCGAACTCGGATGCCCCCGTGCTGGTTTATGCGTGCCAAGAGTTCCCTGGCTGGGTATCCGCCTACGCTGCCGAGACCGGGGGAGACGAGGACCGATTGTGCGAAGGAACCGAGCCATACTGACCAGGGCTCCTCGGCCGATCCGGAAGAATGCGGCCGAGGACTCCCGTTCGAAGATTCTTGGCTCGGATATCGGGCCAGTGACTGGACTGGTTGCCGTGCTGATGAGGTACTCGGGACTGCGGCGCGGCGGCTGAACGGCCCCAGCATGTGCAGTCAGCCGCTGGCAGTGCTCCAAAGCCTGTGCATGCGCCGAGGAAGGTGGACTCCGGCAGCCGTGCTCCGCGGCGGAATGACCGGTGGATCGGCAGCGGGCCTGCGGACTCACACCCGCCCGCGCAGCATCCGCGGGGGGCGGCCGTAGCGTTCGCGGAAGGCGACGCTGAAGGTGCTGGCCGAGGTGAACCCGGTGCGGCGGGCGACTTCGGAGACCGGTATCGATGCGGCGCGCGGATCGGTCAGCAGCTCCCGCGCCTGCGCGAGGCGCGTCTCCTTGATGAGCTGCCGCGGTGTGGTGCCAGCGGTCTGCAGCGCGAGTTGCAGCTGGCGCAGCGACCAGCCTAGCGCGGCAGCGAGCGTCTCGCCGCGCAGGTCGGGGTCGCCGGCGTGCAGCCGGACGTAGCGCTGCGCTGACGCTGCGATGTCGGCGAGGCGGCCGCCGGGGCGCGCCTCCCGGTCGCCGCGCAGTGCCATGGCGACGAGCTCGGACGTGCGCTCCGTGACCGCGTCGAACTCGTCGGGGGTGAGCGCGGGTGCCTGTTCGGCGAGGCTGAGGGCCATGGCCCGGGCCACCTGGCCCACACCGGTGCGGAGGCTGACCGGGAGCGGTGTCGCCGGCCCGTCCTTGCCCGCCTCGCTCACCACCGGGCCGAGGGAGAGGGCGAGGGCGCTCACCCGCTGGGGCTGGTCGAAGACGATGGGCCTGGCCATGGTGATGATGCAGGCATCGCCGGGCCGCAGCACGTGCTGGCGGCCGTTCTGCTCGACGTTGATCAGTCCCGAGCTGCAGGCGATCAGGAATGCGCCGCTGGTCTGGTTCGAGCGGATCTGGCGCCGCGTCTTCCAGTGGTGGACGCGGTCGGAGCACCAGCTGATCACCTGGTGGTGGTCGGTCCAGGCGCGGAACGCGTCGCCGCGGAACGGGACGTGCGGGTTGTGGAATGCCGAGTTGAACCCGTGGTGATAGGAGTCGATGCGCTCCTGCCACATCTGGTGCGCTTCATCGGGTTCGAGGTGGCCCGTCGCCGTGGTCTCGGTCGTGACGGTGGTGGTCATGATGTCCAGTGCCCCCGATCCCTGCCGCTTGTGCTGCAGCGCACACAATTCCGCCGACGGCGAATCCGCGCGGCTGCCCGGTGGCAAAGCCGCGCGGAAACGCGCAGTGTATTTGGCGCATCACTCCGCGCGCGGTATCGGGAATTCGATACGCAGAATGCGCGCGGGGTCGAACCCTCGCCGGAATTGCATTATACGGATGGATCGGAGACAGGAATATTACGGGCTGACGTCAGTGCGGGAACCTGCGGCCGGCTCGTCGGCCTCCGGCGCCGGCGCCGCGCCGGAGCCCTGCCGGGTGAGGGGGGCGAGTTCCACCGCAAGGCGCAGAGTCAGGCTCGCGGGGTCCACCGGCCGGGACAGCAGCTGCTCGATGCGGGCGATCCGCTTGACCACCGTGTTCGGGTGCACGTTGAGCTGGCGGCCGGTCCGGGTGGGGCTGGCGCGCTCGTGCAGGTAGACGCGGAGCGTCTCCAGCAGGCGCCCGGTCGGGTCCGCGGCCGGTGCCACGGCGCCGATCTCGCGTTCCACGAAGTCGGCGCAGGCGCGCAGGTCGCGGGAGGCCAGCGAGACGACCGCGACGTCATCGAAGTGGACCATCCCGGATCTGCCGGTTGCCACGTGGATGCGGCGGGCCTCCAGCGCTTCGCGGTGGGTGGCGCGGAAGCCCTCCAGGCCGACATGGCGCGTACCCCAGGCGGCGTGCACGCCGTGCGGAAGTCGGAGCTCCGCGATGGCCGCGCGCAGGTCGGTGTCGGCGCACGAGACCCAGGTGAAGACGGCATTGTCGGACGTGCGCATGGTGATCTGCTGCTGCGGGCCGGTCCGGTCGACCAGCCGGGCTGCCGTCTTGTCCAGGACCTCTGGCGACGCAGTGGTGCTCCACACCGTGAACCCGGTGTGCGGGGTGCCGAAGTCGTAGTCCACCAGGTACTCGGCGCGCTCCTGGTCGATGGCGCCGGACAGCAGCCGGGTGAGCACCTCGCGGATGCTGATCCGGTCGGCTGCGCGCGTGTCGGCGGGGCGTTCGGCGTAGACCAGGGCGATGCGGCGCGTCACCGCCTGGAAGTAGTTGGCGAGCAGGGCCGCTGCCCGCTCCAGCACGGCGGTGCGGGCGGCCCCCGACATGCTGCTGCGCGGATCCCGCAGCGCCTTGGTGAGTTGCAGCCACACTTCCGCGTGCACCGTCTCCACCTCGCGCAGCAGCGGGGCGAGGGTGGATCCGGGCATGGTTCCGGCGAAGCGCGCGTGCCGCTCGACGTCGGTCGGTACCGGCGCCGGCTCGTCCGGTTGGGCAGCGTGGGCGGCCAGGGTCCGCAGGTGAGCCGTCACCAGCTGGGTGCGCCGGGCTTCGGGCGGGCGGACCGCGCCGTCCGGATCGGGCGCGTCAAGGCGCAGCCGCCGGAGGATGTGCGCCTGGAGGTGGGCTTCGCAGCCGTGCAGCCAGCTCTGCAGCCACTGGAGGGGGCGCCGGTCCGCTCCGTCGGAGGGCCACGTGGGGGCGTGCACCAGGGAGGGGCTCATGGTGGCGAATCTATCCAGCTCGGGCACGTCCGCAAGCGGTCTGTCGCGCAAGGACTTTGCGCCCACGCGCATGATCGCCGAATCTGCTAGAAGGCGGCGGAATCGCGGTGTTTCTCCACCACTGCGGGGTGTGTGGGCGGCACACCTCCGGTTGCGGCGCGGTTGCACCTCGGATGCCCGGTGTTTGGGCCGGGCGGTTCGGGTGCCCTCTTTCGGGGCTCCACGCGTCCGCTCCGGGCGCGCCGGCAGCGGTGCAGGCGCCAGGACGGTTGCGGGGGCATTCCTTCCCCGTGGAATCCCGGATATCCGCCCCGATCCCGAAGAGGGCCGCCGGATCCGGCCAGCGCCGGATTCCGCGAATTCCGCGGCGGGCATCCGCGCTGCCCGCCGAGAGCCGAATTGCTGCGGCTGTCGCGCGGAGTCTCGGAACGGCTCCGGTCGGGAGCCGGTACCGCGGCGGAGCCCGGGCGGCCTGGGGAATCGGGCCGTCCGTTTCCGGATCGACATCCAGCGGGATGCGGAACGGGGCCCAGCAGCATTGGGCGACGGGATATCCTCCGTTCGGAGCGAAGGACATACCGGGGGAGCCGTGATGGCGTCGGAGGGACCTGCGGCCGCGCCCGAATCCGGTCTCGGCTGGAATCCGGTCGGCCCCGCTCCCGCGCGCGGTGAATACCTCCTGGATGCGGTCGCCGAGCACCGGAGCCGCGGACACCTCCTCCGCGCCCTCGACGTCTGCGACACGATCGCCGCCCAGACCGGCACCGCGCGCCGGGTCCTCGCCGAGGCCCGCGCCGCCCGCTTCTGCCTGCTTGCCGAGCTCGGCCGCACCGCCGAGGCGGACGAGGAGCTGGCCCACCTCGACCGCGCCACCTCACCGCACACGGCCGCCGTCGAAGCCGCCTCCGGGCTCACCCTGCTGGGCCGCGACCGCGAGGCGCTGCAGTGGCTCGACCGGGCCTGCCGCCGCGTCCTCGTGCGCAGCGCCGACACCCTGGACGACCACGACCTGCTCACCCACCCGGAGATCGTGCTGCGGGCGCTGGTCCGCCGCAGAGCCGGGCTCGCCCCGGACGCCCACGACCACACGGCGCTCTCCCACGCGTACCGCGTCTACGGCGTCCGGGATGCCGAAGCGCCCGCAGCCCTGCCCGGGCTGCGGGCGTTCTTCGCCAACCTGCAGGCGCCGGCCTCGCAGGGGCCGGACCTGCGCACCGGCCCGGACGGCTCGCTCGTCTTCGATGAGCAGGGACGGCCGCAGCTCACCTTCGTGGTGGCTGAGGACGTCCCCGCCGCCATCGCCCGCGGGATGGTGCGCGGCGGCGACCCCGCCGGCTACCGGCGCCGCATCGAGCGCCGGCTGGTCGCGACCGGAGCTCCGCGCGCGCTGCTCTGGCCGATCTCAGTGGCCGACCTGGACCGGCTCACCGAGACCGATCTCGACCCCAGCGATCCGCGCACCCTCGCCGGCCTGCTGGGCCACCTCTCGGTCGAGGGCGCGGCCCCCGTTCCGTGGCCGCCGGCCTCTGCAGCCCCCTGCTGGTGCGGCTCCGACAGCACCTACCGCGTCTGCTGCGCCGCCGGCTCCTGAGCGCGGTGCTGTGCCGCGAGGAGCGCGGGGGCTGCCGCCAGCTCGACTGCTGTCAGCGCTTGGAACAGCGGGTGCGGCGGGCCTGACTCCCGCCACGCGCCGGCCCGTGCGGCCCCGCCGGCGAACATGGCGGCAGCGGCGCAGCGGATGAAGCGCCGGTGGCGTTCGGGAGCCGCTGCGGCGCGCAGCAGGCCGGCGCCGGTCGCGGCCCACCACACGCCGTAGAACCTCAGGACGCTGTCCGTGCTCGCGTCAATGGGGCGGCCCCCGGGGATTGCGGCGCTTCCGCGCACGGCGACCGCCGAACCGGTGCCCAGAGCCACGGCTCCGGCCCCGCAGAGCAGTGTCCGGAGGGCGGTACGTGCGGTGGTCGGGTGGAGAGCGGCCAAGGAGGCCTCCTTCGCAGTGTCGGCGTCGGCGCCGGCCCGATGCCGATGGCCGGGGCCGGGCCCGCAGCCAGTCTCACCCCTCCGCCGGGCCGCCGCCCTGGGCCCCTGCTCCAGGGCGGCGGCGCGGCAGGAGCCGGCTCGCAGCGGCTCAGGCCCCGGACTCTTCCCCGGTACCGGTGAAGGTGTAGTAGTCGGTGGCCCCGTTGGCGTCCCAGGTGACCTCCAGGACCGTTCCGGGCCCCGCGGCGGAGTTCTCGGTGAGGTCCGCCGTTCCGGTCTGGCTGGAGGTGCTCGGCCCGTCCATCAGGTCGGCGATTTCGCCGCATTCCACGGAGAAGTCGAGCGGCGGGTCGGCTTCGGGGTCGAACTCGCCACCGCAGAGGATGGCGCCGGCATCGTCGTCATCGCCTCCCGAGGAGCCGCTGCGCGGGGGCCCGGCCGGGTCGCCGACGACCGAGATGAGGCCGTCCTCGCGGAAGGTGACCGCCACCACCGAGCCGTGCTCGGAGGCGTCGGCCGCGATCCACCACATCGCGATGAGGCCCTGGTCCGGGGGAGGGCTCTGCTGCTCTGACGGAGACGGTGAGGGCTCCGGAGAGGGCGGCGCGGACTCCTCCGCCGCTTCTTCGGCGGAGGGTGCGGGAGAGGGGTCGGCGGAGTCTCCGCCGGTGCCGCAGCCGCCGGCGAGCAGCAGTGCGCCGGCCGCGGACAGGGCGAGGGTTCGGATGGTCATGCGCCGCCTTATCGGTTCGGGGGATGTGTCGTGCATCCGTCCGAACGGCCTGCAGGTGAGCGCGGTTCCCGTGCGGCCGGTCCCGGCCGCACGGGAACCGACGCCCCGGCCAGCCGAAGCGGCCCGGCCCGCCGGCCCGCGGCCCGATCGGGCCGCGGGCCGGCGGAGGGGGAGCTGCTCAGGCGCGGTTGATCAGGGAGAGGCCGTTCTTCTGCGAGGCCCCGGCGAGCTTGTCGACGTCTACGACGTGGTGGCCGCCGTAGGAGTTGGCGGAGGGGTCCCACACGGTGACGGTGCCGGCGGCGCGGTCGTATCCGCGCACCGACACGACGTGGCCGAACTCCGAGTCGGACTGGATCCACGGAGCCTTCGTGCCCCAGATGCCCAGCGGGGCCGCCTTGCCGAGGACGCCCACGTTGTGGGCGACCGAGTCCATCAGGACGTCCGGGTCGGTGGCGTCCGCCCACGTCTGCTGGTAGCCCTCCGGCTCCAGGTAGGCGTTGTAGACCCGGCGCATGTCGGCGCCGGTGGTTCCGACGTCGTCGGTGTCCATCTTCGCGGCGAGGGTGTCCTGGGTGACCTTGACGCCGAACGTGCGCAGGCTCAGCTGCACGCTCGCCGGAGCACACCAGGACCCCTTCTTCTGCTGCCACGCCTTGTGCGTGACCTCGGCGCGCGCCGGCGGATCGGCGCGCAGCTCGGCGGCTGCCGCGGCGGACGTCTCGCCGCCGATGACCGTGGAGGGGCGGGCGGCCGTGTCAGCCGCCGAGACGCCGATCCCGGCGAAGAGCGCGCCGGCCGTGGCGAGCGCGCCGATGAGGAGGGGGAGTGGACGCACGTGGGTCTCGTCTTTCTCGCGCCGGCGGCGCCGGCGGCGGTTGGTGGATCTGCGGATCGGGCGAGCGGGGGCGGGGCACGCGATCCCAACACGCCCTAGACGTACTGCGGAGGCGGGCGGTTCCGGCGGAATCCGGGCGGGGCGCCGGGCGCCTCCCAGCGGCCCGGGCCCGGAGCGGCCAGGTCAGAACAGGTAGGCCATGATCTGGATCGGGATGAGTGCGATCACCGAGGCGGCGGAGACGGCGAGGGTGGCGGACTTCAGAGCGCCGCGGGTGGTCTGGCCGAGCAGCGTCTGCAGCAGCCAGAAGGTGTTGCTCGTGGCGTGCACGATGAACAGCGAGCCGGCGCCCGCCGCGAGGGCCACGAACACCGGGTCGATGCCGAGCAGCGGGATGACCGGAGCCAGCACCCCGGCCGCGGTGATCGAGGAGAGCACCACCGAGCCGATGGCGATGTGCAGCGTCGCCGCGACCACCCAGACCAGCAGGAGCGGCGCCACCGTGCTGCTGGAGAAGTAGCCCTCCAGAATGGTGCCCAGCCCGGCGGCCTCGACGGTCGCCGCGAGCGAGCCGCCGACACCGGTCAGGATGAGGATTTGCCCGCTTTCCTGGAAGCCGCGCTTGAACGCCGCGCCCGCCTCGTCGGCCGACAGCTTCCAGCGGACGACGGCCAGCGCGCCCAGCAGGCCGATGAGGAGCGCGATGGTGGGGTCGCCGAAGAACGCCAGCGCCGGATGGTCAACCCCGGCGAACTCGGCGACCGCGCCGGCGCCGATCAGCCCCAGCGCCAGCAGCAGCGGGGCGAGTGACAGGCGCAGCCGGGGCAGGGCCTGCTGCCGGCTCGCGGCCTCGTCCGCCGCGGCCGCGTCGATCTCGGCGAACTCCTGGTTCTCGTCCAGTTCCGGTTTCCACAGGCCGCGCCGCGCCACTGCCGTGAAGAGCGCCAGCGTGGTCACGATGGTGAAGACGGCGGTGATGGTGCCGAACACGAACATCCGCGCGATCGACACGTTGAGCACGCCCGCCAGCGCCACCGCGCCCACACCCGGCAGGACGAAGATCAGCCCCACCTCGATGCCGATCGCCATGGCCGCGGCCATCCGCGCCACACCGAGCGGGCCCACCCGCGGCGCCAGCCGGCGGGCCAGTGGAGCAGTGATGACCAGCAGCGCGTCGGCGAAGATCGACTGCATCACGGTGCCGATGGTGGCGGCGAACGCGTAGGGGAGGGAGCGCGGGCCGAAGGTCCGCACCAGCAGGCCCACCAGCTTCTCAATGGCGCCGAGCGACGTCATCAGCGAGCCCAGCAGCACGCCGAACGCGATGAGCAGGCCGACCTCGGCCATGAGGTCGCCGAACCCGGTGGCGATGGTGGAGATCGTGCCTTCGGCGCCCTGGCCGGTGACGAGGCCCAGGTAGAGGGCGCCCAGCACGAGGGCGACGGCGGGGCTGATCCGGAGTTTCAGGATGAGCACCACGACGCCGATGATGGCGGCCGCGGTGTTCGCGAGGATGGCGATATCGGACATGCGGAAGGGGCCTGCTTTCGTCGTCGACCCGCCGGCGCCGCGCGGATCCGGCCCGGCGTGCGATGGCACGCGGCCGCGGATGCGGGCGATGGGAGGGCGTCGCGGACCCGGCGGCGCTGCAGACGGCGCGGTTCGCGGCGTCCGCGGCAGCGTCGGCGGCGCGGGTCCGATGGGGTGCAGGGCCTTGTGGGCCGAAGGGGTGCGCGGGGTGCGGCCGCTCGTGTCCGGTCCGGTGGGTCAACCGGCCCGCTGTCACGAATGCGTGGATTGTACACATTCATGCACGATGCTGAAGGTGTCGCCGAGGGAGGTTCCGGGCGCGACCGAGGGCGGTTCGGGGCCGCCCGCAGGCGGTGCCCGGCCCCTTGAGTGTGCACGGTGTCCGGTATACAGTCGCCGCATTGCCGGATGATGACACAGACATCCCAGAGTTTGGCAAGGGGTCTCCGGCTCGTAGCACCCGCGCAGACAGGAGAACCGCACCATGGCGACGGACGGCCCGCCCGGCACCGCCGGCGAGCACCCGGCCACCCCTGGCGCCGGCACTGACGACACCGTCGGCGCGGCCGGTACCGCCGGCACCGTCGACGAAGCCGGTGCGCCAGGCGCGGACGGGCCCGGCCCGCTCTCCGGGGTGCGCGTCTGCGAACTGGGCAACTTCATCGCCGCGCCCACCGCCGGCCGGCTGCTCGCCGAGTTCGGCGCCGACGTCGTCAAGGTCGAGCGCCCCGGCAGCGGCGACGAGCTGCGCAGCTGGCGGCTGCACGAAGGCGACGTCTCGCTGCTCTTCCGCAGCCTGGGCCGGAACAAGCGCTCCGTCACCCTCGACCTCCGCTCCGAAGAGGGCCGCGCGGTCGCGCTCGACCTGATCGCCTCCTCCGACGTGGTGCTGGAGAACTTCCGGCCCGGCACCCTGGAGAAGTGGGGCCTGGGCCCCGAGGCGATGCGCGCGGCCAACCCCGACGTGGTGCTCGTGCGGGTCTCCGGTTACGGCCAGACCGGCCCCTACCGTGAGCGCCCCGGGTTCGGTGCGGTCGCCGAGGCGTTCGGCGGCCTCCGGCACCTCACCGGCTATCCGGGCATGCCGCCGGTGCGCACCGGCGTCAGCCTCGCCGACTCGGTCGCCGGCCTGTACGCGGTGATCGGCGCGCTGATGGGCCTGCTGCGCCGCCGCTCCGGCCGCGGCGGCGAGACCGTCGACGTCGCCCTGTACGAGGCGGTGTACTCGCTGATGGAGTCCACCACGCCCGACTACGACGCGTTCGGCGTCACCCGCGAAGCCACCGGCACCACCATGCCGGGCGTCGTGCCGTCCAACACCTACCCGTGCGCCGACGGCAAGTACGTCATCGTGGCCGGCAACGCCGACGGCATCTACGTCCGCCTGATGCGCCTGATCGGCCGGGACGACCTCGCCGACGACCCCGGGCTGGCATCCAACATGGGCCGCGTGGCGCGCGCCGACGAGATCGACTCCGCCGTCGCCGCCTGGACCGCCGAGCGCACCAGCGCCCAAGCGCTCGAACTGCTCGCCGGCGCGTCCGTGCCGAGCGGGCCCATCTACGACGTCGCCGACATCGCCGCCGACCCGCACTACGCGGCCCGCGGCATGCTGGAGACGCACTCCGTCCGGATCGGCGGCGATGCGCCGCGTGACGTCGCATTCCCGGGAACCGTCCCCCGGCTGAGCGAAGAGCCCGGCCGGACCCGCTGGCTCGGCCCCGAGCTCGGCGCGCACACCGGCGAGGTACTCCGCGAGCTGGGCTACTCCGCCGAAACCGAGCGCGCACTGCGCGCCAAGGGAGTGATCTGACCATGGCCGACAGCGCAACCGGCGCCCCCGCGAACGGTGCATCCAGCCCCGGCGACTCCGCCGTCGTCACCGAGGTCTGCCTCCGCGACGGCCTGCAGATCGAGCCCGTCATCGTGCCCACCGCCGACAAGGTGCGGCTCGGCCGCGGCCTCATCGCCGCCGGCTTCGGAGACCTGGAGATCGGCGCGTTCGTGCACCCCGGCCGGGTGCCCACCATGGCCGACACCCCGGAGGTCGTGGCCGGGCTCGCGGACGCGCCGGACGGCGCCGCGCTGCACACGCTGGTGCTGAACGAGAAGGGCGCGGTGCGCGCGGTCGAGGCCGGTGCGCGGGCGGTGCGCCTCGTCGTGTCGGCCAGCGACGGCCACAGCTCCGCAAACGGCGGCGCGCCCACCGAGGAGGCGTGCGCGCGCATCGCCCGGGCCGCCGAAGTCCTGCGCGACGCCGGCACCCCCTTCGAGGGCTGCGTCGCCACCGCCTTCCACTGCCCGTTCGACGGACCGACGCCGCCCGAGCGGGTCCTGCGCGTCGCCGAGCACTACCTCTCCCTCGGGGCCGCCCGAGTGCACCTGGCCGACACCATCGGCGCCGCCTCGCCCGGCGACATCGCCCGCACCGCCGGCGCGGTCCTGCCCTCCACCGGCGCCGAGCACACCGGACTGCACCTGCACAACACCTACGGCATGGCCCCCGCCAACGTGGCCGAGGCGCTGCGGCTCGGCATCCGCCGGTTCGACGCCGCGCTCGGCGGCCTCGGCGGCTGCCCGTTCGCGCCCGGCGCCAGCGGCAACATCGCCACCGACGACCTCGTGCACCTGCTGCACCGCGAGGGAGTGGCCACCGGAGTGGACACCGCCGCGCTCGCCGCGCTCCGGGACGAGCTGGCGGGCCTCGTCGGGCACCCGCTGGAGTCGGCCCTCTCCCGGATCCCCGCGGTGCCCGCCGCATCGCCCGCGCTGTGCTGACCGGCCCGCGCGCCGCCGCACCGCACCCGGGTGCACCGCGCCGCGCGGCGGCGCCGGGCCCGATTGACGCGTCCCCGGCCCGGGCCTACGTTTCATGACCATGGGTCGCGCGGAGGTGTTCAGCACGGGGGTGGGCGTCCTGGACCGGGCCGTTGCCATCCTCGACTGCGTGGAGAGCCGGCCGATGGGCGCCTCGGAGCTGGCCCGCGAGCTCGGGCTGACGGTGTCGACGGCGCACCGCCTGGCCAACGCACTGGTTGCGCACAACCTGCTGCGCCGCGACGGCGCCGGGGCGTTCCGTCTCGGCGCGCGGTTCGCCACCGGTGAGCTCGCCGGGACGGCGCGTCCGGTCCTGGCCGAGCTCCAGGCCGCCACCCGCGAGTCGGTCCAGCTCTGGGTGCGCCGTGCCGACCAGCGCCTCTGCCTGGTCGCCGTGGACTCCACCGAGGAGCTGCGCGCCGGCCTGCCGGAAGGCTCCCTCATCCCGCTGCCCGCGGGGTCGGCGGCCGTAGTCCTGCTCGGCGGCGCCGGCGAGCGGGGATGGGCGGAGAGCTGTGCGGCGCGGGCGCCGGGGGTGGGTTCGGTGAGCGCGCCGGTGCGGCTGCACGGCCAGACCGTCGCCGCCGTCTGCCTGTCCGGTCCCCTGCACCGGCTCGACCCGTCGCCCGGCAGCCTGTTCGGTGCGCGGGTGGTGGAAGCGGCGCGTGCCGTGGAAGCGGCCCTCGCCGATGCCGCGCATGCGCTGGCCGGCTGACTCGCAGCTCTGCGCCGCTGCGCTGCTGCGGGGATGCCCCGGAACGCGCAGGGCACGCAGGAGCGCCGGTTCCGGCGCCGCCTGCGCCCAGCGGGGCCCGTCGGGGGAGGGCCGGCCGTCCTCCGGCCCTCCCCGCTAGTCCGGGCGACAGGGGGAGTGTCTCCCGGACCCGCGTGCACGGTCCAGACGTTTGCGCTGTCCCGCAATCCCCCGGCCCCGAGGGGCGACCGGCGTTCCCGGGCGGGGGCGCTGACCTCAGCATTGAGGGAAGCCGGATTCCCTCGCGTGCAATCCCGGGAAGAGAAAACAAAGAACTCACCAAAAGGAAAGGCCCGGTGGGTTTCCGGAGCGCCCGCTCCGGCCGCTGCCGGACGGCGGCGCACCGCCGCGCCGTCGTCGCCCCGGGCGGATCCTCCGCGGCCGCAGGTGAAAGCGGCGCCCGGTGAACGCGGTCCGCAAACCCTGCCGACCGGTGTCCGCCCACGAGGGAGCTGGGAGCAGCGGAGGCGGTGCACCGGCCCGCGGCGGATGGGCAGCGAGAGGCGCGGACGGGGATTCTCTGCGGCGAATCCCCTTCGCCCATTTCCACCGAATGACCCACAATCGCATCTGTGCCGACGCTCCGTATACATTTCACCGTCGAAGACATGGGGTCGACGCGGCTTCTCGAGCATCCGCATCCGCTCTGGGAAGCCATCCTCAGCCTGCACATGCTGCACGCCGTGCGCATGCCGCCGCGCATGGCCGACTGGCGCACCGACGTGCACCGCCGCGAGCGCCGCGACGACGCTGCGGCGCGCCGCCTCCTCGACGAGGTCGCCCCCGCGCACGGCTCCTTCCCGGACTTCCTCACCCCGGCGGCCGGAACCCCCTCGTTCGGCGGCCAGCTGGAGACCGTCCTGGCCACGCCCCGCCCGCAGATCCGCTCCCAGGCAGGCGCCTCCGGTATCGCGCCCGCCCTGCTCGACGGCGGCTCCGCCCGGGGCATGCGCGGCCTCGGCGATGCGCTGCAGCGCTACCACGACGCCCATCTGGCGCCCTGGTGGGACACCATCGCCGCGGGCATCGGCGCCGACGCCGACCGGCGCGAACGGCAGATGGCCAGCGGCGGCCTGGCAGCGCTGTTCGCCGGACTCGGCCACGGAGTCCGGTGGGATCCGCCCGTCCTGCACACCATCTATCCGTTCGAACGCGACATCCACCTCGGCGGGCGCGGCCTCACCCTCATCCCCTCGTGGTTCTGCCACCGCATGCCGGTCACGTTCATCGATCCGGAACTGCCGCCCGTACTCGTCTTCCCCATTGCCGGACCCGGCACGGCCGACCGGTCGGGGGTCGCCCCGCTCCTCGGCGAGACCCGGGCCCGCGCGCTGCGGGAACTCCGCGCCCCCCGCTCAACGACCGACCTCGCCCGGCGGCTCGACGTCAGCCCCGGAGTCGCCAGCCGCCACGCCCGGGTGCTGCGCGAAGCGGGACTGGTCTCCAGCGTCCGCGACGGACCCGCGGTCATCCACGTCCTGACCCGGTTGGGCAGCAGCCTGCTGGCCGGCCGCGCCGACGGCGGGCCGCCGCGCTGAAGGAGCCCGGCCCCCGCCGCGCCGCCGATTCGGGGCGGCCGGGTGTGAGAGTGGAGAGCGGCGGTGGCGTGTGTGAGGGTGGAGGCACAGCGGCGAGAAGGGCGGCAGGTGCGGACGTATTTCGATCCGGACGACGGCGAGTACGAGGCGGGGCGCGCCGCCCTGGTGCGCGCACTGGCCGCCTGGGCCGCCGACCTCGGCGACAGCGCCGACCCCTACCTTGCCGGGGCCCTCCTCGACTACCGGCAGCACCGCACCCCCGACGGGCGGCTCGCGCTGTGGACCCCCGGCCACGTCCGCGAGCTGCTGCTGGACTGGGCGCCTTTCGCGGTCGCCCTGCCCGGCGACAGCGCCGACCACGACCTCGCGCCGACCCTCGACCTCTACCTGCGGTTCCTCGATGCCCAGCAGCTCGCCGACCCGCGTGCTTCGGTGGAGCCGGCCCGCGGCACTGCCCGCGAGGTCCGCGCCGAGCACCGGGCGGCGATGGCCGAGCCGCGCCGCTGGGGTCCGGCCAAGTTCTGGGCGACCGCCGCAGCGGAGTCCGGCGCCGATCCGGTGGACGCGGAGGCCGTCCGCGCCTTCGTGCAGCAGGTCCGCTCGGGCGGCGCCGGCTACCCGCCGGACATCGTCGAGGCGGTCCGCAGCAACGCTGCTTCCGGCGGGCCCGGGCGGCCGCGCGCCGAGCCGTCGCCCCCGGTCGTCCTCCCCGGCAGCGGCGCGCTGTACAAGGCCGCGGCCGAATCGCCGGTGGCCGCCCAGCTCGCCGGCATCGCCGACTGGGCCGGTGCCGACGGCCGGAAGCTCACCGCCGCGGGGTATGTCCGTCCGGCCCAGGCCCGCGCGCTCGCGCGCAGCCTCGGTACCGACCCGGAGGCCGCCGCGACCGCGCGGACCGCCGCCGACCTGCCGGAACTGGGCCGCATGCTGGCCTGGGCCGAGCGCGCACGGCTGGTGCGCCGGGTCCGCGGCCGACTCGTCGCCGTCGCCCGGGCCCGCCCGCTGCTCGCTGACCACCGGGCGCTCTGGGACCGCGCCCTGGAGGCGCTCGTGGACTCCGGGGGCGTGCTCACCGCCGAGGGCGGGCGGCGCCCGGCCGCCCCGTCGCCGATGCGGGCGGTGTTCGGCGAGGTGCTGCTCGACGCCCTCGGCGCGCTGTATGCGGCGCCGGTCCCGGTGCCGTGGCCGCGGCTGCGGGAAACCGTCCGCGAGGGCTACGGCGGCGACCCGCTGTCGCTGCTGCCTCCCGAGGAGGCCGACGCCGAACTCGACCGTGCCGACCGCGACCTCGCCGCCGCCATCGGCGCCCTCGTCCGCCTCGGTGCGGTGCGGCGCGAGTACGGCAGGGCGGACCGGCTCTACATCGACATGGACGGCGACGGAGCCGCCGACGAGGACGACGGCGCAGCGGACGAGCTGCGGCGGCTCCTCGACGCGGCCGGGCCGATCGGCGGCGAGGGGGAGGGCGAGAGCGGGATAGCGGACGGCGCCGCGGACGACTCCGGGGACGGCACCGGCGGGGAAGGCGCCGCGGGCCAGGGCGGTGAGCCCGGCCGGCCGCTCGCGCCGGAGGCGACCGGCCAGTCCTTCGAGGCCGTCGAGGCACTCGACGACCACGAAGAGGCGGAGCGGCGCCGCGCCCGGTCGGAGCGGCTCCGCGCGGAGCTGGAGGCCGGCCCGGTCGAGCTGCTCTCGCTGACCGCGCTGGGCACGGCTGCGCTGCAAGAGCGGTTCACCGCCGAGGGGCGCGACGCCCCTGTCGTCGGCGACCTGCGCGGCGCGGGCCCGGTCGGAATGCTCGGTGTGCTGACGGAGCACTACACGCCCGAGACCGCGCGCATGGAGCTGGACGGCTGGATGGATGCCAACGGCGGCCCCGGCAGCGCCATGGAGGCGCTGCTCGCCGGCCTGCGCGGGCTGCCGTACCGGAGCCGCATCATGGCGCTGATGTCCGCTCTCGCGGACTCGGCCGGCGGCGACGAGGACCCCCGCGCCGGGGTGCGCCTGGTGCGGTCGCTGCGGTCGGACCCGCTGCTCGCGCCGACGGCGCTGCAGCTGCTGCTCAACGTCGGCGAGCTGGAGCGGTTGGACCTGACCGAGGACGAGAACCTCCGGGTCGGAGCCGAAGGCCTGCTGCAGATGATGGAGGTCGGCGATCCCGGCGAGGTGCGCGCCCTCATCCGCGTTGAGATCGGCGGCGACGAGTTCGCCCGCGCCGCCGTCTCCGACGTCCTCACCTCCGCGCACCCTGACGCCGCCGGTATGGAGCGCCTCCGCCATCTCATCGAGGGCATGGAGAACTGACCGGCGCGGCCTCGTCCCCCGCCGCGTGCACCTGCTGCACGGCACCCTGCAGGGCGCGGGTCCCGGCCCACCCCGCCTCTGCTGGGCCGGATCGGCGCGCCGGCCCGGGGGCGTACCTCTGCCGCCGGGCGGCATCAGCCGACGCTGGGGCCGGGCACCGGCAGCGCCGCGGGACGGGCGCCGCCCCGCCCCGCGGCCGCTGTACCCGCCGCGGTGCACCGCTCACCCGGGAGTGGCGGCCGGAGCAGAGCGGCGCAGGTGCGCAGCTGTGAGCGATTCGGGGTTGCCGAAGAGGTCACGGAGCGGGCCGCAGTGCAGCAGGCGGCCTCCGCGCGAGCCTGCGCCGGGGCCGAGATCGACAACCCAGTCGGCGTGCCGCACCACGTCCAGATCGTGTTCGACGACCACCACCGTGGCGCCGGCGTCCACCAGCCGGTCCAGCACACCCAGAAGCCGCGCAACGTCGGACCGGTGCAGGCCCGTCGTCGGCTCGTCCAGCACATACAGGCCGGCCGACGGCGAACGGGCCAGTTCCGCGGCGAGCTTCACGCGCTGGCACTCACCGCCCGACAGGGTGCTGAGCGGCCGCCCCAGCGTCAGGTGGCCGACACCCGCTGCGTCCAGCGCATCGAGCGGGCGGCGGATGCGGCCGTCCGCGAACAGCTCGCGCGCGGCGCTGACCGGGGTCTCCCACACGTCGGCGATCGACCGGCCGTCCACGGTGTGCCGGAGGACCTCCGCCGTGAAGCGGCGCCCGCCGCACGCCTCGCACACCGAAGTCACCCCCTCCATGAACGCCAGGTCGGTGAACACCACGCCCGCACCCGAGCACACCGGGCAGGCGCCGGCCGAGTTCGCGCTGAACAGCGACGCCGAGACGGCGTTCTCCGCCGCGAACAGCCGCCGCAGCGGATCGGCGATGCCGGAAAAGGTGGCCACCGATGAGCGGCGGCCCGCGGCGATCGGCTTCTGGTCGAAGCACACCGCCTCCGGATGCTGCTCCAGCAGCTCTGCCACCAGGCTGCTCTTCCCCGACCCCGCGACGCCCGTGACCGCGCTCAGCGCCGCCCGCGGCAGCTCCACCGTGATGCCGCGCAGGTTGTGGCGCCGCGCATCCGCGACGGTCAGCACCCCCGACGGCGCGCGCGGCGCACCGCGACCGGCCGGGCGGGCGCGCATCGCCCGGCCCGTCGCGGTGTCGGACGAGGCCAGGCCCTCAGCGGTGCCCTGATAGACGACCCGGCCGCCCCCGGCGCCGGCGCCCGGCCCGAGCTCCACCACGTGGTCGGCGGCCGCGATGACGCCGGGATCGTGCTCCACCACCAGCACCGTGTTGCCGCGGTCGCGCAGCCGCCGCAGCAGGTCCCGCAGGCGCTCGATGTCGTGCGGGTGGAGCCCGATGGAGGGCTCGTCGAACACGTACAGCATCTCGGTCAGGCTGCTGCCGAGGTGGCGCACCGTCTTGATGCGCTGCGACTCCCCGCCGGAGAGCGTGGTGGTGGCGCGGTCCAGGGTGAGGTAGCCGAGTCCGATGCGGTCCAGAGCGTCCAGCCGTTCTGCGAGCTCCGCCACCACCGGCTCCGTCCCGGGGCTGCGGACGGTGCGCACCAGCCCGGCCAGCGCGCCCACCTCCATCGCGGTGCAGTCCATGATGGTGCGGCCGTCCAGCCGCACCGACCGCGCGGCGGCGCTGAGCCGCGCACCGCCGCAGTCGGGGCAGCCGGTGGCGGTGGTGAACCGGTCGACCACCGACTGCTTGCGCTCCGACACCTCGTCGCCGGTGGCCAGGTAGATGCGGGTGAACCGCTCCACCAGGCCGATGTAGTCCTTCGGCGGCCGGGTGCCCAGCCGTGCGGCGGTCGCACCGCCGTAGAGCAGGGCCTCCCGCTGCTCGGGCGTCCAGCTCCGCAGCGGCGCCGCCGGGTCGAACAGCCCGATGTCGGCGTACTTGCCGTACCAGTAGCGGCCGGCGCCGAACCCGGGTAGCCGGATTGCGCCGCCCTCCAGCGAGCGGTCGAGGTCGAGGAACGCGTCCACGTCGGGCACCACCACGCGGCCCAGGCCCTCGCACCGCCCGCACATTCCCTCCGGCGCGTTGAACGAGAACCGGCCCGACTCGCCGATCCTCGGAGTGCCCGCGCGCGAGAACAGCAGCCGCAGCAGCGGATTGACGTCGGTAATCGTGCCGACCGTCGAACGCGCGTTGCCGCCGAGCCGCCGCTGGTCGACCAGGACCACCGGGCTCAGGTTCTCGATCAGGTCGGCGTCCGGCCGCCCCCGCGACGGCAGCCGGTTGCGCACGAACGCGGTGAACGTGGAGTTCAGGCCGCGCTGCGCCGCAGCGGCGATCGTGTCGAAGACCAGCGATGTCTTTCCCGAGCCGGAGACACCGGTGAATACGGTGATGGCGCGGCGCGGCACCGCCAGGTCGAACCCGGTCAGGTTGTGCTTGCGCGCGCCGGTGATGCGGATCGTGGAGTTGTCCATGCGGCGACCGTAGGGAGCGATGTGGCCGTTTGGCGGCCACAATTGCGGGAAGCATGGCGGCATGGCCGATCCCAGTGCGCGCATGTTGGACCTCCTCTCCCTGCTCCAGGACGGCCGGCTGTGGCCCGCCGCCGAACTGGCGCGGCGGACCGGTGCTCCGCCGCGGACCCTCCGCCGCGATCTCGACCGGCTGCGCGGCCTCGGCTACCCGGTCGAGTCGGTGCGCGGCCCGGTGGGCGGGTACCGGCTGGTCGCCGGACGGGCACTGCCCCCGCTGCACTTCACCGACGATGAAGCGGTGGCCGCCGCCATCGGGCTCCGGTTCGCGGCGACCGCGCGCTTCTCCGACGTCGACGGTGTGGCCGCTGCGGCGCTGGCCAAGCTGGAGCGCCTGCTGCCGTCCCGGCTCCGGCAGCGGGTGCGGTCGCTGTCCGCATCGGTGGAGACGGCGGGCCGTCCCGGTGCAGGACCCGAGCTCGGCACCCTCGCGGCGCTGGGCGACGCCATCGCGCACCGGCAGCACATCCGGTTCACCTACACCGATCGAGCCGGGCTCTCCTCCGAGCGCAGGGTCGAGCCGGCCACGCAGGTGCTGCTGGGGCGCCGGTGGTACCTGCTGGCGTGGGACCGCGACCGGGAGGACTGGCGGACGTTCCGCATCGACCGCGTCGCCGGCCTCGAACTGTCCGGGACCAGCTTCCTCCGCCGCGAGCCCCCCGAGGACCCGGTCTCCTTCGTCCAGCGCAGCGCGCAGGCACCGATCACCCGCCACCGCGCGGTGGTGCTGTTCCACGCTCCGCTCAGCGTCGTGTCCGACCGGTTGCTGGCGGAGGCGGGGACGCTCGAAGCGGTGGACGCGGACAGCTGCCGCTTCGTCAGCGCCCCCGATTCCTGGGAATGGCTGGCGATCACCCTTGCCATGGTCGGCGTCGCGTACTCGATCGAAGGGCCGCC
Organism: Nocardiopsis coralliicola; assembly: GCF_054779695.1. Classification (NCBI taxonomy): domain Bacteria; kingdom Bacillati; phylum Actinomycetota; class Actinomycetes; order Streptosporangiales; family Nocardiopsidaceae; genus Nocardiopsis; species Nocardiopsis coralliicola. Next base: position 62,078 of record NZ_BAAGXT010000009.1, on the reverse strand, counting down.
GGAGCTGATCGACCGCTCCCGAGAACTGGCGGGCCGGATCGCCCGTGCAGCGGACGGGCAACCGGGTGCGGGCGAGGGCCAGGCCGCGGAGGCGTAACCCCGGAGGCGGCCGGTTCCGGACGCGCCGCCCGGGTTCCCTGGCCGGAGGCAGGGAATGCGGTTCAGGCCAGAGCCCGCCCAAAAGGCGCGGCGCCCCCAGCCGGGCGCAATCCGGGCCCGCGTGCTGCTCCGCTGGCCGGCCGGGCAGCGCGGCCGGGGCGGCCCGGGCCCATCCGGCGCGGCGGCAGGGACTTCTGGCGGCGGCAGCCGGAGCCGAGTGGCCGGTACGCCGCGCTCCGATCGGGGAAGGCTCCCTAGCGGTGCGGTGCGGAGGGGGTCCGTGGGAGGGATGTTTCCGCCCGTTCCTGCGGTGTTCGAGTGCAGGCCCGGAAAGAATTTGACCGACGGCGTAATCTGATCGAGACCGAATGAAGCGGTTCCTGTGATCGAAGTGCAGGGGCCGGCCGAAGGGGATGAACGACCACAGCGCACACATCGAGTGCACCGTGCGGGACGACGCGCACCACGCAGGGCCGATGGCCCGCGGTCCGTCACCCCGCACCCGGCGCGCGACGGTGCCGGCGGTCCGACCGCCGCCGCACCCGGTGGCACGCCGGCCACGACCACACGACTCGCAGGACGCCGGCACCCCCGGCGGGAGCGGGTCGACCACCCGGCGGGACCCCCGCCGCCGCCCGGCCCGGACACCGTCTGCGGCGCCCGGGCGCGCGGATCCGGCCGGCGGAACAGGAGAACCATGAACAACACACCAGTCGCGGAACCCTCCGCGATCCCCATCGCCCCCGAACGCGGCCGGCCCCGCTCCGTGCGCGTCGTCGCCGCGCGAGAGCCCGGCGCCGGCGCGGTCACCGTCGCGGTGGCCGGCCCGCTGGACCGCACCACCTCCCGCGCCGTCCGCGAGCAGCTCGCCGCTGCGCTGCGCCCCGGCACCGGAGCGGTTGCGCTCGACCTGGCGCAGGTCACTGCCTGCGACGCCGCCGGTGTCGCGCTGCTGGTGGGAACCCGCCGCAGGGCTGCCCTGCTCGGCCTGCCGCTGTCCCTCACCGACCCCTCCGACGCCGTCCTCACGGCACTGGCCGCCGCGCGGCTCGCGGACCGGTTCGGCGTGCACCCGGCCGCCGGCTCCGGGGGGCATTCATGACCGCATCGGCGCTGCTGCGCGGTGACGCGGTGATACCGGCGCAAGCGGCGGCGGTGGAGCGCTCTCCCGCGCTGGAGCGGGCCGTGCCGCGCGGCTACCTCTACTTCTCGCCCGAGGGCCTCAGCGGCGCTGAGGCCTACGCCGCAGTCTGCGAGCTGATCGGCCTGCAACCGAGCAGGTCGGGCTACGGCGCCCTGCTGCTGGAGGACACCGAGACGGGCGAGCGCACCACGCTGGTCGCCCGGGACCGGGCTTGGATCGACGGCATCGCGGCCATGCGCCGTGCCGAGCGCGGCACCGGCAACGCCGGCCGCGACGGCGCCCTCCCGCGCCCGTCCGCTCCGGACCGCCAGCGCTCCCGCTACGCGCCCGACGACGTCGCCGACGGCCTCCACGTCGATCCGGCAGTCCTGCGCACCAAGTGCACGGCTCTCCTCGACGGCTGGCCGGACGACTGGCTCGGCCGCGCCCCGCGCCACCTCCTCTGACGGCGAGCAGCGGCGGGCGCTACCCCCCCCCGGTGGCGCTCGCCGTTCGTGCTGGTGCTGCCGCGGGCCGGGACTCACAACAGGGGCGGCTTCGCCGCCAGGCTTTCTGCTCTGGCCCATTGCTTCGGAGCCGGTGTGCGGCCTGGTCACCCCTCCCCGCCCCCCCCGCCCCCCGAGCGCCTGCCCCGCCGCCATCGCTGCCGCTTCTGTGTTTGCCCGATGCGCTGAACACCGGTCGGCCGGCCCTAGAGGCGGCCAGCGGTGCCGATGCCGCGCCACGTCAGCGAAGGGTGGCGTGGCGCAGCTGGGTCTGGTGAGGCGACTCGCGCTCCGGTTGACTTCGAGTTAAGTCGAAGTATGAGAGTGGGGGGACCCGAACACAAGGGAGCGGCATGCGTGCAGTACAGGTGGACGAATTCGGTGGGCCGGACGTTCTCCGGGCGGTCGAGGCCGCGGAGCCGGAGGCAGGGGCGGGGGAGGCGGTGGTGTCCGTCGGCGCCGCCAACGTCATGTTCCTCGACACGCTGATCCGCAGCGGGTGGGGGCGGGACTACTTCCCTGAACGGCCGCCCTACGTGCCCGGAGGCGGCGTCGCCGGCACGGTCGCCGCGGTCGGTGCCGGGGTGGACCCGGAGTGGGTCGGAGTGGACGTTCTCGCTGAGACAGGCGGACGCGACCCCGAAACCGGCCGCGGCCGCGACGCCGCAGGCGGTTACGCCGAGCGGGCGCTGGTTTCCGCTGCGACGCTGCGCCGGATCCCCGCGGGGGTGCGTCAGCACGATGCGCTCGCCGTTCTCGCCGACGGCCCGACTGCGCTGTCGGTCGCCGCGGCGGCGGAGTACGCACCCGGACAGCGGGTGCTGATCCTGGCCGCGACCGGCGGAGCCGGAAGCCTCGGTGTCCAGCTCGCGCGGAACGCCGGCGCCGAAGTCATCGCGGCCGTCTCCGGACCGCGCAAGCAGGAACTGGCCCGCAGCCTCGGGGCCGCCCACGCCGTCGACTACACCGCTCCGGGCTGGATCTGGCACGTGCGCGCACTCGTCGGCGCTGCGGGGGTGGACACGGTGATCGACGGGGCCGGCGGGGCAAAGGGCGAAGCCGCCTTCCCCCTCACCGCAGAGGGCGGACGGTTCATCACCTACGGGAGCGCGGAGGGCGCCTTCTCCGAGGCGGACGCGTCAGAGGCCAAGCGCCGGAACATCGCCGTGACGGGGCTGTTCGACCTCGACCTCGGTGGCGCGGACGGCCACCGCCGCGCCGTGGAGGAGTCCCTCCGGCTCATCGCCGACGGGCAGCTCGCCCCGCATATCGGCCAGACCTTCCCCCTGGACCAAGCGGCCGAGGCGCATCGGGCGCTGGAGTCGCGTACCGCCCTGGGCAAGGTGCTCCTCCTGCCGTAGCGGCGTCCGTCCACGAGCGGCCGGCGGTGCTTTCGCGGACACGCCGCCGGTGCCGGAGCGCTCCGCGCCCGCCCCGAACCGCGTGCGGGGCGGGCGCGGGCGCCTCCGCCCCCGGTGCGCCGGCTGGCGGCGGCGACGGCGGCTCCGGTGCGCTGCGCTGGCAGACTGGAGGGGGAACCGGCCCGGCGCCGGCGAGAGCAGGGAAGGCCATGGCGGAGACTGACCCGCGGCAGCGCGCTGAAGCGCTGGTCCACGACGCGCTCGGCGCGTTGCGGTCCGGCGGCGACCCCGCCGACGCCGACCTTCCCCTTGCCCTGCTCGCCGATGGCGAACGCGCCGCGTGGCGGGAAGCGGCCGACGCGGTACTGGAGGCCGCCGCGGCCGCCTGCATCGCCGAGGCGTGGCGGCGCGGCTGGCAGCCCGCCGAAGTGGTGCGGCACGCGCGCCGCCGGCTCGGGCCGGACGCAGCGCGGCTCTGCGCACGCTATGTCGGAGCGGAGCAGCGGCCCTGGACAGCGAGGCGGGTTCCGGAGGACCTGCACCCGCGATGGGCGGCCCAGCTGAACGACGTCGCAGCGGAGGCAGGCGGGCCCGCACCGCGCCGTCCGCGGTGGGAAGCGGTGGAATCCGCACTCCACCTGCTGGTGCTCCTCGAACGCCTCCCCCGGCTGCAGCGCCTGCTCCCCGTCCCCGGTGAGCCCGTACACGGCCGGGCGGATACCCCCGCGCGGCCGAGCGGTGCGGCACCCGAGGCGGGCAAGCTGTCCCGGATCCGCGCACTCCTCGCGAAGGCCGAGTCGACCGGATTCCCCGAGGAGGCCGAAGCGCTCTCCGCCCGGGCGGCAGAGATGATGGCCCGCCACAGCATCGACGCCGCCTGGCTCGCTTTCGCCGAGTCCGGGGGCCGTTCCGGCGGGGACGCCGTCGGCCTGCGGCTGCCGGTGGAGGACCCCTACGCCGATCAGAAGGCGACACTGCTGCACATCGTGGCGGAGGCCGACGGCTGCCGCGCCGTCTGGGACCCCAGTACCGGGCTGAGTACCGTGGTGGGCCATGAGGCCGACACCGAAGCGGTGGAAGTCCTGTTCACCTCGCTGCTGGTGCAGGCGGACACGGCGATGCGCGCGGCCGGTGCCGACCGCGACCGCTCCGGCCGGGCCGCCGACCGGCGGTACCGGTCGTCGTTCCTGATGGCCTTCGCGGAACGCGTGGGCGACCGCTTGGAGCGCGCCGCAGCCTCCGCGCGCGAGGAGGCGGTGGCCGAGCACGCCCGCGCCGGACGCGACATCGTCCCCGCGGTCGAGCAGCGCGACCGCGCCGTCGACGCCGCAGTGGACTCCCTGTTCGGGCCACTCACCCGGTCCCGCGTCCGCGGCCCCGACAGCGCGGAAGGCTGGAAAGCCGGCCTCGCCGCCGCCGACTCGGCCCGGTTGGGCCGTCCCCCGCAGGTCCGCCGCTGAGGAGATGCGCCCCGGCGGTCGGCAGAGACGGGCTGACCTGGGGTCCGTATCCGCTGAGCCCTCCGTGCCCGCGGTGGATGCGTCCCCCCCCGCGCGGAGCTCTCGTCCGGGGGGAGAGACGGCCGCACTGCGCGCCGCGCAGCCGCCGATCGCGGTCCCGGCGCCCGGATCCCGGAGGGTCTGCGCAGACCGGCGTCGCGGCCGCCGGCGTCGCCTCCGCGCGCTCCGGAGCGGGGAGGCCGGAGCCGGCCCCCGCGGCCGGCAGCCGCCGCACCGGGGCCCCGCCGCGGGCCCGATCACTCCGAGGCGGTGCCCCCGGTGCTCCCGGTGCCTCCGGGGCGGGTCAGTGCCTCGCGGGCCAGCGAAGCGATGTCGGCGTGCACACCGGGCGTGGCCAGGACCAGGTGGGCCAGCGAGTCGAGGATGGTGACCGGGCGGGTGCGTTCGGCTTCCAGAGCGGCCAGGAAGCGCCAGGCGACGAGTTCGGCGATGTCGGAGCGGGTGCCCGGCTGGGTCCACGCGGTTGCGGCCAACGCGAGCAGCGCCGCCTCGCACGTCCAGTCGTCGGGGCCGTAGGCGAGGTCGACGAGGACACTGCGGCGGGTGGAGTCGATCCACGGTTCGTCGCCGCGGTGGTGGGCGATGCCGAGGCACGCCCACGCCTGCACCCGGCGGATCCACGCGGGCCAGACGATCGGATCCTCGTTGAGCGGCTCGGGCGGGTGGACCAGCAGGCCGAGCAGGTCGCGGAGCGGCAGGCCGGAGAGGCGCACCGCGTCGTCGTAGGCGCCGGGCAGGTGCCGCCACGGGTAGGTGGCGGCGCCGCGGACGGCGGCCGCCGCCTGCTCCGAGGGCGGCGCGACAGCGGGCCGCGCAGCGGGGCCGGCGAAGCTCCACAGGCGCAGGCCCACCGTGTGGATCGGGCCGCGGGCGAACGCCTCCGGGACACTGAGCCGCGGGTCCGGCTGCGGAGCGGAGGCGATCGCGACCTCCGATCCGGGCAGCGCCCGCTGGAACGCCAGCAGCGCGCTCGGCGGTTCAGGCGCCGAAACCGTCAGCGACAGCCCCGCGCTGCGGACGAACCGGTCGTCGTCGAGCACCTGGTGCAGGGCGTTGACCACCGACTCCGATGCCGGCGGGATAGGCCCCAGCCACCAGCGGCTCTGCGAACCGTGGGCGAGCACCCGGTCGCCGTGGCCGCTGCCGGGATGGTCGCGCAGATGGTCGGCGAGCTCCACGAGGTGGTGGAGCTCGCCGTCGATGCGGAAGCGCAGCCCGCGCGCGGTGGCAAACGCCCCCGGGTGCTGCGGATCTATCGACAGGCCGCGTTCGATCCAGGACAGGCCGTCGCGCGGGCGCCCGGCCGAGGCCAGCAGTTCGCCGATGTCGGTGTGCAGGGCGACGTTGCGCGGCTCGAACCCGAGGGCCCGGATCCAGGCGTCCTCGGCGTCCTGCCAGCGCTGCTGAGCGCGGAAGGCGTAGCCGGCGGCGGTGGCGGCGTGGAACGACGGGCGGGCTGCTTCGGAGCGGAGCGCGAGGTCGGCGCCTGCCGCGGCGTCGCCGGAGCGGCGCAGCAGGACCGAGGCGGTCCACAGCAGCCCGGCGTGGCCGGGGAACGCGGCCACCGTCGACCGGACCAGTGCCAGGTAGGGGGCGATCGCGGCGCTGCGCTCCTCCGGCGGGGGTTCGGGCACCACCTGGGCGAGCCGGAGCGCGCACGCCTCGACCGCTTCGGGGCCGATACGCCAGGCCACGTTCGGGTCGTACATCCAGGCGGCATCGGCCCAGCGGCCGTCAGGGCTGTGCCGCTGCGCCGACACCAGAAGCGGCAGCGCGTCGCCGGGCCGGCCGAGGACAGCGAGGGTGTGGGCGCGGGCCACCACGGTGCCCAGGCTGACCGGGGAGCCGTTCGCGGCGGGCAGCGGGAAGAGGTCGGCGCCGCCTTCCGGGTGGACGGCGAGGCGGGCGAGAAGCTCGTGGGCCTCCGGCAGCGCGGGGGCATAGACGAGCGCCCGGGCGACGTGCTCGGCTCCGTGCCCGAGGTCGCCGCTGTCAACGGCGAGCAGCGCCATGGACAGCTCGCCTCGGGCTTCGAGCCGGGGGTCGGCGGTGCCTTCGGTGCCGTCCGCCATCGTCCCTCCCACCGTTCTGGTGCGGGTCTCTGCGGGACGACTCTTCCACAATCGGGTGACGGCGGGCGAATGCCCTACACCCTCCGAAGTGGGGTGCGGGCGCTCCGAAGTGCGGGTTCCCCCGGAACAGCGGGCCGCGCACACTGCGCCGCGGGGCGCCGCCGCGGATGCAGTGCGGGGCTGCACCGCCTGCCGCGGGCCAGGGCGGCGAGGCGGTGCAGCCGCCCGTGTCAGCCGACGACGGCCAGGGCGTCGATTTCCACGAGCAGGCCCGCGGGCAGGCCGACGTAGACCGTGGTGCGGGCCGCGGGCGGGCCCTGGACGGTGGCGAAGTAGTCGTCGTAGAGCTGGTTGAACTCGGCGAAGTGGGCGGTGTCGGTCAGGTAGACCCGGATCATCACCGCGTCCTCCCAGGTGGCGCCGCCTTCGGCGAGGACCGCGCGGACGTTGTCGAAGACCTGCAGCGTCTGCTCGCGCAGCGTGGGGCCGACCGGGGCGGGGGCCTTGCCCTCCTCGGCCGGGCCGAAGCCGACCTGGCCGGCGACCTGTAGGAGGCCGCCCTTCAGCACGCCGTGTGAGAAGCGGGCCGGCGGCGTCGTGTGCGTGGCGGGGTTGAGCGCCGTCTTGGCGCCCTTCTGGCCAGCGGACTCGGTCATGGTGCCTCCATCGGATCGGGTGTACCGCAGCGGCTGCGGCAGCGGAAAATGCAGGAACAGCGGTCGCAGCGCGGCAGGTGGAACGGGATTCGCAAGCGACGGCAGGTCACCGGGCAGCCGGCCGGCGGTCGGCACCGTCCCCGGTCCGGCTGCCGTGCCGGCCGCGGACCGGGGTGTCCATCCGCTCGCCCGAGTACTCGGCGCCGATGGCGGCCGCAGTGCGCCGCACCGCCGGTAGCAGGGCGAGCAGGTCTTCGCGCGCGAGCACGACACCGGGGGCCGAGACCGACATGGCTGCCGCAGCCCGCCCGTCCGGCCCGCGCACCGGCGCGGCGATGCAGTTCACCGCCTCCTCGTGGCCGCCGAAATCGGCCGCCCACCCCTGCTCCCGCACCTGCGCCAACTCCTGCAGGAACTCTTCGGGCGCCGCCGTGGAGCGCGGCGTGTAGCGGGGGTAGTCCAGCCGGTGGGCGAGGTCGGTGCGCTCGCTCGCCGGCAGGTCGGCCAGCAGGACCTTGGCGACGGCCGCGACCGTGATCGGGACCGAGCGGCCGATGCGCGAGTACATCCGCACCGGGTAGCGGCTGTCGACCTTGTCGATGTAGAGGACCTGGCCTTCCTCGTGCACCGCCAGGTGCACGGTGTGGCCGGTGTCGGCGTTCAGGCGCGCCAGGTGCGGATGGGCGACCTCGCGCACGTCGAGCCCCTCCATGGCCTGGTGGGCGAGTGAGAACAGCCGGACGCCGAGCCGGTACCGCTGGTCGGGCTGCCGATAGACCACGCCGTGCTCGCCCAGGGTGCGCAGCAGCCGCAGCGCCGTCGACTTGTGCACGCCCAACTCGCGGGCCACGCCGTCCAGGCTGCGCGGTCCGCCGGCGAGATAGCCGAGCACGGTCATCGCCCGGTCCACCGTCTGGCTCATCGCTGCTGCACCCCCTCGGCCGCGGGCGCGGCGCCGAAGGGCGGTTCCGGGGCGCCCGGGAAGCGCAGCGCTGCCCAGTCGGCGTCGCTGAGCGCCGCGAGCGCGTCGGCTCGGGCGCGGTCGAGCGGGTCGCCCACGTCCCCCTCCGCCGCCACCGCCGCGGCCGCCGCCAGGTGGCCGTGGCGCAACCGGTCCCGGAGCGGCAGGCCGCGCAGCACCGCGGAGAGGAACCCGGCCGCGAACGCGTCGCCCGCGCCCACCGGCGAGCGGAGCGGGGTGTCGACCGCCGGGCAGAAGAGTCCGTCCGGCGCTTGCGGCCCGAACGCGGTGGCGCCGCGCGCCCCCTGCTTGACGACGAGCGTGCCCGGCTCCGGCAGCGCAGCGCGCACCGCGGCCGGTCCGCCGGACAGGCCCCAGGCTGCGGCCGCCTCGTCCTCGCCCACGAAGACCGCGTCGCACCGCCGCGCCAGGTCGAGCAGCAGCTGCGGATCGGCCGCCGTCCGCGCCCAGAGCCCGGGCCGGTAGTTGGCGTCGAACGACACCAGCGGCCGTCCCCGCCGCGGCCCGGTGAGCCCCTCCAGCAGGTCCCGGCAGTCCGCGGAGAGCGCGGCGGTGATGCCGGTCAGGTGGAGGACCCGGCCGGCGTCGGCGTCGGCCGTGCGCACGGTGGTCGGCGCCATCGCCGACGCCGCCGACCCCGCGCGGTAGTAGGCCACCTCTGCGGCCGGCCCCGCGCCGTCCCCGTCCGTCGCGGAAGGCGTTCCGGAAGTCCGGAAGTAGACGCCGGTGGGGCGGCCGGGGTCGCGCTGGACCGCAGACACGTCCACGCCGCGCGCAGCCAGGTCGGCAACCACCGTGTCGCCGAACCCGTCGGCACCCACCCGGCCCAGCCAGCGCGCCGGATGCCCGAGTGCCGCCAGCGTGCACGCCACGTTGGATTCGGCGCCGCCGACCGACGGGCGGAACGACTGCGCGGCGGCGAGCGCTGCGGGCGGGGCCGGCAGCAGGGCGACCATCGTCTCGCCCAGGCAGACCGCGTCGGGAGCGCCGGGCGCGCGCGCCGCAGCGTCCGTACTGGTGGCCACCTGGTCAGCGCTCCTCGTCCACCGGGTCCGACCGGTCGTGTCGCCGTGCTGCGGTTCGGAGCCGGACCGGAACCGGCATCGTTGACCGCCCTGAAGCCGGATGGTAGACAGCGATGAGCAGATAACGCAATGAGCATTGCACATGTTGCAACGCTGGTCATTCGCGGTACGGCCGAGGTGGGCCCGACCGCTGCCAGCGGCAGCAGGGACGCCGCAACGCTCGACCGCGCCGACCGAGGAGGCCGCCGTGAGTAGTGCCGACGTCCGTACTGTGGCCGGCCCCGGCGGTGGACCGCACGGACTGCGGGCGCCCGGCTCCCCGGTGCTGCCCGGCCTCGGCCGGCTCGCCGCCGAGCACGCCGACGAGCGGTTCAAGGGCCTTCCGCCGGACGCTGCGCACAGCACCGTCGGCGCGCTCGCCGCGCAGGGCCGCTCCCTGTTCACGGGCGGGTTCACCACCCCGGTGCTCGCGCTGTCCGCGGAGCGCACGGAGCACAACCTGGCCCTGATGCGCGACTACTCCGAACGGCACGGCCTCGCGTTCGCGCCGCACGGCAAGACGTCGATGGCGCCGCAGCTGTTCGACCTGCAGCTGCGCTACGGGGCCTGGGGCATCACCCTGGCTGCGCCGCACCAGGTGCGGGTGGCCCGCCGGTTCGGCGTCGCCCGGCTCTTCCTCGCCAACGAGCTGGTCGACGCCGCTGCGCTGCGCTGGCTCGCCGCAGAGCTCGACGCCGACCCGGACTTCTCCTTCGCCTGCTACGTCGACTCCGTGCGCGGCGTCCGCCTCATGGACGAAGCCCTGCGCGCGGCCGGGGCGCGCCGGCCGGTCGACGTGGTTGTCGAGCTCGGCGCCGGCGAGGGCACCCGCACCGGCGTGCGCAGCGCCGCTGAAGCCGACCGGGTGGCCGCCGCGGCGGCGGAGGCACCGGCCCTGCGCCCGGTCGGTGTCGCCGGCTACGAGGGCGAGGTCCCCGGAGCCACCCCCGAGCGGGTTGCCGCATGGCTGCGCCAGCTCACCCGGCTCACCGCGCAGCTGGACGCCGACGGCCGGTTCGCCGCCCTCGGCCCCGGGGAGCCCATCACGGTCTCAGCGGGCGGCAGCGCCTGGTTCGACGCGGTCGCAGCGGTGTTCAGCGAGCCCGGCGGTCCGCTGGAATCGCTCTCCCGGCCCGTCCGCAAGCTGCTCCGCTCCGGCGCCTACGTCACCCACGACGACGGCCTCTACCGGGAGCGCACGCCGTTCAACCGCGTGCCCGGCGAGGGGGAGCTGCAGTCCGCGTTCACCCTGTGGGCGCAGGTGGTGTCCCGCCCGGAGACGGGGCAGGCGTTCCTCAACGCCGGCCGCCGCGACGCCTCCTTCGACCAGCACCTGCCCCGGCCGCACCTGGTGCGGCCGTCCGGCGGGGGACCGGCGCGCTCCGCGGAGGGCATCGCCGTCACCAGCCTCTCCGACCAGCACGCCTGGGTGAGCGTCGATGAGGGCGCCGAGCTGGAGGTCGGGGACTGGGTCGGCCTGAGCCTCTCCCACCCGTGCACGGTCTTCGACAAGTGGCAGCTCATCCCCGCGGTCCGCGACGACGGCACCGTCGTCGACCTCATCCGCACCTTCTTCTGAGCCCGTCCCGCGCGCTGCCTGAAGTGCCCGCCTCCGGGCCGTGTCCGGCGCAGCGGCTGCGGGGCGCTGAGAGAGGAGAGCGCATGGACACGGTGATCAAGGGCGCACGCATCATGGACGGCTCCGGGGAGCCCTCCTACCGCGGCGACGTGGGTGTCCGCGGCGGCCGCATCGCGTGGGTCGCAGCCGACGGGGCAGCGCCGCCCGGTCCTTCGGCTGCACGCGAGGTCGACGCCGGCGGGCTCGCGCTCGCCCCCGGGTTCATCGACATGCACGCGCACTCCGACCTGGCCCTGCTGGCCGACCCCGACCACTCCGCCAAGGCGGCCCAGGGCGTCACCCTTGAAGTGGTCGGCCAGGACGGGCTCTCCTATGCGCCCGCCGACGCCACCACCCTGGACCAGGTGCGCGCCGCCGTGGCGGGCTGGAACGGCGACGGCGCCGGCGTCCCGGGCGGTATCGGCTGGCGTTCCGTCGGCGGCTACCTGGACCGCATCGACCAGGGCACCGCGGTCGACGCCGCCTACCTCGTCCCCCAGGGCAGCGTGCGCATGCTCGCCATGGGCTGGGACGACCGGCCCGCCACCGCCGCGGAGCTCGACCGCATGCGGGGACTTCTCGACACCGGGCTCGCCGAAGGGGCGCTCGGCATGTCCTCCGGTCTCACCTACGCGCCGGGGATGTACGCCGGCTTCCAGGAGCTCGCCGCCCTCTGCCGGGTGGTTGCGGCCCGCGGCGGCTACTACTGCCCGCACCACCGCTCCTACGGCGCGGGCGCGCTCGACGCCTACCGGGAGATGGTGGAGGTGGCGCGGGCGGCCGGGTGCGCGCTGCACCTCGCCCACGCCACCATGAACTTCGCTCCGAACGCCGGGCGCGGGCAGGAGCTCCTCGACCTCGTGGACCAGGCGCGCTGCGCCGGTGCCGACGTCACCCTGGACACCTACCCCTACACCCCCGGCAGCACCACGCTCGCCGCGCTGCTGCCGGGCTGGGCGAGCGCGGGCGGCCCGGCCGCGATCCTCAGCCGGCTGAGCGACGCCCCGACCGCCGGGCGGATCCGGCACGCCATGGAGGTGGACGGCTGCGACGGCGGCCACGGCGTTCCGATCGACTGGGACGCCGTGGAGGTCGCCGGCGTGGCAGCACCGGAACTCGGCGACCACGTGGGCCGCACCGTCGCCGCCATCGCACGCGACCGCGGCGAGGCGCCGTTCGACACGGCGCTGCGGCTTCTGGTCCGCGACCGGCTGGCCACCGCGATCCTGCAGCACGTCGGCGACGAGGACAACGTGCGGACCATCATGGGCCACCGCGTGCACACCGGTGGCAGCGACGGCATCCTGCACGGCGCCAAGCCCCATCCGCGCGGCCACGGAACGTTCCCCCGCTACCTCGGCCACTACGCGCGCGACCTGGGCGTCTTCACTCAGGAGGAGTGCGTCGCGCATCTGAGCGCCCGCCCCGCCGCGCGCCTCGGCCTGCGCGACCGCGGGCGGATCGCCCCCGGCCTCCGCGCCGACCTGGTCCTCTTCGACCCCGGCCGGGTGCGCGACCGCGCCACCTTCGCGGAGCCCCGCCGCCTCCCCGGCGGCATCCCGCACGTCTGGGTCGCCGGCACCCCCGTCATCCGCGACGGCGCCCGCACCTCGGCCCTCCCCGGCCGCTCCGTGCGGAGCAGGCGGCGCTAGGGCGCGCTGCGCAGCGGAAGGGCCGGCGGACTGCCGCGGGCCCGAGGTTCAGCCCCCGGGCACCGCCAGCGCGGCCAGCCCGGGGTGGCGGGCGAGCGCGTCCCGGCCGTACACGAGGTCGACCAGCGCAACGGCGAGCCACGGCGCGGCCGGGCCCTCCCAGCGGAGCGGCTCGGTGTCGCCGAACATCTGCACGACGCTCCACTCCTCCAGCAGCGTGTGCACCTGCATGGCGCCGGCATGCCACCAGGACAGCCACCGGTGCCCGTCGACGAGCGCCAGCAGCCGCGTATCGGTCAGGTACGCGGTCACCCGCTGGTGCTCGCGCCACTGCGCCCGCGCCTGCGCTTCGGCGCGGTTCTTCGCCGCCATGTTGCCGAGGCCCTGCCCGGCGAGGCTGGCAGCGACGAACACCGGCGAGCCGAAGTAGAAGCCGGACGTCTGCGAGTAGGACACGTCCGTGCCGTAGAAGCGCCGGTAGTCCAGCACGAGCTCGGCGTGCGCGGTCTCGCCCGGCTCCAGGCGCACCGGCACGAACGGCAGCTCCGGGAGCCCCGCTCCGCCGAGAAGGGCCGACCGCAGGTCGACGGCCGACCGCCACCCCAGCGTCCACACGTCGCCGGGGGAGTCGGCGCCGGCCCCAGTCACGTCGTCCATGCCTCTCCTTGCCGCGCGGCGCCGGAGCCCTCCGGCGCCCGTTTCGGGTCCGTCTCCGCTGTCGGTGGCCGGATCCGGCCGATCATTCCCAGAGTGTGACCTCGAAGGCCGCCGGGCCGCGGCCGTGCGGCGATGCGGTGACCTGGATGGCGGCGACGGCCCCTTCGTCGGTCTGCAGGCAGAACCGGGCGTCCTGTTCGAAATCGCTCGTGTAGGTGCCGTTGGTCTCCACCGCGTCGCGGCAGCTCGCGGCGTCGGGCTCGGCGCCGCCCTCGGGCAGCGGTGCGAGCGTCATCTGCACGGAGTCCTGCGAATGCAGCCCCGGGGTGCCGGTCGTCGTGCCCAGGCTCAGGTCATGGCCGCCGATCTTGGTGTCGGAGACGGTCGGCGGCTCGGTGTCGAGGTCGACGTAGGTCAGTCCGCCGTCCAGGTCGATCTCGACCAGCTCGGCCTCGTAGAGCGCTGAGGCGTCGGCCGCGCCGCTGTCCGGGTCGTCCGCGGCGCCGTCGCCGCCGTCCTCCGCGCCGCCGTCCGCCGTGTCGCCGCCGGCGCCCGGCGTGTCTCCGGGAGCGGGCTCCGGCGCGCCGCCCCCTCCGCGGCCCAGCACGATCACCAGTACGACCAGAGCCACCACCAGGGCGATGCTCAGCAGCACGACCAGGAGGGCCATCGGGTTCCTGTGCTTCTTCGCCGGCCCCTGGTGCGGCCCGGACCCGGGCGGCGGCGGAGCGGGCGGGTAGGGGGAGCCAGGGGGATGGGGCTGCACGGAATCGTCTCCAACTGTGGGGGTGTTCGGGGTGCGGCGTCCGCGTGCGGGACCACGGGGAGTGTAGAAGTCCGCCGCCCGCGGTGCGCTCGGGAGCCCGGCGCCGCCCCTTGCCCGCAGTGCCGTGATCCGGTAGTGCGCCGCGCCCTCCGGGGCCGGCAGGCGCGGTGGTGGAGGGGGCCGGGGGTGCAGGATCTCCAGGAAGGGCGCGGCGATGGCTGAACACGGGACAGGGGTGGGCGATACCGTACGGACCACACCGTTGCGGGTGCCTCAGGCGGCGCAGCGGGCCCCGGTCGGATCCGTTATCGGCGTGTGGAGTGCCCAGTGTTCACGGTCCAGGTCTCCAAGACGGCGCGCGGCGCGGCGTCGGACCTCAACGAGATCCTGCTGCACCCCCAGTGCGCGGGCATGGACCTGTACCTCCAGGTGGATCCGGGCCAGTACCGGGTCGACGAATCGCACCTGATCGACCGGCACGTCATCGTCGTCGCCTCGCAGGGCGCCGGAACGACCACCATCGCCGTCGAGGGCGCGCCCGTCTTCACGGTCGCCGCCGGGCGGCTGGAGCTGTACGGCGTCGACATCGCGGGCGGCTCCGATGAAGAGCCGCCGGTCTCCCTGCTGCCCGGCACCTCTTTCCACGCCCAGGACTGCACCTTCACCTCCGCCGCGCAGATCGACGCGCACGCCGCGCCGGTCACGATGGCGCGGTGCAGGTTCACCGGCGGCGGCCTCGCCCTGTTCGGTGAGGGCGGCTCGGTCGCCGACACCGCGTTCGACGGCGCCTGGCTCACCGTGGCCGGCACCGGGGCGGTCGAGCTGGACCGGCTCGCGTTCGCCGGCCTGCCGCCGGGAGAGGGCGACGACGAGTCCGCGGCCGGCCTGTCGGTGACCGCCGAGGCGCGGCCCGCCGTGCGCGGCTGCACCTTCGACCGCGCCGGCTCCGAGGACCGCGCCGCGCTGTGGATCGCCGACGGCGCCGCGCCGTCCGTCGCCGACTGCGCGTTCACCGACTCCAGCGGGGCAGCGGTGCTGGTGACCGACCGGTCGAGTGCCGCATTCACCCGGCTCGGCGTGCGCGGCGGGCGCCCTGAATGGGCCGCCGTGCGGGTCGAGGCGGGTGCCGAGGCCCTGTTCGAGGACTCCGATATCACCGGCGCGGGGACCGGGCTGCACGTCAGCGGGGGCGGCCACGCGCAGGTGCAGGACCTCCGCGTCGGCGCGCCCGCGTGGCAGGGCGTCCTCGTCGACGGCGGGCAGCTGTCCGGCGAGGGGGTCCGGGTGCGCACCCCCGGCGGCAACGGGCTGCACCTGCGGGCCTCCACCGCGCGCCTGGCCGGGGTGCACGTCTCCGGTGCCGCGGCGCGCGACGGCGTCGCCTACCCCAGCATCTACCTGGAGCAGAGCCGCGTCGACCTGGAGCGCGTGCACGTCTCGGGCAACCGCGGGCGGCAGGCCGTCACCGCGCAGGGCGGCGGGGGAGAGCTGCGCGACGTGGAGCTCTCCGACATCGGCGGCGGCCTGTGGGTGGTGGACGGCTGCGCGCTGTCCGTCGACGGGCTGTCCGCCGCCATGTGCGGCAGCAACGCCGTCACGGTCGCCGCGGGCGGCACCCTGGACGTCGCCCGCGCCAAGGTGCGCACCACCGTCAGCGACGGCGTGCACGTGGGCGACGGCGGCCGCCTGCACCTGCGCGACGCCGCGGTGGCCGGCGCGGCCGGCGGCGTCGGCGTCGTCGACGGCGGCAGCGCGACCCTGGAGGACACGCTGCTGGCCGGTGCGGGCCGGGCCGGCGCCGCGGTCACCGGCGGCGGCCGCCTGCACCTGGTGCGGTGCACCGTGCGCGACAACGGCGAGCCCGGCATCTACGCCGAAGACGGCGCTGTCGTGCAGTTGGTCGATACCCGCCTGGAAGGGGTGGAGCAGCAGGTCGCCTCGGTCGGCGAGGGGGACGGGCAGGGGTGGGCCGTCACCGGCCTGCCGACCGGCGGGGCCGAGGACTGCGGTGAGGCCGACGAGTTCGCCGCCGGCCCCGACGGCACCGGCGTCCCCGAATACGCCGACGCCGCCTGGGCGGCGTCCGGGGAGCGGACCGCCGGCGAACCGCGCCCCATCGACGAGGTGCTCGCCGACCTGGACGACCTGGTCGGCCTGGAGGCCGTCAAGCGCGAGGTCCGCTCCCTCGTCGACCTGCAGCGGGTGAACGAGCGGCGCCGCGCCGCCGGCCTGCCGGCCCTCGACTTCAGCCGCCACCTGGTGTTCTCCGGTCCGCCGGGTACCGGCAAGACGACGGTGGCCCGCCTCTACGGCGAAGTGCTCCAGTCCCTCGGTGCCCTGGCGACCGGAGTCTTCGTCGAAGCCTCCCGCGCCGACCTCGTCGGCGAGCACCTGGGCGAGACCACCCGCAAGACGGCCGACGTGGTGGAGCGGGCCCGCGGCGGCGTGCTCTTCGTCGACGAGGCATACGCCCTGTCCCGCACCTTCGGTGCCGGAGCCGACTTCGGACAGGAGTCGATCGACACCCTCATCAAGCTCATGGAGGATCTGCGCGACGAGGTCGTGGTGGTCTTCGCCGGCTACTCCGACGAGATGCGCACGTTCCTGTCGGCCAACCCCGGGCTCGCCTCCCGCGTGTCGCGCACCGTCCGCTTCGAGCACCAGACGCCCGACCAGCTCGCCACCATCTTCACCGCGATGGCCGAGCGCAAGGGCTACGTCCTCGGCGCCGGAGTGCACGACCTGGTGGTGCGCCACTTCCGCGCGGTGCCCAAGGACTCCTCCTTCGGCAACGGGCGGGAGGCGCGCCGCATGTTCGAGGACGTCGTGCAGCGCCAGACCGGCCGGGTCGTCGCCGACGGCGCCGTCTCCGCCGAGGCCCTCGCGCACATCCTCCCCGGCGACCTGGCGGGCGTCGTCGACGGCGGGCTGAGCGCCCGGGTCGGCGCGCCGCGCGACGAGCGGCAGGCCCGCGCTCTGATGGCCCGGCTGGACGCGATGGTCGGGCTGTCCGGAGTCAAGCGGGAAGTCGCCGAGCTCACCAGCCTCATCTCGGCCGGGCGTCGGCGCCGCGCGGCCGGCCTGGAGGCGCCGCTCCCCTCCCGCAACCTGGTCTTCTCCGGTCCGCCGGGGACCGGGAAGACCACGGTCGCGCGCATCTACGGCGAGCTGCTCGCCGCCCTCGGCGTGCTGGCGCAGGGCCAGGTCGTGGAGGTGGGGCGGGCCGACCTGGTCGGCCAGTACATCGGGCAGACGGCGCAGCGCACCCGCGAGGTGGTGGAGCGGGCCCGCGGCGGTGTCTTGTTCATCGACGAGCTCTATGCCCTCGGCGGTACCGGTGGCGACTTCGGCCGGGAGGCGGTGGACACGCTGCTCAAGCTGATGGAGGACTTCCGCGACGAGGTGGTGGTGATCGCCGCCGGGCATTCCGCGGAGATGGCCGACTTCCTTGCCGACCACCCCGGGCTCGCCTCCCGGTTCTCCCGCACCATCGCCTTCGCCCCCTACACCCGCGCCGAGCTGGCGGAGATCTTCGCGGCGGTCGCTGCTGGCGCCGACTTCACCGTGCCCGAGCCGACCCGCACCGCGGTCGGCACCGTGGTCGACGCGGCCCCGGCCCGCTTCGCCGAGGGCAACGGCCGCGAGATCCGCACCCTGTTCGAGGACAGCGTCGCCCGCCAGTCCCGCCGCATCGAAGCCCAGGCCCTGTCCGGCGCCGACCCCTCCGTGGAGCAGCTCCGGGCGCTCCTCCCGGACGACGTCGCGCCGCAGGAGTAGCGGCCGCGGCGCTGTGCGGAGCCCCGTCGCGGGGTGCTTCGCAGGACCGCCGCTCGGCTGGCGAGGGCGTGCCGTGGAGCGTTCCTCCGACCGGGTGGCTTCCGGCGCGCCTGTTCAAGTGCGATGGCCGCGGGAACCGCACCGTGTTCGAGGAGGGTGGTGCGCCAGTCGGGCCGCAGGGGTTCAGGGGTTGACGCGCGGCGGCGTGCTCAGTCCGCCGCGCGCTGCCGGGGGGAGCAGCCGGCCGGGCGGTTCTCGGCGTTCTCGCCGCCAGGCCGGCGGATGCGGCTGTCCGGCGCTGGGCGGATGCGCGCGGTCGGCAGGACGGTGCTCTCCGGTGCTGCCGGCCGCCTCCGTCCGGGGCTCTGCCGACTGCGGCGCGGTGCCGCAGCGCCGGCCGCTAGCAACGGCCCCGTTCGGTCAAGGCCCGGTCGGTTGGCGGGCCAGTCGGGGTGCGGGCCTGCCGGGCCGCGGCTTCCCGTGCGGTGCGCCGCTCCGGTGCAGGGCCGGCGGGCGCAGGGAAGCGGGTCCACCCCGCGCCGGGCGCCGAACGCGGCCGGAGCGCCTGCCGTCCGTGACCGGAGGGGCGCCCGCAGTGATGCCAACCTGTCACACGGACAACTTCGGAACCATCGGTCAAATCACTCACTGTACGCACGGAACAGCACTCCGGCGCCGATACAGTGACGTTCCTACCCCCCTTTCGTGCGCCGGCCCCCGCGGCGCCTTCATGGAGAGCAGACTCAGGTGTCCTCCCCCGAACCCGGGCACACGCATCCCCCGACCGAGGCAGCCGCGCACCCGGCGCGCACCGGGCGCAGGCGCTCGGCGCTGTCGGCCGCCGTCCAGGCGGGCGCGGTGCTCTGCAGCGCCGGCGCCGTGCTGCTCGGCGTCCAGTTCATCGGCCGCCCGGGCTGGATCGAGGCGCCGCCGCACATGGTCTGGCCGGTCCTGATCGCCGGCATCGGGAACCTCGCGGCCGTGTGCCTGCGCGTGGGCCGCAGGAGCGGGATGGCCCGCGCCGTCACCGGTACCGCGGAGGGCGTCTCCTCTTCCGAGCGGTGGACGATCCGCGTCTCGGCCGTACTGGTTGCGGCGGCGTCCGGCTGGGCCGCCGTGTGGGTGGTGCCGGGTGCAGCGCCGTGGGGGAGCGCGCTCACCTCGCTCGCGCACTCCTGGCCCTGGTACACCCACGCACTGTGGATCGCCTGCGTCATGCTGCTCATCGGCGGTGTCCTGCTCGCCGTGCCCGGCAGGCGCGCTCCGGCGCGCCGTCCCGCCCGCGGCTGGGCCGCCTCCGCACTCGGCGGCGACGCGCTGCTGCTGGCCGCCGGAGAGCGAGCGGCCGCGGCGGCCCCCGTCGCCTGACCGGCCGCGGGCGGCCGCGGCCGGCACCGCGGTGGTACGGCGCCGACCACCCGACACGCCCTGGCACGCCCTAGTCCGGGACGACCTGCAGAACCAGCTTCCCCGCAACGTGCCCGGCCTCACCCAGGCGGTGCGCGTCGGCGGCCCGCTCCAGCGGGAACACCTCCTGCACCACCGGGTGCAGCGCCCCCGACCGGATGAGCGCGGCGATGGACCGCATCCCGGCCTGGTCGTGCTCGACGAGCATCTCGGTGCCGCGCCGCCCGGCCGCCGCAGCGGCCTGCTCCAGCCGGCCGGTGCCGGTCGGCAGGATCGCCACCACCGTCCCGCCCTTCCGCACCGCCGCCAGCGACCGGACCGGGGAGTCGCCGCCTAGCGAGTCCAGCACCGCCGCGGCGCCGCGCACCGACTCCGCCGGATCCTGCTCGCGGTAGTCGATCGCCTCCGCGGCGCCCAGTTCGCGCAGCAGGCCGTGCTTTGCCGCGCTTGCCGTGCCGACCACGTGCGCCCCGCGGGCCGCCGCGATCTGCACGGCGAAATGGCCGACGCCGCCCGCCGCAGCGTGCACCAGGACCCGGTCGCCGCCGCGGATGCCCGCCGTGTCGACGAGCGCCTGCCACGCGGTGAGCGCGGCCAGCGGCACCGCTGCGGCCTGCACGTGGTCCAGCTCGGCCGGCTTGGCGGTGAAGGCGCGCGCCGGGCCGACCGCGAACTCGGCGTGCGCTCCCGCGCCGTGCGGGTAGGGCAGCATGCCGAACACCGCGTCGCCCGGCCGGAACAGCGCGACGCCCATCCCGACGGCCGCGACCGTGCCGGACACGTCCCAGCCCAGGACGTAGGGCGGGTCGCCCAGGAAGCGGCGGCCCGAGCGGTGCTTGTAGTCGGTCGGGTTCACCCCGGCTGCGTGCACCCGGATGAGGACCTCGCCCGGCCCGGGCTGCGGCACCGGGACCTCGGCGACGGCCAGCACCTCCGGCCCGCCGTGCACCTCCTGCATGACGGCGCGCATCCGCTCCGGGACCTCCGGCACCGCGGCGACCGTGTTCTCCTGCGTCTCCTGCGTTTCGCTCATGGCACCACCATCCACCGCCGCACCACCGCGCCGCACCACCGGGGCCTGGCCAACCGTGCCCCGCAGATTCGCGCCGGAGCTCCGGGCTCGCGGCTTCCTGCGCACCCGCCGGGCCGCGGCCGGCCGTCCGATGCGGCTCGGCCCTGGCGAGCGGGAGCACCCGTGCCTGCCCGTGGGGCCTCACCCGCCGGCGTGCGGAGACAGCGGCGCAGCGGCGCTCCCCGGCCTGCTGCTCCCTGCACGGCAACGCCGGAGCGGCCGATGTGGACCTCACTGCAGCCGGCCTCGCC
This sequence comes from Nocardiopsis coralliicola, assembly GCF_054779695.1. Classification (NCBI taxonomy): domain Bacteria; kingdom Bacillati; phylum Actinomycetota; class Actinomycetes; order Streptosporangiales; family Nocardiopsidaceae; genus Nocardiopsis; species Nocardiopsis coralliicola. The sequence continues at coordinate 41,495 of NZ_BAAGXT010000009.1, read as the reverse complement.
GAGCTCGACGCTGTGCCCGCAGCAGTGGGTGCACGGTACTGAGCCCCGCGGCGGAGAGCGGCACCGGCCGAGGCGCAGCGGGCCTCGCGGGCGTCAGCCGGCGGAGCCGAGGCGGTCGAGGTAGGCGTAGGCGCGCTCGGGGTGCAGGAACCAGTCGATGAGGTCGGACGGGTCGTCGAAGGCCCCGGCGAAGCGGTCGGCCGCCTCGGGGTGGTCGGCAGCCGCCGCAAGCAGTTCCCAGACGTGCGGCGGCCCGTCCAGCATGACCTGGTTCCAGGCGCGCAGGTAGCGGGCGTGCCGCCAGTACGCGGCGAAGGCGCCCCGCATGAACTCCTCGTCGAACGGCCCACCGCCGTGGGCGGCGATCGCCGCCCGGTAGGCGTCCGCGCAGGCCGACGCCGCGTTGGCGCCCTGCGAGGTGACCGGGTCGTTGGCCACCACCGTGTCGCCCATCCCCAGCACCGGAGCGCCGCCGGGCAGCCGGCCGACCGGCTCCCGCACGACCGGCGGGAACGCGGTGGCGGCCTCCGCCAATGGATCAGTGGGCACCGCGTCCGCACAGCGCTCGTAGACCCAGGGGGCGTTCTGCCGCAGCACCTGCATGATCTGTGCGAGCACGTCGCCCGGCTGGGGCGCGTGCGGCAGCGGCATGTCCATCGGACCGCCCGGAACCGCTTCCACCAGAAGTGCGTGGCACCGGCCGGTGTGCGTGAGGGCCGGTACCACGAGCACCTCGCCGAGGCCGTCGACCGCGCTGCGGTCCAGGACCGGGCCGTCCGGGTGCTCGCCGGCGCCGTGCACGTAGGCCAGCGCCAGATGCCGCCGCGGCCCGCCGCTCGGGGTGCGGTGCCGGTTGACGGGGAAGAGGTCGGCGAGTTCGCCGCGGCCGGCGGCCACCACCACCAGCTCATAGGAGGCGGCTAACCAGTCCAGGTCGGACAGCGTCGCGCCGTGCAGCACGATCCGGCCGCCGCGCCGCTCGAACTCCTCGGACCAGGCGGCGAGCTTCATCCGCTGGTCGACCGACTGCGCAGGGCGCGGCAGCAGGCCCGTCCAGGAGGCGGCGATCCCCTCGCTGCCGGCCAGCGTCATCGCCACCCCGGTGACGTCCGGCGCGGCGCCGTCCCAGCGCGCCAGCCCCAGCCGGCGCTCGCGGTCCAGCGCCGTCCCGAAGAGGCACTGGGTCGACATCACCCGCCCGGACCGTACCTCGTCGGCGGAGCGGAGGGTCAGCAGGGTGACGTCGTGGCCGTCGCCGAGGAGGCCGATCGCGAGCTGCAGGCCGGACTGGCCGCCGCCGACGATGAGGATCTTGCGCATGCGGTTCCCGTCGCATCAGGGGGTCCGGGTTCACGGGCAAACCCCAGGGGAACCTAGCAGCGCCCCGCCCCGGCCCCCGGCCAGCCCCCGCACACGCGAACGGGCCCGGCAGCGCGTGCGGGCCCGTGCAGATCCGGCTGGCTACTTCGCGGAGTCCGCGCTGGTCTTGGGGCCGGTGTAGCTCTTGGTGAAGAAGGCACCGAGGAGGCCAGCGATGATCATCATCGGAAGACCGATGCACATCAGAACGGCTGCGATGGTACCGACCATGGGTGTGTCCTCCTGAGAACGCGGGCTCTTCTCCGAGGATAGGGGTATCGGCGCCGGTCCCCGCCCCGCCCCCCGCCGCGCGCCGCGGTGATCACCGCCACGGGCTGCGCGGTGCGCGGCGCAGTGCTCGCTCCGCGGGCCCGCTCAGCCCGGACCACCTGGGACGACGTCCCCCGCCGGTGGTATACCGTCGACCCGCGCGCGGCGGCAGGTCGCCGGCGCCGAGAGGGGTGGACGGGCATGGGCGGGGTGATCACCGGTTTCGGGGTGATCGCGAGCATCATCGCGGTGGGCTACGTGCTGGGGCGCACCGGCGCGCTCGGCGAGAACGGACGCGAGGTGCTGACGCGGCTCGCGTTCTACGTTGCGACGCCGGCTCTGCTCTTCACCATCCTGGCCGATTCCGACCCGCGGCTCCTCCTGTCGGCGCCGCTGCTGGTGACGGCCGCCAGCATGGCCGCCGTCGCCCTGCTGTTCCTCGCGGTGGCGCTACTGCGCCGCTGGGACTGGCGCACCACCGGGATGGGCGCCCTGTGCGCCGGCTACGTCAACGCCGGCAACCTCGGGATCCCCATCGCCGTCTACGTGCTCGGCGATGCGTCGCTGGTCGCACCGATCCTGCTGCTCCAGCAGCTCGTGGTGACGCCGCTCGCCGTCACTCTGCTCGACCTGGGCGCCACCGCTACGGGCCAGCGCACCGGGGTGCTGCGGATCGCGACCGCTCCCTTCCGCAACCCGGTCGCGGTGGCGGCGCTGTCCGGCGTCGCGGTGTCGCTGCTCGACATCCCGGTGCCCGGCGCGCTGATGCAGCCGTTCGAGCTGGTGGGCTCGATGTCGGTGCCGGCGGTGCTGCTCGCCCTGGGGATCTCGCTGCACGGCAGTCCGCTGCCCGCCCGGGGTGCCGACCGGTGGCCCGTCCTGCTGTCGACGGCGCTCAAGTCGCTGGTGCAGCCGCTCATCGCCTGGGCGCTGGGCACCTGGGTGTTCGACCTGGGGCCGGAGGCGCTGTTCGCGGTGGTGGTGCTCGCTGCGCTCCCGACGGCGCAGAACATGTACACCTACGCGGCCCGCTACAACGCGGTGCCGCGGTTCGTGAGCGAGATCGTGCTGCTGTCGACCATCGTCACCTTCCCCGTGCTGGTGGGTATCGCGCTGCTGCACGGGTAGCCGCGGCGCGCAGGCGCCGGTCGCGGGCTATGGCGTCGGTCACGAGTGCTGGGTTCCGGGGAGATCCGCATTTAAGATCGGACTAATAGGAAATTACGGGCGGTCGTCCCCGGGTGCACCTGGCTGCGCCCGACAGCTCCCTCCGCCCCGGCACCCCCGGCTGAGCCCCGCAGCGGATGCCTCCGCTCCTGCGCCGAGCGCCGGCGTGCCACCCAGCACGAACACGAAGGATCCCACCCATGCGCCGCACCCCCATCGCCGTCTTCGCCGCAGCGGTCCTCCCACTGGCGGCCGCGTCCTGCAGCGCCCCGTCCGAGAGCGGAGGCGGCGGCGGGGAGACCCTGGCCGTCGGTGCGACCGCCGTCCCGGCCGGCGAGATCCTCGCCTTCGTCGACGAGGAGCTCGCCCCCGATGCGGGCCTGGACCTCGACATCACCGAGTTCTCCGACTACATCGCCCCGAACGCGGCGCTGGCCGAGGGCGAGATCGACGCCAACCTCTACCAGCACGAGCCGTTCCTGGACGAGTACAACTCCGGCAACGGGGCCGACCTGGAGAAGGTCCAGGACGTCTACCTGCCCCCGCTCGGCCTCTACTCCTCGGTCGTCGACGACCCGGCCGACCTTGGCGAGGGCGCCGAGATCGCGCTGCCCAACGACCCCAGCAACGAGTTCCGCGCACTGCTCCTGCTGCAGGAGGCCGGCCTGATCGGGCTCGCCGACGGCGTGGAGGAGACCGCGTTCTCGCTCGCCGACATCGAGGACAACCCGAACGGCTTCGACTTCCGCGAGGTGGAGGCGGCCCAGCTGCCGCGGTCGCTGGACGACGTGGACGCGGCCATCGTCAACAACAACTACGCCCAGGACGCGGGCCTGTCGCCGACCGAGGACGCCATCCTCGCCGAGGACCTGGAGGACAACCCCTACGTGAACATCCTCGCCGCGCGCGCCGACACCTCCGGCGACCCGCGGGTGCAGAAGCTCGCGGAGCTGCTCACGTCGCCCGAGACCGCGGAGTTCATCGAGCAGCAGTACGGCGGCAGCGTGATCCCCGCCACCGCCGGGTAGCGGCCGCTGACCACCAGCGGCGGGCGGCCGCGGCGCAGGTGCGCGCCCGCAGTGGCCGGTGGGCCTGGAGTGCACGGTGGGGCAGATGTCCGCCGGACAAGCTCTGGCGCCATCGGCCTATGCAGAGGACACTGGGTCCGATAGGGGGCGCCCGCGGGCGTGTGGAGGGGACTGACGGCTATGCGTGAAAAGCCGTGCCGCATGCGTGCGGCAAGGCTGCGGGGAGTACTGCACGCGCGCGCGGACCCGGCGGCGGAGGGTGCCGCGGTGCAGCCGGCCGCACCGGCCGATCCTTCTCCTGCCGCGCCGCTCCGCCGCAAGCCCGCCCGCCTCCGCGGCGCTTCGGCATCCCGCGCGTTCCGGCCGCCCGGCACACCGCGGAGCCCGTGCCAGAACCCGGACTGCGCGGCAGGGAACCCGGCTCCGTGCCTGCCGCGTTGTACCGGACACAGCGGGCCGTCCGTTCTCGAGACATCCCCCAGCAGCCACGCCTGCACCACTCGACCCGGAGGAGCGACGTTGCCCTTCGACCACGACACCCGAACCGCCGGTGCAGCGCCGGCGCCGACCCCCGTCCCCGCCCCGCACGCCGCCCGCACCACGGGCGAGTTCGTGCAGGCGATGCGCTCCTACCGGAGCCGGGCGGGCAACCCCGGCTACGACGAGATGGAGCGCCGCTCCGGCGAAGTCTGCACCGCAGCGCGGTTCCAGCAGACCCTGGAGGGCGGCCGCGCGCCCACCGTCGCGCTCGTCGGAGCGTTCATCACCGCCTGCGGCGGCGATGCCGACGACTGCTCCGCCTGGACCAGCGCCCTGCGTGCGCTCCGGCTGCGCGCCTCCGCACGCGGCGACTCCGACAGCGGAGCCGCCCAGCACTGAACGCCGGCTGCGCCCGGTTCCGCTGCGCCACCGCCGCACCGGCGGCGGCCCCGGGGAGCCTGCGGGCCGGCCGGGACGGGACCAGCGCCCCGGCCCGGCCGGCCCGCTCGCTGCCGCTTCGGCCGGTCGGGCGGCGCCGTCAGCCGAGGCGGGTGATGCGGCCCTCGCCGCCCTCCGGATAGTCCGCGGCCGTGACGGTGCCGGAGAGGCCGTCGCGTAGGAACGCGGCCAGGGCCTCCTGATGCACCGTGCCGACCACGGTGAAGTCGGCGTCGCGGAAGGGGTACCGGTCCCCGCCGTTGGCGGAGAAGTCCACGGTCGCCACGGTGACCGGGCCGCCGTCCACCACCGAGCCGTCCTCGACCAGCACGGTGCCGTCGTCGAGCACCGCTTCCCGGACCCGCTCGCCGGGCGTGGCGATCTCGCCGTCCTCGGTCGTCTCCTGCGCCGTCCGCGCCGCGTCGTAGCTGAAGGTGACACCCGCGACCTGCGCGAACCGGCCGTCGGCCGACGGCATCGCCGACACCGCGTTCTCCAGCAGCTCCTTGATCTGGGTGCGCGGCAGCTCGGGAACGACCGCGACCTGGTTGGCGAACGGGACCACCGAGAAGGTGTCGAGTTCGCTGACCGTCCCGGCGGGCAGCACCGAGTCGTTGCGCAGCCCTCCGCCGTTCTGCAGCGCCAGCTGCGGCTCCGGCACCCCGTACTCCTCGGCCTTCTCCCGGCCTGCGGCGAGCAAAGCGTCGGCGACGAGGTTGCCCAGGTTGGTCTCCGCGCCGCGCACGCCGGCCCGGGTGCCGTCCAGGTCCACCTCGGACTCCGCGGCGGTCTCGCCGGCGAGGCCGTCCACATAGTCCCGGACCGGGGCCTGCACCTCTTCGGCCACCTGCGGGTCGGGATCGACGGCGTCGCCGCCGGTACCGGAGACCCGAACCGGGCCCGAGCCGTCCGCCACGCCGGAGACCCCGCCGCGCGCATCGAAGTCCACCACGAGCTGTCCGACGTACTTGTAGTCGGCGTTGGCCTGGACCACGGGCACCTCGGTGCCGGCGGCGTCCTCGGCCCACAGCGGGTAGTCCATCGGGGCACCGGTCTCCGGATCCTCGGTGACCTCGTCGCCCGGGACCAGCGGCGTGTCCGGACCGGCCTGCACCTCGCTGCCCCCGCCGGCGATGACCACGTCGACGCCCTCGACCTCGCCGACCAGCGCGCGCTCGTTGTTCAGGTCCTGCAGGTGCGCCAGCAGCACGACCTTGTCGACGCCGTCGTCGGCGAGGTCGTCCACCGCGCCCTGTACGGCGGCCGCGACCCCGGGGTCCACCGCCACGTTGCGCGGGCTGGACAGGTTCGGCAGGTCGGGCGTCAGCGCGCCCACGATCCCGATCTCCTCGCCGCCCTCCTCCAGCACGGCGCTCGGCGCGATCGTGCCCCGCTCCGCATGCGCGGCGAGCCGCTCCTCGCCGGAGACGTCCACGTTGCTGGCCACGAACGGCGCGGTGCCGCCGGCCGCGGTGTAGGCGTCGATGTAGTCGGCGTAGAAGTCGGGGCCGAAGTCGTACTCGTGGTTGCCCATCGCGATGGCGTCCCAATCGGCGGCCGCGGCCGCCTGCGCGTCGTAGAACGGCGCGTCCGCCTCGCGGCTCGCCGCGAGTTCGGGGCCGGCCAGGTACATGTCGCCGGAGGAGAGGGTGAGGACGCCGTCGCTGGTCGTCTCGGCCTCGCCGCGCAGCTGGTCGAGGAGCGCGGTGAACCGGGCGGCGCCGCCGTAGTCGGCGTCGGCCGGCGCGCCCAGCAGTGCCGACTCCAGGTCGTTGGCGTGCAGCAGGGTGAGGCGGTAGGCGACGCCCTGCACGGACGGGTCGGCTGCCGCGGGTGCGGCCGACGCGGTCAGGGCGGCCGCGGCGAGCAGTGCGCACGCCGCGGCCCCGCGGGGCCGCGCGAAGGAGCGGGGGGAGGGGGGATGGGCGGGCATGCTCTCGCCTTCCTCACGGGGGACTCTGGGAACGGGGTCCACGAGCACGGTCAGGGGCACACCCTAGGCTCCTCCCGACCAGTCCGGAAGAGCCGCCAGGGAGGCGCGCCATGACGCCCGAACAGTTCATCGATCCAGGCCGTGCTCGGTGGGTAACTGTCCTACTGCGCGTCGCCCTGGCACGCCCCTCGCGGCGTTCTCCTCAGTCGACAGGAAAACCCGCCCTGACTCCTTTGTCGGCCTTGCGATGAACGCACCAGGACACCGCTCGCTACGGACGCCACCCACCGAACACGACCTACCTGTGGTTCCCCGAAGCAGAGGAATCGGAGCCGTTCGGTCCGGGCACCCAGGTGTACAAGGCGGGCGGGCGCATCTTCGCGCTGCTGATGCCGGAGACCGGCGCGGCCCGGCGCGGATATCCCCCAAGTGCGAGCCGGGCCTCGCCCTGGAGCTGCGGGCGCAGTATCCGGCCGTCACGCCCGGCTACCACCTGGCCAAGCGGCACTGGAACACGGTGCTGCTCGACGGCTCAGTGCCCGACGACGAAATCGCGGAGATGGCCCGGCACTCCTACGAGCGGGTGATCGCCGGCCTGCGCCGCGCCGACCGGGACCGGCTGCGCGCCGTTCTCGGCGATGAGATGCCGCCGCTGCCGGGCGGCTGACGGGGCAGCGCGTCCGGGACGGCGGCTGCTGCGTCCCTGCCGCCCGTCCCGGACCGGCGCCGGCGTCCTCAGCGGAACCGACGCCGCGGCGGGCGCGGCAGCCGGACGGCGACGCCCGGTGCCCAGTCGCGGTCCAGAACCGTGCGCACCGCGGCCGTGCACGCCGCACCCGGCGCCCCGGCCGGCAGCCCCAGCAGCTCCGACAGCAGCGCTGCCGGTCCCGGCCGCTCCGCGGGCGACTTGCGCAGGGCGGCCGCCACGAGCGGGTCCAGTGCGCCCGGCAGCCGGTCCACGTCCGGCGCTTCCCGGACCGTCCGGCGGGCCAGCTCGGCGGGCGCGGCGGCACCGAACGGGTCGCGGGCCGATCCTGCGTAGGCGACCAGAGCGCCCCAGAGGAACACGTCGGACGCCGCCGTGACCTCCCGGCCCCGGTGCTGTTCCGGGCTCATCCAGCCCGGCGTGCCCAGCGCATCCCGCGGCCCCGGCGCGGGCTCCTCCGCGGGTGCCGGAGCCGCGGCCAGCCCGCGGCCGCGCACCGCGCGGCGGTGCCGCCGCAGCCGCAGGTGGCGTGTCGCGTCCTCGCGGGCGCTGCGGTGCGCGATGCCGAAGTCGAGCAGGGTGGGCCCGCCCGGCGCGAGGACGACATTGCCCGGGTTGAGGTCGCGGTGCACCACCCCGGCCGCGTGCACCGCGCGCAGCGCCTCCGCGGTGCCCGCGGCAAGCCCGGTGAGGAGGGGGCGGCGCAGCCGGCCGCGACGTTCCACGTGCCGGCGCAGCGTCGGGCCCGGGACGAACTCGGTGGCCAGCCACGGGAGCTCCGCCTGCACGTCGGCCGCGGTGAACCGGGCGACGAAACGGCTGTTCACCCGGGCGAGCAGCCGGGCTTCGGCGGCGAACCGGCGGCGGAACTCCGCGTTCGCGGCGTGCTGCGGGTGCACCACCTTGACGGCGAGGTAGCCGCGCAGGCCGTCGCCTGCCGCGGCGTAGACGGTGCCCATGCCGCCGGCCCCTACCCGGCCGATCAGCCGGTAGCCGCCGACGGCGGCAGGATCCCCCGGTTGGAGGGGGCCGAGCCGCCGCGGGCCGCGCGGTTTCACCGCGTATAGCCCGCGGTGATCTCTGCGGCGAGCTCCAAGAGGCCGAGCACCGCCGGGGAGCGCAGGTGCTCGGGGTCCAGCGGGTCGCCGGAGGAGAAGTGCGGGTCGGCGGGCAGCTGGAACGCTGCCGCGCCGCGCTGGGCCAGCTGCGCCTGCAGGTCGTCGACCTCGGCGGAGGTGCCCGGCCCCGCGGACGGAGCCTGGTTGAGTACGAGCACGCACCTTTCGGCGAGCTCCTCCAGCCCCAGGTCGCGCACCTCGTCCAGGAGCGTCGCGGCGCGGCTCGCACCGTCCCGGTCGGCGCCGGCCACGACGATCAGCCGGGTGGCGCGCGCGAGGACGACGGGCAGTGCGGGCTGGCCCAGGTCGCAGCCGGCGTCGACGATCTGGACCGGGTAGTGCCGCTCGACGGCGTCGGAGATCCGCCGGAAACCGTCCAGCCCGATCGGCCGGTTGGCCGTGTCGAACGGCCGGGAGGCGAGGACGTCCAGGCCGCCGGTGGTCTGCGCGGTGAACCGGTTCATATCGGAGAACCGGACAGCCGCCTCGGGCGAGGCGATGAGGTCCTGGAGGGGCAGCTCGGCGTGCCACTTGAGCGGAACGCGGTCGGTCACCGGCGGCTTCTCCGCGTCGGCGTCCACCGCGATCGAGCGGTCGCCGCGGTGCACTGCCAGCATCGTGCCCAGCGCCAGCGCAACGGTGGTGGCGCCGACCCCCGGAACGGCGCCGACCACGGCGATGGACTGGTGCTCTTCGGCGGACGGTGCGCTGCGCACCGCGGCCGCCAGCTCCTGGCGGCGCTGCTCGGTCTTGGAGTCGCCCGGATTGACGCGGCCGCCGGTCACCGCGAATACGGCGCGGCGCCAGCCGCCGCGGGGCGCGGGGCGCTCCCGGCGGATGAGCGCGTCGGCGCTGAGCGGATCGGCGTTGAGCGGGTCGGCAGAGGACCCGTCAGACCGGTCGCCGCTGGACGCGGGCTCGGGGTGGGGGGAACGTACGGACACCGCTTGACCTTTTCGGGGGCTCGACTCGTGCGCGCAGGGCCTGTCGCACGGCATTTTACGCAGTGTCGCCGGAGTCTGCCTGTTCGGGGTTTTTCCGGTTGGCCGCCCGCGGCGCAGATACCGAGGTCAGCGGGGCCGGGGTGGCGCCGTCCCCAGGCTGGCGCGGGGCGCGGCGCCGTAGCGGATCCCGGCCCGCCGGCACATCGGGCAGCGCCTGCGGGTAGCCGGGCAGGTATGCGGGCGGGCGGCGGAGTCGGAGTGGTGGGCGGGGCGTGCGGCGGTCTCCATGGTGCGATCCTCCCCGGAGCCGCCGACACCCGCATGAGCCCGCGTACTCAGTCCAGCGGCAATCGGGTGCGGTGGTGGCGAACCGGCGGCGGCCGCGCTGCGTCGGAGGGGCCGGACGCCCCCGCACCGGGGGCATCCCCGCATGCAGAGAGAGCGAGGCGCCGTGTACTCACCGACCCCCGTGCCCTACGGGCCCCAGCAGGCCGACCCGCCCCCGCTGCCCGGCGAGGTCACGGCCGTGCGCGTGCTGATGGCCCTCGGCGGCCTCCTCGGTGTGCTCATCGGCCTCGGGGTCATCGCCGTCGCCCTGTTCGTCGTCGAAATGGAACCCGGAGCACCGGCGAGCGCCGCCGAGTGGCTCGAGTTCGCGGCCATGTTCTCTGAGGTCACCGGTATCCCCGCGGAGTACCTGGTGGCCGGGGCCGGCGCCATCGTCGGCGTCCCCCTGGTGACCGGGCTGATCTCGCTGGCCCTGGCCGCGCTCGCCGGCCGCCGCTCCCGCCTGTGGCTGTGGTCGGTGGTGGGGTTCCAGGTGCTGCTGGCCCTCGCCTACGCGGCCAACCTGCTCGTGCTCAACCTGCTCGCGGTCCTGCCGCTGTCCCTGTGCATCCTCAAGATCGGGCTCATGTGCAGCGGTCGGGCGCGGGCCTACTACCGGTCCTGAGCGCCCGGCCGCGCGGGCCGCGGCTCCTCGTCGCCGCGGACCGCCGCGGCCAGCAGGCAGAGCAGCGCTGCGAACCACAGGACGGCGCCCAGGCACAGCCGCGCCAGGTTGAGGACCTCCGCGGCCGAGCCGTCGCCGGCCAGGACCTCCTCCAGCGGCCGCGGCCCCGGCGGATCCAGCGGGAGCGCCCACCAGCCGAGCGCCATCGCGGCGTAGGCGGCCAGCAGGACTCCGCCGGCCGCGGCGGCGCGCCGCCGCGGACCCGCGCCGAGCGCGGCGAGGGCGATCGCGAGCCCGATGCAGCCGATGAGTGCGTCGAGGACGAGCCCGGGCGGCTGCGGAAGCCACTGCATGGGTGCCTCCGGAGGTCAGCGGGACGGTGGGCGGTCCGCGGCTCCCGGTGTGAGCGCGCGCCGTGCGGCAGCGGCCCCAAGCAGCGCGAAGGAGGAGACCGCCGCCGCGTGGCCGGCGGTCGTGGCGACGGTGCCGCCGGCGAAGAGCAGGACCAGGCCGCCGCCGAGCAGCAGCAGGCCCGCGGCGAACACCGCTCCCGCCGTCTGCGGGGGAGCGGAGCCGGCCAGCATGAGCGCCGCACCCCCGCCCAGCAGCAGGACGAGCGGAAACAGCGTGAACGCGCTCAGCATCGCCGCCCTCCGCTCCCCGCCCGCGGTGCGGCTCGGCTGCGGCGGGTGCCGCGGAGGAACGGGCGGCCGGCCCCGGGGGTGTGCGGCCGCGCACCCCCGCTGGATGCGTCTGGCGGGGCGGGCCGGCCGGTTGCCGGGGAAGGGGGCCGGACAGGATCGGGGGACTGCGGGGCGGGGGAAGTCCGGTGCCGCATGGGGGCGACGGTAATGCACCCGGCGGCGATCCGCGCCGGCGGCCGGTGTCCGCTTGCGGACGCCGGTGTTCAGCTGTGCGCGTCCACCACCGCCAGCCACGTGTCCGGCGGCAGCGTGTCCAGGTAGGCGGCGGCGCGGCGGCGGTAGGAGTCCGCCGCCGACCGCACCTCCGGCGGCGAGCCGACCCAGCCGGCGAACGGCTCGTCGATCCACTGCCCGTCCGCGGTGAGCAGGGCGGCGCCGGTCGTCGCCGCGAGCCGCCGGCGCGCCACGTAGGAGTGCAGGTCGGCACCTGGCGCGTCGAGCGCGAAATCCAGGACGTCGCTCAGCTCGGTGGGGTAGAGCTCGGCCACCAGCGGCTGGCTGCGGTAGTCGTCCTCGGCGCGCGGGCGGGGATAGTCCGGTGAGACGAGCCGGGCAAACGTGGACCAGCCCAGCGCCGGCGGGTGCCGCGCCGCGCACCGTTCGAACGCGTGCCAGGCCCGTGCCGCACCGGCGCCCGCGTCCGCGCGCATCGCAGCGAAGTCCAGGGCCCTCCGCCGTCCGCCGTCCGCGCGCGGGCCGTCCGGGCCCTCGGTGAGCCCCACCAGATCGTCCGGGTCGGCGCGGGGGTGCACCCGGAAGGCGCCGCTCCACCGCCCGCCGATGCACCAGTGGTCCCACCGCTCTTCGGGGTTATGCGTCGACGCGTGGTACGGCGCGCCCGCACCGTCGAACAGGATCGGCGGCTCACCCTCTGCCGGCGCGAACGCCGTGTTGTACACCTCGGCGACCTGCTCCCAGGTCAACTCCTCATCGGGGGTGTCCAGCCCGCAGTGCGCCCGCAGGTACTTCACCGCCCAGAAACCGCTCGGCCGCCCCTGGAACTCGGTGTAGTCGGGGTAGGGGTCGACGGAGCGCGCCGCGTCGAACGGCGCCAGCGCGGCGCTGAGCGCGGCGGGGTCGAACGGGCCGGTGCGTGTGCCGCCGCTGTGCAGTGCGACGACCACCTGGGTGTGGACCATCGGTGAGCCTGTCTGCGTGCTGGTCGGTCACGGCCGAGGGTAACCGTGCACTGCGCCGTCGCGCGGCAGCGCGGCCGGTGGTCGGCGCGATGCCCCGACACGTCCCGGAGCGGGCTTTTCCTCCCGTGCGGGTCCGCGTAGGTTCGATGGAGGCGGCACCGGCACCGGGGGCGGTGCGGGATCTTCGGCGGGCGCGGCACGGGGCGCGCGTCCCGGTGCGCCGCCGATCGGTCGGGATTCGGGGATCGGCGGAGGGGGCGGAGCCGATGGCGGTGCTGCCGGTGCGCGGGGAAAGCGGAGCAGAGCCGGAGCGCCCCGTGTTCGACCCCGCCCTGCCCGCGTACGCCGCCGAGGAGCTCTCCCGCGCGCCCGAGCTGCTCCTGCCCGCCGGCGCCGATCCCGGCGACCCCGAGCACATGCCGCGTGCAGAGCGCGTCCGGCGCGCGGCGATGGCCGCGGCCGCCGCGGCGGCCGCCCTGCTCTGCGTCGCCGTCAGTGTGCTGACCGCCCCTGACCTGCTCCTGGTCCTCGCGGCGTCGGCGATCGCCGCGTGCAGCGTGTACGGCCTCGCCCGCGGCGCTGGGCACATGGTGTTGAACAGCGTGGTCGCGGTGCCCCTGCTGATCCTGTTCTACCTGCGCTCCGGCCCCGGTGCGCTCGCCGTCATCGCGGCGCTCACCGCCCTCGTCCTGGGCTGGCAGGCCGCCCAGCGGCGGCTCGCCGGCGACGACCCGCACCGGGCGGCGGCCCGCTATCACGGGCGCTACGTCCGCCCCGGCGACCTCGCGCCCGCCGACCGCGAGCTGGTGCGCCGTGCCCAGGGCGCCGAGCGGGAGCTGGCCGGTGCCGCCGCAGCGGGGGGCGGGTTCGCCGCCTGGCCGGGGCCGGCTCCGACGGCCTGCCTCCGCCTGGTGCGCGACCGGACGTGGCGGATGGCGCGCTCGCTCAGCGACAACCGGGCGCCGGGTGCCCGCCCGCTCCGCGTCGTCACCGGCGAGGCGCGCCGCCGGACCGCTGACATCGAGGAGCTGGCCCGGGCGGTCGCGGCCCGGGAGGCCGGCCCCGCGGCCCGCGCCTACCGCGCACTGGCTGAGCCCTACCGGTACTGAGCGGTGCGGGCCGCAGGGCCGCTGGCACCGGGAGCGCCGGGCGCGGGGTCAGCGGACGACGGCGTAGCCGGGGATCGAGGGCCAGCGCACGGTGAGGACGGTCGAATCCGCCTCGGCGATCCAGGAGTGGTCCGTGCCCCGGCCCCACACGGCGTAGTCGCCCTGGTCGGCGAGGAGGACATCGCGCTCTCCGGCGGCAGTGCGGAACCGCAGCCGGAACCGCCCGGAGATGAGTATGAGCAGGGCGGTGCGCTGTTCCCCGACCGCCCACTCGGCCCGCTCCTCGCCCGCCGGATGCACGCCCCATTTGATCTCGACGTCGGCGCTGTGCCGGGCGTCGCCTGCGGGGCGGAAGTGGCCGAGTAGCCAGCCGCGGTCAAGTGCGCCGTCGGCGCCGGCACTGCCGACGTAGATGTCCGGGACGTGTGCTGCGCGGTCGGCGGAGCCGTTCGGTGTGGTCACGGCGGCGAGGCTACTGCTTGCGGGATGCGCGGTGCCTGGCCGTGCTGCCGAAAGCGGGTGGAGGCGATTCAGGCGGCTGCCCTTCTGGGGCAATGGGGTACTGCGTGCCCCCCTCTCTCCCTTTTCTTCCGTGTTTCTTACCCGAGGTAGTATTTCTGCGATGCTGTGAACAGTGCACCGAACGCCGGGTCCGTGCCGAAGTGTTCGAATTCAAGAAGGTGCTTTGTCCGGAGGATCAGAAATACCGGGAAAATTCGTTCCTCCGACCAAATGCGCCGCACGGGATCTCGCCTACGGTGGGGAGCGGCGGACGCCTGGGCACGGATCCCCTCCCCGTGTCCGGAGAGCACCGTCCGCACCCGGGGCCGTATCCGACCCCCCTCCCGGGTACGGCCCCGGATCTCCTGCCAGGGCGGCCCGGGCCGGCACGGCTCCCGGGGCGCTTTCGCACGGAAAAGCGGTCTGCAAACCCGGAAATCCCGTGCAATTGCGGAATAGGGTTCCCGGTCTTGAGGGCCGTTCAGCCGGCGCCCGGGCAGCGGCCTCAGCTGTCGCGGGTGCGGTGCAGCAGCACCTTCTCGCACGTGACAGTGAGTCCGGAGGCGTCGCCGCCGAAGGTGAAGTCCAGCCGCAGCGAATCGCGGTCGTGCTCGGACTGGATTCCAGCGACCTCGGCTCCCGGCCACGGCGCAGGTGCGTCGTCGTAGAAGCTCAGGTCGGTGACGCCCTGCAGCACCAGTGTGTAGCCCACGGACGGCTCCGTGCCCGGGGCGGTGTGCAGCGACAGCGTGACGCTGTGCGCCGGCACGTCGATCCACGTACCCGTGAGTGCGCACCCCGTGAGGGCGTCGAGCGCCGACATGTCCACCCCTCTCGGCAGCATCGCCTTCCGGCGCGGCAGTACGCCGGGATTGCCGGGCCGATCCCAGCGTGCCCGCGCCGGGCGGCCGCCACACGGCCGCGGCCGGTTCCGGCAGGGCCGTGCGCACCGCATGCGTCCGTCCGGTCCCGGGCGTGCGGTTCCGTCCTGTTCCGCCCCGGGATCTGCCGCCCGGCCAGCGGGGGATGGGGGACGGCCGAAACCGCCGGGCCGGACGGGCGCGGGCTGGAGTAGCGTTGGCGACCGTGGCCGGATTCCCTGGTGCGCCCGCCGTCGTGGTGGGCGCCGCACTCATCCGCGACGGGCACCTCCTCGCCGCGCAGCGCGCCGCGCCCGCGGCGCTGCGCGGACGGTGGGAGCTGCCCGGCGGCAAGGTCGACCCGGGCGAGAGCGATACCGCCGCGCTGGTCCGCGAATGCCGGGAGGAGCTCGGCGTCGAGGTGCGGCCGCTCCACCGGCTCGGCGGCGACGTCGCGTTCCCGCCGCGCGGCGACGGAACCCGCGCGGTGCTGCGCGTGTGGACCGCGGAGCTCCTCGGCGGCGAGCCGCGCCGCATCGAGCACCTGGCGCTGCGCTGGCTGGCGCCGGCCGAACTCGGCGCCGTCGACTGGCTCCCTGCCGACCTGCCGTTCATCGACGCGGTGCGACCGCACCTCAGCGCCGGCGCGCACCTGCCGCGCAGTTCCGAACCGGACCCGCGGTAGGGCGCGCCGCGGTATGGCGCCGGCGGCGCGCTGCGCGGCCGCGGTGGTGTGACGGCGGTGCCGGACCGGTGCCCACGCGTGGCGAACGGGGCGGGGCCGGTCCGGCGGGCCGTCACAGCAGGAGAACGGGCGGGTAACAGCCCGAGTTCCCCCGCGATTCCCGCGATTCCCGCGGGAGTTCCGGATCCCGCCGCCGGGGAGCCCCGGTGCGCTGGCGCGCCACAGGGCCCGGCGGCGGTGCTGCCTCGCACTCCGGGGCCCTTACTCCATGGCCTCGCCGAGGTCGCCGACGAAGTCGTCGAGCACCCACGGGATGCTGATGGCGTTGGGCGAGGAGATGGCCATCGCCCTGGTGGCGTCCTCGTAGGCCACATAGGAGCCGTCCTCGACCGCGCCGATCCCGGAGAACAGGGCGCTCTCCTCGGTGTCCTCGCGCGCTTCGGGCGTGTCGTACCACATCACGAGCATGTCGGTATCGACCTGTTCGGCCTTCTCCGCGCTCAGCGGCGCGTAGAAGGTGCCGCCCGGATTCTCCAGCTCGTCGATGAACGGGGCGCGGGTGAACCCGAGCTGGTCCATCAGGTCGGCGCGCGGGTCGCCCTCGGTGTAGAAGGCGTAGTCGGAGCTCTCCGGCATGAGCGCACCGACGGCGGCCGTCGCTCCGTCGAACTCCGGGTGCTCCTCGGCGGCTTCGGCGATGTCGGCCTCCACACCGGCGACTGCCTCGTCGGCCTCGTCTGCGCGCCCGAGGGCCTCGCCGATGGTGCGGGTGGCGTCCTTCCAGTCCGTCATC
Organism: Nocardiopsis coralliicola; assembly: GCF_054779695.1. NCBI lineage: Bacteria > Bacillati > Actinomycetota > Actinomycetes > Streptosporangiales > Nocardiopsidaceae > Nocardiopsis > Nocardiopsis coralliicola. Next base: position 25,309 of record NZ_BAAGXT010000009.1, on the reverse strand, counting down.
CAGGGCTGGTCCAGGTAGGCGATGGTCGGCGCGACCGCGGAGAGCTGCTCGTACTCGTTCTCCTCCAGGCCGGACTGCACGCCCAGGATGAGGTCGGGGTCCAGCGCCGCGATCTCCTCGACCGGGACGCCGTCGTCGGTGTTGAAGACCGCCGGCTTCTCGGCGCCGAGCTCCTCGATCCTCTCCAGGTCCCAGGGCAGATAGCCCTCGTCGTCGCCGCCCCAGGTGGACTCGGCCATGCCCACCGGCACGACCCCCAGGGCCAGCAGCGCGCCCTCGTCCGACCACCCGATGGTGACGACGCGCTCCGGTTCGGAGGTGATCTCGGTGCTGCCGTGGGCGTGCTCGATGGTGACCGGTGACCAGCCGCCGCCGGCGGGCTTGCCGGCGTCGGCCGCGCCGGAGGTGCAGGAGGTGAGCGCCAGCACGCCGGCGGAGGCGATGAGGCCGGCGCGCAGTGTGTGCGCGGCGGCGGAACGGCCAGGGGAGAACATGGCGACCTCGGTGGGGATCGGGATGCAGGGGGCCGGGGGGCAGCGGGGAAATGCCGGGGGGAGGAACAGGGCGTGCAGCCGGGGCGCCGGGAGCGGGGACGGCGAGAAAGTAAGGCTCGCCTATCCTAAGTCCACGCTGCTGCCGCGTGTCCAGTGGTCCCGGTCACGATCGCGTGTGCGCATAAACTGGTAGTCGGCCGCGGGTGTCGCGGTACTTCCCAGCAGATGAGATCGGGACCTTTCGCATGTCCAGCGCCACCACCGCCGAGGGCTCCGCGCGCCGCGCTGACCTCCGCAATGTCGCCATCGTCGCGCACGTCGACCACGGCAAGACCACGCTTGTCGACGCCATGCTGTGGCAGTCGGGGGCCTTCCGCGCCAACCAGGACGTCGACGAGCGCGTGATGGACTCCAACGACCTGGAGCGCGAGAAGGGGATCACGATCCTCGCGAAGAACACCGCGGTCCACTACACCTCGCCGGAGGGCGAGGACGTCGTCATCAACATCATCGACACGCCGGGCCACGCCGACTTCGGCGGCGAGGTCGAGCGCGGCCTGTCCATGGTCGACGGCGTCGTCCTGCTGGTCGACGCCAGCGAGGGCCCGCTCCCGCAGACCCGGTTCGTCCTGCGCAAGGCGCTGGAGGCCAAGCTCCCGGTCATCCTGTGCATCAACAAGGTGGACCGGCCGGACGCCCGGATCTCCCAGGTGGTCGACGACACCTACGAGCTCTTCATGGACCTCGGCGCCGACGAGGCCCAGATCGACTTCCCGATCGTCTACGCCTGCGCCCGCGACGGCAAGGCGTCGCTGGAGGCGCCGGCCAATGGAGACGTCCCGGACAACGACGACCTCACCCCGCTGTTCCGCACCCTGCTGGACACCGTCCCCGCGCCCGAGTACGCGCCCGGCTCCCCGCTGCAGGCGCACGTCACCAACCTCGACGCGTCCCCGTTCCTCGGCCGCCTCGCACTGTGCCGGGTACGCCAGGGCGAGATCACCAAGGGGCAGCAGGTCGCCTGGATCCGCACCGACGGCACCACCCAGCAGGTGAAGATCACCGAGCTGCTGATGACCGAGGCGCTGGAGCGCAAGCCGGCCGAGAAGGCCGGCCCCGGCGACATCATCGCGATCGCCGGCATCCCCGACATCATGATCGGCGAGACGCTCGCCGACGCGGAGGACCCGCGCCCGCTGCCGCTCATCACCGTCGACGAGCCCGCCATCTCGATGACCATCGGCACCAACACCTCTCCGCTCGTCGGCAAGGTGAAGGGCGCCAAGGTCACCGCCCGCCTGGTCAAGGACCGGCTCGACCGCGAACTCATCGGCAACGTCAGCCTGCGGGTGCTGCCCACCGAGCGTCCCGACGCCTGGGAGGTGCAGGGCCGCGGTGAGCTCGCGCTCGCCATCCTGGTCGAGCAGATGCGCCGCGAGGGCTACGAGATCACCGTCGGCAAGCCCCAGGTGGTCACCCGCGAGATCGGCGGAAAGCTGCACGAGCCCGTCGAGCGGCTCACCGTGGATGCGCCCGAGGAGCACCTGGGCGCCATCACCCAGCTGCTCAGCGTCCGCAAGGGCCGGATGGAGCAGATGAGCAACCACGGGACCGGGTGGATCCGGATGGACTGGCTCGTGCCCTCCCGCGGCCTCATCGGCTTCCGCACCGAGTTCCTCACCGAGACGCGCGGCACCGGCATCGCCCACCACGTGTTCGAGGGCTTCGAGCCGTGGTTCGGCGAGCTGCGCACCCGCGCCAACGGCTCGCTGGTGGCGGACCGCTCCGGCCAGGCGGTCGCGTTCGCCATGTTCAACCTGCAGGAGCGCGGCGTGCTCTTCCTGGAGCCCGGCACCGAGGTGTACGAGGGCATGATCGTCGGCGAGAACTCGCGCTCCGACGACATGGACGTCAACATCACCAAGGAGAAGAAGCTCACCAACATGCGCTCCTCCACCGGCGACGAGCTCGTGCGGCTCGTCCCGCCGCGCAAGCTCTCCCTGGAGCAGGCGCTGGAGTTCTGCCGCGAGGACGAGTGCGTCGAGGTGACCCCGGAGGCCGTGCGCATCCGCAAGGTCGTCCTCGACCACAAGGAGCGCGGCCGCATGGCGGCGCACAAGAAGCGCAGCCAGTCCTGACGCTGCGGCCGGGGCGCTGTGCTCCGGCCGTTCCTCCGCACTGCATGCGCCCGGGCGGCCGCCGCCCGGGCGCATTCATGTCCAGCGGCGGGCAGCCGCGCGGCAGGCGGACTCCCGCCGCGGCGCGGCCGGGGAGTACCGCGGCCTCGCCGGAGCCGTGCGGGTGCGGCGGGCGCCCCGGCATCTCTGCAGAGGATTCCACCTGGTGGCCGGGTCCGGACTCCCGACTCGGGACAAGCCGCCCCAATCGCCGCCGATGCATGGCGCGGGCCGCCCGGCGACTCTAGCCTGTGGAAGAGGGCTCCGGACGGACCGGCGGGCCGGGGCCGCCCCTCGCTTCCGGAGGACGCTGCCCATGCCAGTACCGCACGCCGTCGTGGTCGGCGGAGGCATCGGCGGCCTGGCCGCCGCCCTCGCTCTGGACCGGGTCGGCTGCGCGGTGAGCGTCTTCGAGAAGGCGCCGCTTCTCGACCCGGTCGACGCCGGGATTTCGCTGGCGCCCAACGCACTGCGCGCTCTGGACGCCCTCGACGCCGGAGAGGAGGTGCGCAAGCGCTCGGCGCCGCACGGCATCGCCGCCATCCGGCGCCGCAGCGGCCGCTGGCTGGTCCGCACCGGCCCGCACGAGACCCAGCAGCGCTTCGGCGACGCCGTCTGCGTGCTGCGCGTGTCCGACCTCATCGACGTTCTGCTGCGGCGGCTGCCCGAGGGCGCCCTGCACACCGGGTCCGCGGTGACCGCCGTCGACCCCGGCGGCACTCGGCAGCTGGCCCGCGTCTCCACCGAGACCGGCGACGTCACCGCCGACCTCGTCGTGGTCGCGGACGGGGCCCGCTCCACCGTCCGGTCCGAACTCTTCCTGGAGCACCCCGGCGCCGCCTACGCCGGGTACGCGGCGTGGCGCGCGGTCGTCCCGTGGGACCAGGCCGACCCGCTCGACTTCGGCGAGACGTGGGGCCAGGGCGGTGTGGCCGGCGTGCTGCCGCTCAGTGGCGACGAGGTCTACTGCTACGCCACCGGCAACGTCCCCGCCGGAGCCTCGCTGCCCGACGAGCGCACCGAGGTCGTCGGCCGGCTGGAGGACTGGCACGAGCCCCTCGCCGACCTGTTCGCCCGCGCCCTGCCGGAACGCGTCGTGCGCAACGACGTCTGGCACATCGACACGCCGCTGCCCGCCTACCACAAGGGACGCGTCGCCCTCCTCGGCGACGCGGCCCACGCCATGACGCCCTCCCTGGCCCAGGGCGCCTGCCAGGCAGTGGAGGACGCCGTCGTGCTCGCCCACCACGCCCGCGGCTCGATGGCCTACGTGCCGATCGCCGTGCAGTCCTACACGGCCGCCCGGCTCCCCCGTACCGCCGCCCTCGTCCAGCGCTCCGCTCAGCTGTCCGAGGCGGTCCAGAACGATTCGCCGGTACTGACGAACATCCGGGACACCGCAGCCCAACTCGTCGGGAAGGTCGCCCCCTGGCAGCTCGCACGGTACGCACGCCCCACCGGAAACTGGCGCCCCCCAGTGGCGCCCTGACGCCGGTCAGGCAGATCCGCCGCGGTGCGCGGCGCTGAGTACCCGCACTCAGGTGCCCGAGGGCCGCGGGTGGTGGTGTGGGGGGCATGGATGAGACGACGGAGCAGCGGGCGGCAGCACGGGCGGGGGATGCGGAGGGCACGGCGGAAGCCGGCACCGGGAACCGCTTCTGGTGGGCGGTGCCCGCGCTGGGCAGCGTGCTGTACCTTCCCGGGCTGCTGTTCATCGGAGTGGTGCTGTTCGGCGCCGGCATGGCCGCCGGCAACTGCGGTGACGTCAATCCCTGCCCCGAGTCCAAGGCGCAGGCCCGCCTCGGCGAATACTTCGCCCTCGCCTACCTGGCCTCCGGCCTGGGGCTGATCGGGGTGTGGCTGTTCCCCTCGCGGCGCGGGCTCGACGCGTACCGCTTCGGCCTGGTCTTTCTCTGGTGCATCCTCTGGCTGTTCGCTGTGGCGCTCCCGATGGGCGCCGACTGGCGGTCCTAGCTCAGATGCCGAAGGGCGCCGCGTAGCCGATGGTCCCGGCCGGCAGCGGGGCGCCGGTGAGCGAGAGGGCCATGAGGGCGTCGTCGGGGACGTCGATGGTGAGCCCGATGCCGTGGGCCGAGGCGCGGGAGAAGCCGAAGCGGGGGTAGTACTCAGGGTGGCCGAGAACGGTGACGAACTGCTCGCCCTGCTCGGCGGCGGCTGCCAGGACCGACCGGATCGAGGCCGACCCGGCGCCGGTGCGCTGGTAGGCGGGGAGCACGGAGCAGGGGGCCAGGCAGAGCGCGGGGACGTCGCCGATGTGGCAGCGGGTCAGCAGCGCGTGTCCCGCGACGGTTCCGTCTTCGGCCTCGGCGACGTGCGACAGGCCGTCAATCCAGGACGGGTCGGCGCGCAGTGCATCAACCAGGTCGGCCTCCTCCGCGCGGTCGAACGCGGCGAGGACGATCTCGCGCACGGTGCCGGCCTCTCCCGCCGCCTCGGGGCGCGCGGTCCAGGCCGGAGTGGTCGCTGAGGACATGGCTGATCCTTTTCGAGTGAAGACGGAGCTCCGGGACACCGGCCCGGGGTGCAGAGGGGACCGGCGCACCGCGCCCCTCACGCGAACCCCCTCACCCTAGAGGCCCGGCGGGCGGCCGTCCTCCGGTTTTTCCGGGGCGGCCGCCCGCCGGGCAGGCGCGCATGCGGACCGGTCAGCCGGCGCTGTCGCCCGGGCGGGTGTTGGGCACGCGCGGGGTGTCAGCGCCGGGGCGCAGGCCGATCTTGGTGCCGAGCCAGACCAGCGGGTCGTAGCGGCGGCCGGCCACCCGCTCCTTGAGCGGGATGAGCGCGTTGTCGGTGATCTTGATGCCCTCCGGGCAGACCTCGGTGCAGCACTTGGTGATGTTGCAGTAGCCGAGGCCGAACTCGTCCTGGGCGATCATCCGCCGGTCGGCGGTGTCCTCGGGGTGCATCTCCAGTTCGGCTGTGCGCATCAGGAACCGCGGGCCGGAGAAGTGCTCCTTGTTCTCCTCGTGGTCGCGGATCACGTGGCACACGTTGTTGCACAGGAAGCACTCGATGCACTTGCGGAACTCCTGCGAGCGCTCCACGTCCTCCTGCTGCATGCGGTAGCCGTCCGCAGGTGCGTCCGCTGCAGGGGTGAACGACGGGATCTCGCGGGCCTTGGCGTAGTTGTACGAGACGTCGCACACCAGGTCCCGGATGACGGGGAAGGTGCGCATCGGGGTGACGGTGATCGTCTCGTCCGGGTCGAACGTGCTCATCCGCGTCATGCAGGACAGCCGCGGGCGGCCGTTGATCTCCATCGAGCAGGATCCGCACTTGCCGGCCTTGCAGTTCCACCGCACCGCGAGGTCGGGCGCCTGGGTGGCCTGCAGCCGGTGCAGGATGTCCAGCACGACCTCGCCCTCGTCGACCTCGACCTCGTAGTCGGCCAGGGCGCCGTCCTCGCCGCCGCCGCGCCACACGCGGAACGCGCGCTTCGTGGTCATAGCTCCTCCTCGGGGGTGGGCTGCTCCGCGCCGCCCGCGGGCAGCTCCTCGGGGGTCAGGTACTTGGCGAGCTCGCCGGGGTCGAAGAGCGCCAGCAGGTCGTCCCGCAGCGGGTCCAGCGGCTGCCGGCGCAGCCGCACGCTGCCCGAGCCGGTCAGCGAGGCGATCAGGTTGACCCGCCGCCACTCGGCCGACATGCCCGGATGGTCGTCCCGGGTGTGCCCGCCGCGGGACTCGGTCCGCTCCAGCGCGGCACGGGCAACCGCCTCCGAGACAAGCAGCATGTTCGGCAGGTCGAGGGCCAGGTGCCAGCCGGGGTTGTAGACGCGGCCGCCGGTGGCGCGCACCGCGGCGACCCGGTCGGCCAGTTTGTCCAGGGATTCCAGCGCCTGCTCGATCTCCGGCGCCCGCCGGATGATGCCGACCAGGTCGTTCATCGTCTGCTGCAGCTCCTGGTGGAGCGCGTAGGGGTCGTCGCCGTCGGTCCGCTCCAGCGGCTCCGACTGCCGCGCCAGTGCCGCGGCGGTCTCCTCGGCGGCGGCTGCCGGCCGTTCGGCGAGCGCGTCGACGTAGTCGGCCGCGCCGAGCCCGCAGCGGCGGCCGAACACCAGCAGGTCCGACAGCGAGTTCCCGCCGAGCCGGTTGGAGCCGTGCATCCCGCCGGACACCTCGCCGGCCGCGAACAGCCCGGGCACCAGCGCCGCACCGGTGTCGGCGTCGACCTCCACGCCGCCCATCACGTAGTGGCAGGTGGGGCCGACCTCCATCGGCTCGGCGGTGATGTCGACGTCGGCCAGTTCCTTGAACTGGTGGTGCATCGAGGGCAGCCGCCGCATGATCTCCTCGGCGGGCAGCCGGCTCGCGATGTCGAGGAAGACGCCGCCGTGCGGCGATCCCCGGCCCTCCTTCACCTCGTTGTTGATGGCGCGGGCGACCTCGTCCCGCGGGAGGAGCTCCGGCGGCCGGCGGTTGTTCGCCGGGTCGGTGTACCAGCCGTCGGCCTCTTCCTCGGTCTCGGCGTACTGGGCGGCGAACACCTCCGGGACGTAGCCGAACATGAACCGCTCGCCGTCGGCGTTGCGCAGCACGCCGCCGTCGCCGCGCACCGACTCGGTGACCAGGATGCCCTTCACCGACGGCGGCCAGACCATGCCGGTGGGGTGGAACTGGACGAACTCCATGTTGAGCAGTGAAGCGCCGGCCCGCAGCGCGAGCGCGTGGCCGTCGCCGGTGTACTCCCAGGAGTTCGAGGTGACCTTGAAGGACTTGCCGATGCCGCCGGTGGCCAGAACCACCGCGGGGGCGTCGAAGACCATCGGGGCGCCGGTGTCCCGGGAGTAGGCGGCCGCCCCGGCGATGCGGCGCGCTCCGGCTCCGCCGTCCGGTCCGCCCTCCAGGAGGAGCTCGGTCACGGTGGTCTCGGCGAACACGGCGAGCATCGCCTCGGGGTCGCCGTGCTCCTCGGCGTCGGCCTGCTGGAGCTGCACGATGCGCTGCTGCAGGGTGCGGATCAGCTCCAGGCCGGTGCGGTCGCCCACGTGCGCGAGCCGCGGGTACTCGTGGCCGCCGAAGTTGCGCTGGCTGATCCGGCCGTCGGGGGTCCGGTCGAACAGCGCTCCCCAGCGCTCGAGTTCGAGGATCCGCTCCGGCGCCTCCTGGGCGTGCAGCTCCGCCATGCGCGGATTGTTCAGGAACTTGCCGCCGCGCAGCGTGTCCCGGAAGTGCACCTGCCAGTCGTCGGAGCCGTTGACGTTGGCGAGCGCCGCCGCGGCGCCGCCCTCGGCCATCACGGTGTGCGCCTTGCCGAACAGCGACTTGGAGATGATCGCGGTGCGCTTGCCCTGCAGGCGCGCCTCGACGGCGGCCCGCAGGCCGGCGCCGCCCGCGCCGATCACCAGGACGTCGAAGGTGTGCCGTGTGGGGGTATCGCTCTGGTCGGACATGTAGTCATCCGCCTGACGTTTCGGTTCTGCGGGCCGCGTCCGCGGTGCTCCGCGAAGGGCCGGATGGGTTGCAGTGCAGTGGGTGCGGCGCCCGTGCCGCCGGCGGCTGCCGAGCCGGGAACGGCGGCAGCGGTGCGCGTCAGTTGAACAGGCGCAGGTCGGTGATGGTGCCGCTGGCGACGAGCGCGACGTAGGCGTCGGTCAGCACCAGGGTCCCCAGCGTGATCCAGGCGAACTGCATGTGCCGGGTGTTCAGCCGGGAGATCGCCGTCCATGCGCCGTAGCGCACCGGGTGCCGGGAGAAGCTGTTCAGGCGTCCGCCCATGACGTGGCGGCAGGAGTGGCAGCTCAGCGTGTAGCACCAGAGCAGGACGACGTTGGCGATCAGGACGAGGTTGCCGATCCCGAGCCCGAAGCCGCCGTTTGAGCCGTGGAACAGCGCGGCGCCGGCGTCATAGGTGTTCAGCAGGGAGATGAGGACGGCGACGTAGAAGAAATAGCGGTGCAGGTTCTGGCCGATCAGCGGGAACCGCGCCTCGCCGGTGTAGCGGCCGTGCGGTTCGCGGACCGCGCACGCGGTCGGCGACTGCCAGAATGACCGGTAATAGGCTTTCCGGTAGTAATAGCAGGTGAAGCGGAACAGTAGCAGGAACGGCAGGCTGATCACGGCGAACGGGAGGAACCAGGGGAACTCCCACGGCAGTCGGCCGAACACCGCTGAGCCCTCCACGCACTGCGCCGCGAGGCAGGGGGAATAGAACGGCGTCAGATAGTGGTATTCGGCGACCCAGTAATGGTCCTGCTGCAGGGCGCGGACCAGGCCGTAGACCAGGAACGCCGAGAGGCCGAGCACCGTCCACACCGGTGCCGACCACCACCGGTCGGTGCGCAGCGTGCGCGCCGCGATGCGGGCGCGGCTGCGGTCCGGCGCCTCGGGGCCGGGGCGCGGGGGAAGGGTCGATGTCATGAACGCGCAACTCCCTTATGCGTTGGTGGAGCCACGCTAGGACGGCGCGATCACGAATTCAGCAAGAAATCACGTCGGCGCGGGTGTGAAAAGTCCCACGATTATCCATCGACCGGGCCAATATATTCCCTTTGCTGTTCCCTGCGAAAATTATTCCCTTAGTGGTTCTGATTCGCATTGTTCCGGCAATGTCTGAAGTGGTGCCGGGGCGGCTGTGTGCCCGCGGGGGAGAGAGGGGTTTCCGTGGGTTCGCTTAATGGGCCGCAAGGAAAGTCCACCCTTCATCGATGGAATCTATCGAATTTTGCGGGCGGAGGGCGTACACCGCGCCCGGACGGGCGCTGGGGCGGGCGCCTGCCGGGCGCCGCCGGTGCGGGGTGGAGCCGTTCAGGGCATCGACGACGCGATCACTTCGAGGTCCTCGCCGAGATCGGCGGGCGCCAGGTGGGTGAGGTAGGTCGTCAGGTGCCGCCGGAACGCCTTGGCGCTGTTGGAGGGGTCGACGTCCTTGCGGTGCGCCAGGGCGATCGTGCGCAGCAGCCGCGGCCGCCCCAGCGGGGTGCCGCGCAGCCCGGGGCGGTTCTTCAGCACCATGCTCGGCACCACTGCCAGGCCCAGGCCGGCTTCCACGAACCGGAGGACGGCGTCCATCTCGCCGCCCTCCACGGCCAGCCGCGGCTCGAAGCCGGCCGCCCGGCAGGCGCTGATCGTCGCCTCGCGCAGGTCGTAGCCGCGGCGGAACATCACCAGCGGGCGGTCCCGCAGGTCGGCGACGCGCAGCGAGGCGCCCGTTGACGGCGGCGGCCGGTCGGCGGCGCTGACCACCACCAGGTTCTCCCGCAGGATCGGCGTGGTGACGAACGCGGGGTCGCTGCTCTGCAGCGGCAGGATGATCACCGCCAGGTCCAGCTCGCCCTTGCCGAGCGCCCGGATCAGGTCGCGCGAGCCGCTCTCCTCCACCCGCAGCTCGATGCCGGGGAAGCGGGCGTGGAAGCCGGCCAGCGCCTCGGCCACCAGTCCGCCGCACAGCGACGGTGTCGCGCCCAGCCTGACCCGCCCCTTGCGCATGCCGGCGAGCTCGGCCACCTCGCGGCGGGCCGTTTCGGCGTCGGCCACCATGCGCTGGGCGAGCGGCAGCAGCGCCTCGCCGGCCGGGGTGAGTGTGATATTTCCCCGGGCGCGGCTGAACAGCGGCGCGCCGAGGTCCTCTTCGAGGATCCGGACCTGTTTGCTCAGACTGGGCTGCGCCACCTGGCACAGCTCGGCTGCCCGGGTGAAATGGCGCGTCTCGGCGACCGCCAGGAAGTACGCGAGCTGCTGGAACTGCATGCTCCATAGCTTACGGCTATGGACACCAGCGCCGCGATGACTTAGACGCCATCCTTTATCTCGCCTTAAAGTGACAGGTCGTGGCGAACAGTACCCTGACCAAGCAGCGCTCGGAGGCGCGTGGCTCGACGGTGGCCCTGAAGTCCGCGATGGCGGTCACCGGTGCGATCCTCGTGCTCTTCCTCATTGCGCACATGTACGGCAACCTCAACGTCTTCGCCGGTCAGCAGACGTTCGACGAGTACTCGCACCACCTGCGTGAACTCGGCGAGCCGATGCTCCCGCACGAGGGCGCCCTGTGGATCATCCGCGTGGTGCTCCTGGCATCGATCCTGATCCACATCTACTCCGCGACAGCGCTCACCATCCGGGCCCGCAAGGCGCGCCCGGTGCGCTACGAGAAGCACAAGTCGGTGCAGCAGACCTACGCCTCGCGCACCATGCGCTGGGGCGGCGTGATCATCGCGCTCTACGTGGTGTTCCACATCCTGCACCTCACGACCAACACCATCGCCCCGGGCGGCAAGTCGGACAGCCCCTACGAGCGGCTCGTCCAGGGCTTCCAGCCCGAGTACTGGTACGTGACCCTCTTCTACGTGGTCGCGGTGATCCTCGTCGGCCTGCACATGCGGCACGGCATCTGGAGCGCCTGCGCGACGCTCGGCCTCAACCGCGAAGGCCGCCGGCGGGCCATCAACATCACTGCGATCGCCGTCGCGGCCGTCATCACGGTGGGCTTCCTGCTGCCGCCGTTCTCCGTTTTCTTCGGGCTGGTGGGATAAATGACCGACCTCTACACCGAGGGCGCGCCGATCGCCGACGAGAAGGCGCCCGACGGCCCCATCAACGAGAAGTGGGACAAGCGCCGCTTCTCCGCCAAGCTGGTGAACCCGGCGAACCGCCGCAAGCTGAACGTGATCATCGTCGGTACCGGGCTGGCCGGAGCCTCGGCTGCCGCGACGATGGGCGAGGCCGGCTACCGGGTGAAGTCCTTCTGCTACCAGGACAGCCCGCGCCGCGCGCACAGCATCGCCGCGCAGGGCGGCATCAACGCCGCCAAGAACTACCGCAACGACGGCGACAGCATCTACCGGCTGTTCTACGACACCGTCAAGGGCGGCGACTACCGCTCCCGCGAGTCCAACGTCTACCGGCTCGCCCAGACCAGCGTCGAGATCATCGACCAGTGCGTCGCGCAGGGCGTCCCCTTCGCCCGCGAGTACGGCGGCCTGCTCGACAACCGCTCCTTCGGCGGCGTGCAGGTGTCGCGCACCTTCTACGCCCGCGGCCAGACCGGCCAGCAGCTCCTCATCGGCGCCTACCAGGCGCTGGAGCGGCAGATCGCGGCCGGCACCGTCGAGATGAACACCCGGCACGAGATGCTCGAGGTGATCGTCAAGGACAACCGCGCCCGCGGCATCATCGCCCGCGACATGGTGACCGGCGAGATCGAGACCCACTTCGCCGACGCCGTCGTGCTCGCCACCGGCGGCTACGGCAACGTGTTCTTCCTCTCCACCAACGCGATGGGCTGCAACGTCACCGCGTCCTGGCGCGCGCACCGCAAGGGTGCGCACTTCGCCAACCCCTGCTACACGCAGATCCACCCGACCTGCATCCCGGTCAGCGGCGACTACCAGTCCAAGCTGACCCTGATGAGCGAGTCGCTGCGCAACGACGGCCGCATCTGGGTGCCCAAGGAGGGCGGCGACGCCCGCGACCCGCGGGAGATCCCCGAGGACGAGCGCGACTACTACCTGGAGCGCATCTACCCCTCCTTCGGCAACCTCGTGCCGCGCGACATCGCCTCGCGCGCCGCGAAGAACGTCTGCGACGAGGGCCGCGGCGTCGGCCCCGGCGGCCTGGGCGTCTACCTGGACTTCGCCGACGCCATCAAGCGGCTGGGCCGCCCGGCGGTCGAGGCCAAGTACGGCAACCTGTTCGACATGTACCAGCGCATCACCGGCGAGAACCCCTACGAGGTTCCGATGCGCATCTACCCGGCCGTGCACTACACGATGGGCGGCCTGTGGGTCGACTACGACCTGCAGTCGAGCATCCCCGGCCTGTTCGTGACCGGTGAGGCCAACTTCTCCGACCACGGCGCCAACCGCCTGGGCGCGAGCGCGCTGATGCAGGGCCTGGCCGACGGCTACTTCGTGCTGCCCAACACCATCAACGACTACCTCGCCGGGGGCCCGTTCGAGGAGCTCACCGAGGAGACGCCGGAGGCCCGGGAGGCCGCCGACGCCGTCCGGTCCCGCATCGAGACACTGCTGTCCATCGACGGCGAGCGCACCGTCGACTCCATCCACAAGGAACTCGGCCACATCATGTGGGAGTACTGCGGGATGGAGCGCAACGAAGAGGGCCTGCGGAAGGCGATCGACAAGATCCGCGAGCTCAAGCAGGAGTTCTGGACGAACGTCAAGGTCCTCGGCAGCAACGACGAGCTCAACCAGGCGCTGGAGAAGGCCGGCCGGGTGGCCGACTTCCTGGAGCTCGGCGAGCTCATGTGCATCGACGCGCTGCACCGGCGCGAGTCCTGCGGCGGGCATTTCCGCAGCGAGAGCCAGACGGAGGACGGCGAGGCGCTCCGCCACGACGACGAGTTCGCCTACGTCGCCGCCTGGGAGTTCGCCGGGGACGGCACGCCGCCGGTCCTGCACAAGGAAGCGCTGGAGTACGAGTACGTCGAGATGAAGCAGCGGAGCTACAAGTGAACATCACCCTGCGCGTGTGGCGCCAGAAGGGCAAGGACGACGCGGGCCGGATGGCCACCTACAAGGTGGAAGACGTCAGCCCCGAGATGTCCTTCCTGGAGATGCTCGACGTCCTCAACGAGAAGCTCACGCTCGCCGGCGAGGACCCGGTCGCCTTCGACCACGACTGCCGCGAAGGCATCTGCGGCGCCTGCGGCGTCGTGATCAACGGCGTCGCCCACGGCCCCGAGAACACCACGACGTGCCAGCTGCACATGCGCAGCTTCAACGACGGCGACGAGATCACCATCGAGCCGTGGCGCGCCGGCGCGTTCCCGGTCGTCCGCGACCTCGTGGTCGATCGCGGCGCGTTCGACCGCATCATCCAGGCCGGCGGCTACATCAGCGCGCCCACCGGCACCGCGCCGGACGCGCACGCCGCCCCGGTGCCGAAGGCCGACGCCGACCGCGCGTTCGACGCCGCCACCTGCATCGGGTGCGGCGCCTGCGTCGCGGCCTGCCCGAACGCCTCCGGCATGCTCTTTACCGCGGCCAAGGTGACCCACCTGGGGAGCCTGCCGCAGGGGCAGCCGGAGCGCGAGGCCCGCGTGATCAACATGATCAACCAGCACGACGAAGAGGGCTTCGGCGGCTGCACCAACATCGGCGAGTGCGCCGCGGTCTGCCCCAAGGGCATCCCGCTGGACACCATCTCGGAGATGAACCGCGACCTGCTGGGCGCACTGGCGAGCAGCAAGCCGGAGTAGTCCCCTGAGGAGCGGCAGCCGCGCAGCGGACCGCCGCCTCCGATGGCACCGCAGCGAGGGCCGCCCCCACCGGGGGCGGCCCTCGCCGTGTTCCCTGCCGGTGCTGCGCTCCGGCGGCGGGCAGCGCTCAGATGCCGGTGGGGCGGACCATGGTCCACAGCTCCGGCCGGTCGCCGTCGCCGCCGGAGATGTGTGCCTTGGTGGCGAAGCCGCGCTGGGCGTAGAAGCCGGTGCGCTCCTCCACGAACGTCTCCAGCGCGATCGGCTCCCCGGCGGAGTCGGCGCGGGACAGCCCGGCGTGCAGCAGCGCCGCACCGATCCCGCGGCCCTGGGCGACCGGGTCGACCGCGAGGTATTCGAGGCGGCGGTGCGGTTCGGACGGAGCGTGGGCGCCGATTTCGGCCAGCAGCAGCGGCATGCGTCCGAACGTCGCCGGCCCGAGCAGCTCCAGCAGGTGCGGCAGCGACCGCAGCAGCGCGGGCCCGGACGGTGCCTGCGTCTGGGGCGGCGTCCACACGGCGACGCCGCGGACGACCGGACCCGGCTCCGCGGAGACGGCGACCTCGGCCGTGCCCGCCGGGATGTACCAGTGGCCCATCTGGATTGCGGCGAAGCGGGCGCTGCGCGCGATCCGGGTCTCCGGGTCGGGGAACATCCAGACCCAGAGCGGGTCGTCGCGGAAGGCGCGGCTCAGCACGCGGGCGATGCCGGGCACGTCATCGGAGGTGGCGGTGCGGATGGTGAACGCGGAGGTCTCGGCCATGCTCGCCCTCTGGAGTGTCGACTGGGTTCTCGGCGTCATACGCCGCCCCAGCATAGGAAAGGGACGGCTGCTGCCCCCGGGCGCCGCGTCGGCTGGCCGGAAACGGCCGCGGCCGGGCGGCCTGCGGCAGCGTCCAGGGCGTGTTGGGTGGCGTTGCCGCGAGCGGTGCCGGCAGTGCACCCGTCGCACGGCCGACGGCGGAGTCAGGGCGGGTGTTCCCTGTCGAGGAGAGGAGAACTCCGCGAGGAGCGTGCCGGGGTGGTGCGCAGCAGGGCAGTTGCCCACCCAGCACGCCCTAAGCTGGTCAGCGTGAACGTGCAGCACCCCGACGCCGCGCCCCGCCAGTCAGCGCCGCCTCCGGCGGTTCCGGCAGCCGATGCGGTGAGCGCGGCAGAGCCCGGAGCGGACGGGGTCGGCGTCGGACCGTGGGAGGGCGCATGGCCCGCCGACGAGCGGTACGACCCCGAGCTGCTCGCCGCCGGCGACCGCCGCAACGTCGAGGACCGCTACCGGTACTGGCGGCACGAGGCGATCGTGGCAGACCTCGACCTGCACCGGCACTCCTTCCACGTGGCGGTGGAAAACTGGGAGCACGACTTCAACATCGGCTCCGTGGTGCGCACCGCCAACGCCTTCAACGCCCGCGCCGTGCACATCGTGGGGCGGCGCCGCTGGAACCGCCGGGGCGCGATGGTGACCGACCGCTACCAGCACGTCCTGCACCACCCGGGCACCCGGGAACTCGTCGACTGGGCGGGCGAGCGCGGGCTGCCGCTGATCGGGATCGACAACCTGCCGGGCGCCGTGCCGCTGGAGACGTGGCCGCTCCCGCGGGAGTGCGTGCTCGTCTTCGGCCAGGAGGGCCCAGGGCTCTCCGAGGAGGTCCGCGCGGTCTGCACCGCGGTCCTGTCGATCGCGCAGTTCGGCTCGACCCGCTCCATCAACGCGGGCGCGGCGGCCGCGGTCGCCATGCACGCCTGGGTCCGGGCCCACGTCTTCGACCAGCATGTATCCGGCCAGAGGACGTCCGCGGAGGGCGAGGCGACGGCGCCGTAGCGGTGCCCGCCGCCCCCGGCAACCGCTGCGCACCGTGCGGGCCCGGGGCGTCCAGTGCCGATAGCTCCCGTGCATCACCCCTGTTCGGCGGGGCTGCCGGCTGATCGTGCGGGGGCGCTGTCCCGGCGAATCCGGAACCGGGCGATGCGGGTGGACGCGGCCGCCGCGAGGTACTCCTCCCGGCTGGGGGTGCGCCCGCGCGGCAGCCCGAGCAGCATGCGGCGGGGCGAGGAGGCGGGGAAGCCTTCCGCCAGCTCCGCCAGCAGGCCGGCGACGTCCTCGGGATCCTCCACGGCCTCGCCGACGGCTTCGAACTCCCGCCCGCCGAGTACCAGCCGGACCGGGTGGCCGCCGCGCAGGTTGGAGACCCAGCCGCGCCGCGCGCCGAAGGCCCACACCTCGCCGGGCTCGCGCCGGTACCCGAGGACGGGGATCTCGTAGCCGCGGCCGGAGCGCCGCCCGGAGTAGCGGACCAGCATCAGCCCGCTGGGCAGCAGCCCGGAGCGGCTCCGGAGTACCGGCCGCACCACCCGGTTCACCGACCGCCAGAACCCTGCCCCGCGCGGTCCTGCTGCATCCGCCATGCGCCCCGCCTCTCTCGTGGACCGCCACACTCCCACGCCGTGCATGCGTGGGCACCGCCGCCGCGGGGCGCGGGCCGCACTCGGTGGACGACCGGAGCCGGCCGTGGCGGTTTGAGGGACCGCGCTGAGTTCGGCGGAGCCACCGCGGCGGCAGCGGAGGGGCGGCGCTCCTGCGCCGCGCCGAACGCCGGGAGAGCCGGCTGGCTACCGGCCGAGGGTGACGTCGCCGTGGACGGTGCCCGCCTGGAAGGCCGTGCCGGTGACCTTGCCGTTGATGGTGTTGGTGACGGTGGTCTGCGAGGCGGTGAGGTGCGGGCGGAGCTCCTCGACCAGGCGGGCGATCTCCGGATCGGCCTCGACCGCTGCGGTGACGTGTCCGGCCAGAACCTGGACCTCCGCCGCGTCGGCGCCCTGCGATGCGAGCGCGTCATCCAGTGCCTCGTCCCCTTCGGCGTCCTTCCTCGCGGTGAAGCGCGCTCGGAGGGCGCGGCGCAGCGCCTTCGCCCCGTCCCGGACGCTCTCGGTGGCCGACTCGGTGAGTTTGCCGGCGACGGCGCCGGCGATGGCCAGCGTGAACTCGTCCACGGGGTTCCTTTCAGGGAAGGCGTGTCCGGAGGCTCTCCACAGCTGGACTTCCCGCGCGCCGCAGCGGTACACCGGGCTGCCCCGGGCGGCCTCGGGGTGCTCCTGGCTGCCGCGGCAGCAACCCGCGCCGACCTGCACGGCAACCCTGCGTGTTCCATGGCGCCGTCCGCATGCGGCCACCGGCGAGCCCGGACCGGGGTACTCCGTGCACGCTGCGTAGGATCGGCGCACACCCCCCGATGCGCGAGGAGGCTCCCCTAGCCGTGGCCCCGCACGACGAGCACCGCAGGACCGCCAACACGATCGGCGACGTGGGCGACGGCGGTGTCGCCGTCCAGCTGGACCATGCCAGGGACGTGTACCTCAACTCCGGCACCGCCCCGCTGCCGGAGCCGGTGTGGGACATCCGCACCGACTTCTTCGGCGATTTCGTCAACCACCAGGGCGCGCAGGAGCGGCTGCTCGGCCAGGTGCGCGACCGGGTTCTCGCCGGTCGGCCCGCGGTCACCTATCTGTACGGATCGGCGGGAGCCGGCAAGACCACCCTCGCGCTGGAGGTGTCGCTGACGGCGCGCCGGCTCATCGCCGAGGCGGCCGGGACTCCGCCGTTCGGGCTGTACGTCGACCTCGACGCCTCGCGCGCCCAGTCCGGTTCCGGCGCGATCGGCGGCGCAGCCGACGGGACCGGCGGTGCAGACCCGGCTGCCGCCCCGGGCGTGGTGGAGGAGCAGGTCCACCTTGCCGACGCCCTCGGCGAGTTCCTCCGGCGGCTGCACCTGCCGGCGGAGCGGATCCCCGAAGGCCTGCAGGCGCGGCGGAGCAAGTTCCACGAGATCACCTCGCGCCATGCCACCGTCATCATCGTCGACGGAGTGGTCAGCGGCGCCGAGGTCGCCGCATTCGAGCCCGGCCCGGGCAGCCTGCTCATCGCCACGGGCCGCTCCTTCGTCACCTCCGGCCCTACTGCGCCGCACAAGGACCTGGCGGACCGGCAGGTCCCGGTCATCCGGCTTCCCGGACTGGGGGAAGAGCACGCACTGGAGCTCCTGCGCGGGTTCGACGCCGGCGGCGGGCCGCTGGCCGCGCTGATCGACGCCCCCGAAGTCCAGGAGAAGGTGCGACTGCTCATCCAGCGCTGCGGCGGTCTGCCGCAACTGCTGCGCATCGTCGGCGCCTTCCTCGCCGGAATCGGCGACGGGGCGGAGGTCGCCGCAGTGGCCGAGCGGTTGAGCGCCGCCGAGCGCATCGACACCGAACTCGCCCTGATGGGAGGTGCGCCCGAGGCCGGCCCCAGCGTCGAAGACCTCATCGCCCTCGGTGTCCGGCACCTTTCGGAGGAGGCGGCAGAGCTCTACGTGGCGCTGGGGGAGAGCCCGGGGACGGAGATCCCGGTCGGGCTCGCGGCGGCGCTGCTGGGGTCTGCGGCTGCGGCCCGCCGCGCCCTCGCCGAACTCGTTGGCCGCTGCCTCGTCGCGCGCGACGGGGGCGGCCACCGCTGGGAGCCCGTGATGCGCGCCGATGCGCGCACCCGGTCGGCCGCACGGCCCGACGCGGAACGGATCCGCGACCGCGCTCGCGTGCTCGACTTCTATGCGGCGGCGTTCGCCCACGCGGACCGCTCCGTCGCCGGCCGGCGCGGCCGCGTCACCGCCGACCGCGGGGACACTGCTGCGGACCGCATATCCGGCGGCTACGCCGCGCCGTTCGGTGCGGCCGGAGCGAAGCGCGCGGACGCTGCTGCGGTCCGCGCCTGGGTCAGGGAGGCAGCGGGAGCCGCGCGGTTCCTCCTGCGTACGGCGCGTGATCTCGGGCGTACCGCTGACGCCCTGCTGATCGCGGAGTCGCTCTGGCCGTTCCTGCACGACCAGCGCCAGAACGGCCTCGCCGCCGAGGTGTACCGCTGCGCCGCCGAGGACGCGGCCTACCTCGGCGACCCGCAGGCCGAAGCCCGGATGCGCAACTACCGCGGCCGCGCGCTGCTCGACGCCGGCGACCCCGCGGCGGCCGAGGACGAGCTGGCAGCGGCGCTGGACTGCGCTGAGCGGTCGGGGGACGCGTTCACCCGTGCCGCAGTGCTGGAGACGCGTGCCCTGCTGCACCACCGGACGGGGCGCCGGAGCGAGGCAGTGCGGGACATCACCGAGACCCGGCAGGTCCACGACGGCCTGGGCAACGTGCGCGGTACGGTGCTCAGCCGCTACCAGCTGGGGCTCTTTCTCCTGGGCACTGACGCGGCGCACGCGGTGGCCGAACTGGAAGCCGCTGAACAGGCCGCTGCCGCCGAGCTGGAGCTCCACCCGGACAGCGGGGACTGGCGCTCGCTCTACCTCCGCGTCGCCGTCCGCCTCGGCGAGGCCCTGCTGGCTGCCGGCGGAGTTGACCGGGCCCTCGGCATCGGCGTGTATCTGGTCCGCGAGCTCGGTTCCGACGCGGCGCCGCTCCGCCGCGCCGACGCGCTCTCCCTCGTCGCCCGTGCCGCCCGCACTCTCGGTTCACCCGACGCCCAGACCTGGGGCGCCGAAGCCCTCCGCATCTACAGCGCCCATCACGTCTCCGCGCCCCACCTCCGCGATGACCTGGGGTTCTGAGCGCGTCACCCCATCACCCGGAGGGAGAGCACCGTGCCGTCCGGGTGCACCGAGACCAGCCCGGCCTCACCGCCGGCCCAGAAGACCCCGGCCTGCGGCGGCGCCCACGCGTACAGCGCCTCGCGGAACGCCGGCACTTCGGGCCCGGCGGGACCATTTCGACCGGGCCCGAGGGTTGCGAACACCGGCTCGGCTACACCAGAGAACGCCTCGACGCGTCTCCCAGCCAGGCGGAACACAGTGTCGGTTCCGCGGTAGGTCACCCCGTCCACAACCCGGTCTGTGTCCTGGGTGCTGCCCATAGCCGCGTGCAGACTCGCCGCGAAGTACTTCCGTCCCTGGCGCTCGGTCAGGTAGCGGGACGCCAGCGGGCCATCCCCTGCGAAAGCGGACACCGCAGCGGCTTGCGTGTAGGCCACAGCCTTCTGCAGCCACGAATAGTCTTCCGGCGGGATATGGAATCCATGGATGCTTTCCGGTTCTTCTGCTGCCGTGAAGCTCTGCGGACGGACTTCCGGAGGGAAGTTGACTTCTGCGGGCGGTGAGGAGAGGTCGGGGGGAGCGGTTGCGGAGATCCACCCCGACTCGCCGGGCGCTTCAAGCGCGTTGGTGGTGAGCGGGCCCTTGCGCGGACGCAGGCTGGTGCTGCAGATGAGCGCTGGTGTTGGTCCCCACGGGCCGATATGGACGGTCTCCGCGTGGACCGATGCGGTCGCGAGCTGCTTGGCTGCTTCAGATCGCGGAGAATGGTTGCCGAGCAGTACCACCGGATAGATCCGCGAACGCTCGCCCGGTTGCCATGCCTCGGCAAAGAACTGGGGGCGGTAGGCGCGGGGCCTGTGGCCTTTCCGCGATGTCAGCGACTTCCAGCCCGCAAGGAGCACAGAATCGGCGGGCACGATCGTGACGGAACACCTGGGATGTCGTTTCTCCAGGACATGGCGCACCAGTGTCACCCCGAACGCTTTTCCCAGCTCTCGTGCTTGGGTCCCCAGGTGCTCCTGCTGCGGACTGCGGCCCTCTTCCGACAGCCCGAGGAAACCGCGCTCGTTCCCGGTCAGGGCGGGAATGTACTTCAAGCAGGCCCAGTGTTCGGCCATGCCCCGGGCCGCACCGCGGCGGTCGAGTGCAATGGCCTTTCCGAGGAAGTGGAGGACGTCCCACGGGGCAAAGGGGGCCGGCTGAGGAGGAGCGCGCGCACTCGGGAACAGGAACGAGCCGGGGTGGCCTTCGCAGAGCGATTCTTCCTTCGGCTCGTCGTTTCTCATCTTCGCGTGTCGCGGCCAGCTCCGTACTTGCTGCGAGCTCTTGACCGGACGAGAAGGAGAAATTTCGTTGACCGGCGATCCTCTGGAAGAAATCTGCGGGCGACGGCGTCGGCATCGAATCCACCTCGTCTCGTGCGGGGAGTCGGCACAGTGAGCATGGAAGAGGAACGCGTACACCGGAAGGCGCGAATGCGCCGAAAAGGCGATGAGGCGGGTGCAATACAGGGGCCTGTGGCGGCAGGGAGCTGAGTGTGACCGGCCCGAAACGCGGCGCGGGAGCGGGGCGCGGTGAAGGACCGGGGTTAGCAGTTGCGACGACTCGGCCGGAGGCGGGCCGGGCGACAGGTTAGGGGCAGTCGCGCCGCCACGTTCTTGCGGTGGCCGGTTGAGGCCGGTGTGCGGAGTCCGCGGTGGGGGACGGAGCTGCGGTGCCGTTCCGGACCCCAGAGTCGGTGTGCCCCTGAGAATCCCTCAATCATGCGGGGGGGGGTGCTCCCAAAAGCAGGTCCCCGGTGGGGAGGCGGAGGACGGCGCCCTTGGCGCGCCAGGTGGCGAGGTCGGGGTCGCGGGGGTGCCAGGCGGCGGTGGCGGCGGCGATGGAGGTCGGGGCGGCCGGCGTGTCGGCGCGGAGGCGGAGTTGCGCGGAGCCGGCGGGGGCGATGAGGAAGTCGCGGGGGGACAGGACGGCGATGGCGGCGGATGCCAGAGGGTGGCGGTCCAGGGTTTCGCGGGCCCAGGCCGCGGCCTCGGGCTCGGGGATCGGGCGGGGGCGGAGGAGGACCGCCGCTGAGTCGCGCCGGGCCGGGGCGGTGTCTTCGGTGCTCACCACCAGCGGCCCGCGGCGCGCCGAGGACACCGCGGCGGGATAGAGCTCGGGGCGCAGGACCGGGGCGCCGCGGTCGCCGCCCTCCAGCGGAGCCGCGACCCGCCACGCGGTGGCTTCACCCGAGAACTGCGTCGGGTCGGGCAGCGGCCGCACCCCGGCCGGCCGCTCCGGCGGCGCGAGTTCCAGCAGCCGGTAGCAGAGGGCGCGGAGCCGCTCCGCGGCTCGCTCGGGGTGCGCGATGAGCAGGGGGCGGGTATCCGGCGGCGGCGCCTCAAGAGCGGCTTCGATGGCGCGGCGGACGTCGCCGCGCGGGTCGAGTCCGGGGACCCGCCGCGCGAAGGCGTGCAGCGGCGACGCGGGGTCGAGTTCGTCCCGCCCGAACGCGGCCAGCAGCACCGGCCGGCCGAGGGACGCCGCATAGTAGGTCGTCGAGCCGTGGTCGCCCACCACCGCATCGGCCGCGATCAGCGCGCCCTGCCAGCCCTGGAACGGATCGACCAGGGCCAGGCCGGCGGCCAGTTCGTCGCTGAGGATCCGCTGCAGCCCGTGCGGGTCGTGCCGCGCCCACACGTTGGGGTGGGCGACGAGCGCGATCCGGTAGCGGTCTGATGGCAGCTGCGCGAGCAGGCGGCGGAGTGCGTCCCGCCCCGAACCCAGCAGGGAATCCCGGTTCCAGGTGGACGACACCACCACCAGCCGTTGACCCGGGCCGGCGCCGAGGGCGGCGCGGAACCGGTCGCGGCGGCCTTCGTTGAGGGCCAGCCGGTCGAACGTCACGTCGCCCACGGCTTCGGCGTCCACGCGGCGCAGCGCGGGGTGGGCGTGCAGGCGCCCGATCTGCTCGGGGTGCGAGACGGCGAGCGCCGTCGGCAGGGGCTGCCCGGCGTGCAGCAGCTGCTCCGGTGCCAGCCCGGACGCGGTGGACAGGTCACCGGGCAGCGCGTCGACCAGCCGGTTGTGGCCGGCGCCGTGCGGCATCAGCAGCAGGGGAGGCCCGCCTTCGCCCGGCCGCAGCGCGTGCAGGCCGTCTTTGGCCGACGCGGCCAGGGCCAGTCCGAACCGCTCCCGCTCGGTGACGGCCCGGTCGAACGGCAGGACCTCCCCGACGCCTGCTGCCTGCAGCATCGGAGCGATCCCCGGCTCGGAGACCGAACCGGGGCTGACCGCGAACGTGAGCCTGACCCGGTCGTCGCCGTCGAACACGTGCACGGCGTCGAGCAGGCGGCTGGCGGCGGGCACGCTGCGGACCACGACGAGGACCTCCCGCTCTGGGGGCGGCAGGGTGCCCCAGGGGTCGGGCTCCGGTCCGGGAGGCGGGGGTGCGGGAGTCACGCGGCGGGCGTCAGGAGGAGGAGTCCTCCGCGCGCCGCGCCGGCTCCTCCCCCGAAGCCGGGTCCGGGTCCGCCGGCTCGGCGGGGTCGGCCTGCGTGGCGCCCGCTGCCCGGCCGCGGCCCATCCGGAACGGCCGCGAGAGCTCGCGCCAGCCGATCATCGCTCCGCCGAGGAACACCGCCGTGACCAGGGCGAAGGAGAGCGGGGCGCTGTCCGGCGTGAACAGCGCGCGCAGCGCCAGGCCGCCGGCCGCGGTCACCGCCCAGATTCCGGTACCGGTCCACACGACGCTGAACGGTGAGCGCCAGGCGCGGAAGGCGACCCACCCGGCGGCGAGCGCAACCAGAAAGGGCCAGGCGGTACCCAGGGTCCCGGCGAGCGACGCGGCCTCTTCGTGCGACTGGCGGCCGATGGTGACGAACGCGGCGACGCTCAGCAGGTCGAGTACCGCGGCGACGGCGATGGGCAGGAAACGCATGCCTTCAGGGTATGCGGTGCAGAACCGGCCCCGCGGACGGGGCGGTCCGGGCACCGCGGCCCTCTGGCCAGCCGCATCGCGCCGGAGCCGGAGACTGCCGCGGTACAGGGGGCCTGACGGAGCGCGCGGTGCGTCTGCCGTCGGGTTGCTCCGTCTGTGCGGGCACCGCGAGGGTGTGGTGGGGCCCACCGGTCAGGAGTGCCTGCTCGGCAGCGGAGCTGCAGCCAGGGACGGAGGCGGAGCGCGCCCGGTCAGCGGCGGCTGCCGCCGCCCGGTGGGCAGCCGGACGGCGGCAGCAGCGGAGACGGTTCCTGGCGCGGAGTGCGCCGGGGCGCCGAACGCTCAGCGCACCTCGGCCGCGTCGAGGTCGGTGTCCCGGGTCTCCCGCGCGATGAGCAGAGCGACCAGGGTCACCACTGCAGCGGCGACCAGGTAGCCGCCGACCGCGGGCAGGCCGTACCGGCTCTCCAGCCACGTTGCGGCGTAGGGAGCGAGCGAGGCGCCCAGCAGGCCGCCGAGGTTGTAGGCCATGGAGGCCCCGCTGTAGCGGACCTGCGTGGGGAACAGCTCGGGGAGCAGCGCGCCCATCGGGCCGAAGGTCAGGCCCATCAGCGACAGGCCGACGATGAGGCAGAGCAGCACCAGCGGCGTCGAGCCGCTGTCCAGCATCGGGCCCATCACCACGCCGAACACGATGATCGCCGCGGTGACCCAGATGAGCGTGGGGCGCCGCCCGAACCGGTCCGCGACCAGTCCGGCGACCGGCGTGAACACGCCGAAGAAGACGACACCGACCAGCAGCATCAGCAGGAACGGCGTGTAGGAGTAGCCGAGGCCGCCCGGGCTGGTGCCGTACGACATCGAGAAGACGGTGGTCAGGTAGAAGAGCACGTAGGTGGCGACCATGATCAGCGTCCCCAGCACGACCGCGCCGCTGCTGGTGCGGAACACGTCGATCAGCGGTGCGCGCGAGATGCGGCCGGCGTCGCGGGCCTTGGTGAACGACGGCGTCTCGTGCAGCTTCAACCGCACCCACAGGCCGACCGCGATCATCACCGCCGACAGCAGGAACGGCACCCGCCAGCCCCACGAGAGGAAGGCGTCGTCGTCCAGGCCCAGCGTGAGCAGCAGGAAGACGCCGTTGGCGAGGAAGAACCCGATGGGCGCGCCCAGCTGCGGGAACGTGCCGTACAGCGCGCGCTTGCGCCGGGGCGCGTTCTCCGTTGCGAGCAGCGCGGCGCCGCCCCACTCGCCGCCCAGCCCCAGTCCCTGGCCGAACCGGCACAGCGCCAGCAGCAGCGGCGCTGCCACGCCGATCTGGGCGTAGCCGGGCAGCACGCCGATGAGGACCGTGGAGATGCCCATGGTGAGCAGCGACGCGACGAGCGTCGCCTTGCGGCCCACCCGGTCGCCGAAGTGGCCGAACAGCATCGAGCCGACCGGGCGCGCCACGAACGCGATCGCGAAGGTGGCGAACGACTGCAGCGTGGCCGCGGTGGCGTCGCCCTCGGGGAAGAAGAGGTAGGGGAAGACCAGCACCGCCGCCGTCGCGTACACGTAGAAGTCGTAGAACTCGATGCTCGTGCCGACGAGGCTGGCGACGACCACGCGCCCCCTGCTGTTCACGGGCGGCTCTTGCTGCGGGGGCGGAGGCGCAGCCGCGCGCCCGCGGTCCGCCGCCTCCGGTTGCGTGGTCACGGCCCTGAACCTCCCATTGCGTGGTCGTTACCCGCTGATCCTAGGCACGCGAACCGAACTATGAGACGTCCGTTCCCACATTGTGGACAGGGTGGGCGGGCGTGTGTGCGGTGGCCGTGCGGATGGGCCCGGGGTGTTCCGGCGGCCGCGGCCCCGGCAGCGGCGGGGGTTTCGGTCTGCCCGTCCGGCGCTGCGAGTGCCCGGGCGCGGGCGGCGGCAGTGGCCGACGCCACAGGGCGCGGGCGCGCTGCCGGGCGGGCCGCCGGAGGCGGCAGCCGCGGTGCG